>DATFNV010000600.1:0-12964 GCA_035266225.1 Gemmataceae bacterium
GTCGATACGCTGTCGATCATCCGCGAGTACGGCTTGCCCGACAAGTTCCCCGAGGACGTCCTCGAAGAGGCCCGTGCCGCCGCCGCCGCCTTCCGCGAGGACGACCTCGCCGGCCGCACCGACTTCACCGGCGACCTGGTCATCACCATCGACCCGGCCGACGCCCGCGACTTCGACGACGCCGTGTCGCTGCTGATCGACCCGCGCAGCAAGCACTGGCAGCTCGCCGTCCACATCGCCGACGTGGCCCATTTTTGCCCGCCGGGTGGTGCGCTCGACAAGGAGGCCCGCAAGCGCGGCACCAGCGTCTACCTGCCGCAGCGCGTGCTGCCGATGTTCCCCGAGATCATCTCCAACAGCCTTGCCTCCTTGCAGCAGGGCCGCGTGCGCTACGTCAAGAGCGCCCTGATCGACTTCACCCCCGCGGGGCAGCGCACCCGGGTCGGCTTCCACGACGGCGCCATCCGCGCCCGCAAGCGCTTCAACTACGATCAGGTAAGTCAGATCCTGGAAGTTGCCGAAGCCCACGGGGCGCAGCGGGCGGTGACAGCCGACGTCGATGAGGAGTTGGTGGCGCTCTTGTTGCGCATGCGCGACCTGGCGATGATCCTGCGAAAGCGGCGGCGCAAGCGCGGGGCCCTGGAATTGAACATGCCGGAGGTCGAGCTGGAGTACGACGAGCAGGGGCGCGTCAGCGGGGCGCACTTCGCCAAACAGGACGTCAGCCATCAGATCATCGAGGAGTTCATGCTCGCCGCCAACGAGGCGGTGGCCGAGCACCTCGCCGGCCTCGGCGTGGCGTTCCTGCGCCGCGTCCATCCCGCTCCGGACCCGGCGAAGCTCGAGGCCTTCCGCGACTTCGCCCGCGGCTTGGGCTACAAGGTCGAGAAGACCGTCGATCGCTTCACCCTGCAACGCATCCTCGAACAGTCGGCGGCGCGGCCCGACATGCACGCGGTGCATTACGCCCTCTTGCGCTCGCTCAAGCAGGCCGTGTACAGCCCCGACGAGGAGGGGCACTACGCCCTGGCCAGCGAGACGTACTGTCACTTCACCTCGCCGATCCGCCGCTACCCCGACCTGACGGTCCACCGCCAGCTGGGGCAGTGGCTGCTCACCGGCCGGGCGGGCGGCGCCGAGGCGGAGCTGCACGCGCTCGGCCAGCATTGCAGCAAGATGGAGCGCCGGGCCGACCTGGCGGAACGCGAGCTTATCAAGGTGAAGCTGCTGGCCTACCTCGAAGAGCGACTTGGGACGGAGCTGGAAGTCATCATCACCGGGGTGGCGGACTACGGCTTCTTCGGGCAGGCGGAGCAATTCCCCGTCGAGGGACTCGTCCACGTCAGCACGCTGAGCGACGATTACTATTACCACGACGAGGCGGCGCACAGCCTGACGGGTCGGCGCACCGGGCGGACGTACCGGTTGGGCGACAAGGTGCAGGTGAAGGTGGTGCGGGTGGACGTGCAACGGCGGCAGCTCGATTTCCGGGTCAGCGACCGGCGGCGCGAGCGCGGCGAGGTGCGTGAGGAGCCGCCACGGCCGCGGCCCGGGCGGCGCCGGCACCAGGAGAGCGAGTAGGAATTGCGGCCGGGGAATGTTTTTCCATGTACAGTCCGTGGCCGGCTGCGACGTTAGTTATGCAGAGAGAGGCTGGCTCACATGGATTCACGGCAAGAACGCGCCGTCGCGCTTCTGCTCTCGCAGCGGGCGATGCTGCTGGGCTACATCGTCTCCATCGTGCGCGACCCCGACCTGGCCGAGGACGTCTTCCAGAACGTCGCCATCGTCGTCCTCGACAAGGCGGGCGCGGTGGCCAAGGACGAAGACTTCCCCGTTTGGGCGCGGCGCGTGGCGCGCTTCGAGTCGCTGACCGCGCTGCGGCAGCGCAAGCGGGCGCCGGAATTGCTCGACCAATCGGTGCTGGAGCTGCTCGAGGACCAGTGGTCCGCGACCGACGCCACCCCCGCGCCGGCCCGCAAGGCGCTGCGCGAGTGTGTCGAGAAGTTGTCGCCCTACGCGCGGCAGCTCATCCGGCTGCGCTACGTCGATGAGCTGTCGGCCCTGGACGTCGCCGAGCGCCTCAACCGATCGCCGAACACGATCTACGTCGCGCTGAGCCGCACCTACCGTCACCTCGCCGGCTGCGTGCAGCGCCGGCTCGCCCGTGAAGGAGCGTGACATGACCGAGCGCACGCCCCCCGAGGGCCGACCGCCGCAGGCAGACGACGAGGCCTTCGCCATCCAGGTGCTGCGCTACCTCGACGGCCTGGCGACAGTGCAGGACGTGAGCGAGCTGAAGGAGGCGCTGGCCACGCGCGGCGAATGTCGAGCGTTGTTCGTGCGCCTGTGCCGCCTGCACGGCGAGTTGAGCGAACTGTTGGCCCCTCAGCGGGCCGCCGCCATCAAGACTGCCGAGGCGCCGCAATGTGCGCGGCCAGCCTCCCCCCGGGGGGAAACCGAGTCGCCCCCCGGCGCTGCCGTGCTGCCGGCCCGAGCCGATGCGGCCTCGGCGGTCTCCTTGGCGGAGCCGAGTGGCGGGCCGGACCGACCAACAACCGGAGATCCCCCCGGTACGGTCCGGCCCGCCGAGGATACCGTCGATTACGTCGAGGACGAGGACACGACCCACTGAGCCGCCGCTTGCGGCTTCGCAGTCCATCTTGCGAAGCCGCAAGCGGCGCACTTTTCCCCATCCGCACTGCCTCCCGGGTGTCTTCCGTGAGCCCTTCGCCCGACGGCAAACTCCTGGCCACGGCGGGGCGGGACGGCAACGTCCGGCTCTGGGACGTCGCCTCTGGCCGGGAGGTTAGCGTTCTGGGGAAGGACCGGCAAGGAATTGGGCCGCTGCCAGGGACTCGTCCGCGGCGCCTACAGCATCTCCTGCTCCCCCGACGGGCGCCTGCTGGCGGCCGGCGGCGGTGACGGGGCCGTTCATCTCTGGGACACCACGACGTGGCGGCAGCGGCGGGTGCTGCGCGGCCACAACGGCGCCGTCACCGCCCTGGCGTTCCTGCCCGGCGGTCGGCTGATTTCGGCCAGCGCGGACACGACGGCGCTCGTCTGGGACGTGTCGGCCGCCGGGAGCGATTGACTCCTTGAGCCGCTTGCGGCTTCGCATGCCCTGCGAAGCCGCAAGCGGCTAAACCGTGTCGTTGGGCCAAACGCGGACGCTGAAGCCTTCGAGGTCGATGTCCTCGCCCTTTTCCGGCTCGCCGGCGGCGCCGCGTTCGAGGCTGACGCGCAGCAGCAGCCAGACGCTGGCGGCCTCGCCGGTGTGGTCGTAGCCGTGGGCGTCGGTGTCGCCCTCGACGAGCCAGCGCCAGGTGCGGCGCTCGCTGCCGGGGTCGGCTTCTTCCTGCCACCCCTTCAGCACGCGGGCCACCGCCTGCACGGCGGCCCGCCACGTCTTTGCCTCGGCGAGTTGCAGCCGCCACTCGTCGGGCCCCTTTTCCAACTCCACGCGCGGCAGGTTCTTGACGGCCTCGAACAGGCGGTGCTCCAGGGCCGAGGCGCGCCACGGGGACCAGAGGTGGACCGTCACCCGCGGGGTCTCGAACGCCAGGGCGTACAGATCGACGCGCATGCGCACTTCTCCCGGCGATGGGCAACCTGTGTATCCTAGCGATTCCCTCGGCGCCGCCAAAGCCGGAAAAACTTGCCCGATCGCGGTTGCAGGGCGAGCCCGACTCGCCTAAATTCTTTCTACACGCCGCATTACCCCGCCGCACCCCCGGAGGCCGAATGAACGCCACCCGCGTGAAACTTTGCGTGATGATGTTCCTCGAGTTCTTCATCTGGGGCGCGTGGCTGCCGCTGGCCAATAAGTACCTCCTTGGGCTGAACTTCAGCGCCGGCGAACGGGGCTGGATCTTCAACGCCTTCGCCCTGGCGTCGGTCACGGCGATGTTCTTCAGTACCCAGTTCGCCGACCGAAACTTCGCCGCCGAGCGCTTCGTCGCCTTCAGTCAACTCGTCGGCGGTCTGGCCATCCTCGCACTGACCTGGACGACGAGCTTCTGGCCGTTCTTCCTGCTCATGTTGGTCCACTGCCTCTTTTACGTGCCGACGATCTCGATCACCAACTCGATTGCCTTCGCCAACCTCAAGGATCCGCAGAAAGAGTTCGGCCCAGTGCGGTTGTGGGGGACCATCGGTTGGATCGCGGCGAGCGTACCGTTTACCTTCATCCTGGTGGACTGGGCGAAGGTGAGTCCGATGCACGAAGTAGGCTTCATCAACTGGCTCGGGGAGGCGCTGGGGACGCCGATGGAGGGGGTGGCGGCGCACGAGGCCATCCGCTACACCTTCCTCGTCGCCGGCATCGCCTCGATCGGCCTGGCCGCCTTCAGCCTCATGCTACCGCACACGCCGCCGCGGCCCGCGCCGGAGGGCGGCGAGAAGTTGGCCTGGCTCGAGGCCATGAAGCTGCTACGGGTGCCGTTCGTCCTCGTCCTGTTCATCGTCACCTTTTTCGATGCCGCGGTCCACCAGTGTTACTTCGCCTGGACGGCCAATTACCTGGAAAGCGTCGGCGTCCCGGCCAACTGGCTCATGCCGGCCATGAGCATCGGCCAGGTCGCCGAGATCGGGACGATGGCCGTCCTTGGCTACTGCTTGACACGGCTTGGCTGGCGCTACACGATGGTCATCGGCATCCTTGGACATGCGGCCCGCTTCGGCGTCTTCGCCTTGTTCCCCGACCGGAACCTGGCGATCGCCATCAACGTGCTCCACGGGATCTGCTACGCCTTCTTCTTCGCCACCGTTTACATCTTCGTGGACGAGTTCTTCCCCAAGGACGCCCGCTCCAGTGCCCAGGGGCTGTTCAACTTCCTGATCCTTGGGGCGGGGCCCTTCGTCGGAGGATTCGTCTGGCAGTTCCTCGGGGATGCCGTTACTGTGGACGGCAAGGTCCAGTTCTCCCGCCTGTTCCTCTTCCCCTCCGCGGTCGCCGTCGGGGCCGCCGTGATCCTGCTTGTCTTCTTCCATCCGCCGGAAAAGAAGCGGGTGGAACTGGAGGGAGCCCCGGCGCCGGCCCATTAAAGAAGCGGGGGACCACCCCGGCCCGTCCCGGGGCCGAGGCAGTCCCCTAAGCTGAATCCCGCGCCGCCCCGAGGGCGGCGGCTCAACGGTTGGCTGCCGACTCCATTCTAATTCACGAGCGCCGCGGTGGACGCCTCTCCGCCGCTGCGGCGCTCACTTTTCCTGCACCGGCCCCGGCGCCCCGGCCGATAATACCCGCGACACTTGCTTTCCCTTCGCGTGGCGTTCTGCCGATTCCCGTCAAGGCCCGACGCATGCAGCCTTTGCCGACCATTCCCGGCTACGAGTTACTGGCTCCGCTCGGCGGCGGACCCATCACCTGCGTCTACGGCGCGCGCGACGGGGCCGACGACGAGCCCTGTGCCGTCAAGGTGCTCCGGGCAGAATGGGAAGACGATCCCACCGCCATCAAGCTGCTCCAGCGCGAGGCCCGCGCCGGCCTCGGCGTGCGCCACCCCCACCTGGTCCGCCTCTTGCACGCCCACGTCCTGAGGCCGCCGTACTTCCTCGTCATGGAATTGCTCCCGGGCGAGTCGCTGCGGCGGCGGCTGCGGCGCGACTACCGCCTCGACGTACACACGACGGTCTGGGTGGCGCGGCAGACGGCCGAGGCGCTGTCGGCGCTGCACCGGGCCGGCTTCGTCCACGGCGACGTCAAGCCGGACAACGTGCGCCTGGTCGAGGACGGCACCGCGGTCCTCATCGACCTCGGCTTCGCCCACCGCCCCGGCGAGAACGACGCCCTGCTGCGCGAGGGCTACGTCCTGGGCACGGCGGACTACCTGGCCCCCGAGCTGTGCCGGCCCGAGCCGCAAGGCGGCGAGGCCAGCGACCTGTTTAGCCTGGGGGTGACGCTGTTCGAGACGCTGACGGGGCAGCTGCCGTACCCGCCGGGGACGCTCGGGCAGACGTTCCGCCGCCACGGCTGCGACCCGCCGGCCGACGTGCGCCGCTGCGGCGCGCGGCTGCCGCGCGAGCTGGCGCAGCTGGTGACGCGGCTGCTGGCGCGGCACCCGGAAGAGCGCCCGAAGGCGGCGGCGGTGGTACGGCAGCTGATCGCGCTGGAGATCGCGGCGCTGCGGCGCCGCGCGGGGTGAGCCGCTTGCAACCCTCTTGCCGCTTGCGGCTTCGCAGGAACGATTGCTAAGCCGCAAGCGGCTATTCCGTCAAATCTCCCTCGGTAAGGAGATTGAACCCCGCGGTGGTGAGGGTGCGCGTCGCGGTCTCGATGTCTTCGACGCGGATGGCGACGGCGGCGCGACCGCCGGGCCCGACCAGCAGCGGGTAGGCGTAGTGGATGTTCACCTCGGCGCTGAGCAGCGCCTTGCAGATTTGCAACAGCGGCTTGGGCCCGCCCGGCAATTCCACCACCAGCAGGTCGCTCTCGGTGAAGGCCATCTTGGCCTGCTGGATGATCTCGTAGGCGCGTTCGGGGTCGCTGAGCACCAGGCGGATGATGGCGCAGTCAGCGGAATCGACCACGGTGAGCGAGACGATGTGGATGTCGGTCGTCTCGAAGCGGCGGACGACGTTGAGCAGGCCGCCGACGCGGTTCTCGACGAAGATGTTGAACTGGCGGACGCTGGGCCAATCCCGGCCGCGCGCGGTCGAGAACCCTACGCCAGCGCCGGCGTCTTCGTTTTGCCCGGTGCTCATGGATCCTCCCGTCGGGCGAGACGTGTACTTTACGCAACCGACGGAGTTCGAGTCAATTGCAGCCCGGCGGGGCGTCCCCGTCCCCGCCCTGCGCGACCCAGGTCCGGGATTTCCGGACCCGGGTCACCGGCTCGATCAAGTCCGGTTCCAGGGCCGGTCCTGACAGCTTGTCTTCCGATACCTTTTCTTTCCCCGTCTGACGCCAAGCCGCGAGCGCCCCTATTCCGGCGGCTTGTACCCGGCGGGCGGCGTTACCACCTCGAAGTCGGACCCCTCGATCTTGCGCAGCTCTTCGTGCATTACCGGGATGCGCGGGTCGGGCGCCACGGAGACCGCCCAGTCGATGCCGTTGTCGGCCACGAACATGCCGTACTTCTTCAACCCCTTAAGAATGGTTTGCACCTCCGGCGTGAACCCCGACACGTCGAAGTCCTGGCGCAGGCGGATGCGCTCCCCCATGCGCGGCAGGTCCTCGTCGGTGAGCGAACTGGCAAAGTGCGTCGCCGGGTAGACGTAGGCGCGGCGCGTCTTCACCACCGTGACGCGCAGGGCGTGCTCGATGGCGCCGCGCTTCAGCTCGTCGTAGCGCACCACGGACGGGAAGAGCGGCAGGCCGGCCGCGTCCGTCGAGGTCCAGCCGTCGGGCCGCATCTTGTTGCTCTTCAGGTCGAAGACCGACGATTGACTCGCCTCCCAGCCGTTGTCGGTCTTGCGCGCCTGGTAGAACTCGTACAGCATCCGGTTGACCGGGTCCACGACGCTGGCGTGCCGGTCGCCCTCCTCCTTAAGGCGCTGCACCTGGTCGAGCGTCAGCTTCTTGCCGCCCCGCTCGTAGAAGACCGGCCAGCCCTCGATGGGCATGTTGTCCGGCACGGGGAACGGCCCCTTGTCCGACTCGCCGTCGTAGGCGACGATCTTCACGGCCACCTTCTTCTGATCGGGCGGCACCAGCACGAAGCCCATGTCCGGGTTGTAGCGCATCGGCTTATCGACACCAATGGAGGCGATGATGTTCTTCGAGTTGGGGTGCAGCGGCCAGTCGGAGACGACGAGGTTCCAGGGGTTGTCCGCCGGGAACACTTCCAGGGCGGAGAGGATGGCGTCGGCCTCCGGCGTGTCGAACATCAGAGGATAATAACAGACCGACGTGAGCGGGGCGACAAGGATCGGGCGGGCGGCACCTCGGCGAAGCGCCGCCCAACGGATCATGTCAATCGAATTTGGATCAATCGAAGATGCTGGTGCTGCGGATCCGCACCGGTAGGGCCTGGGCGGCGCCGGTACTGGACGTCACCTTGAGGGTGTAGGGGCCGTCGCCGCCGGCCTTGATCTTCCAGGTGACGGTGCTGATGGGCCGGGCGGCGCCGCGCTCCGCCTCGCGCACGGCCTGCTTCGCCTCACAGTCGATGAGCTTGAAGCCGTTGGGGAGGTCGAGCGTCAGCTCCTCGCCGCGCCTGGGGTTGCTGACCTGGGCCACCAGGGTAAACTCGCCGCCGGGCACGAAGCGGCCGGCGACCGACAGCCCCAGCCGGCCGGCCGCGTCCTTGTCGCCGGCCGCCACGTTGCCCAGCCCGTAGGCGAAGCCGACCTCGCGCGAGGCGCCCGCGGCGATCGGCTTGACGTCCCAGTACATCACCACCGCCGAGTCCCCCGAGGTTTCGTCAGGTTTTACCTCCTTGATCGTGTTGATGGGGAGCAAGGGGACCTCCCAGAAAGTCGTCTGCTGGCGGCAGTCCTTGTCTCGGCCGTAAAGCCGGCTGTCGGGCCAAGCCCCAATCGTCACACGGCTCGGGGGCTCGATTCGGTCTCCCAGGCGGAACTGCACCCGGGCGACCGTGCCCGGATTCTTCAGGTCGGCGTTCTCGAGTGCTTCGACGAAGTCGGGCACCTCGTCCGGCCGCGAGAAATCCTTTTTGTCCTGGCACAACTCCTTCTCCCCGGGAACGGTGAACGGCACGCCGTCGTTTTCCCCGATAAACGTGTCGAGCAGGAAGCGCAGTCCGACGCGATGCTCTATCGTGTCGTTGTTGCGGATCACATAGCGGACCAGGCAGGTGTCGAGCTTGCGCGACTGCTCGCCGGCAACGACCTCAACGAACTGGGTGACCTCGACCTGTTGGTCCGGGTAAACCCAGGTAGACTTCCGCCCGCCGCCCTTTCCCTTGGCGAGGTCGGCCGCGATGACAACATTCCGGCCGCCGTCCTTCCAGCGCCCGCGACTGTCAATCCCCTCGACGCCCGGATCATTCGTGTGCCGCCAGGGCGTGTCGCCGAAGATTAGTCCGTCCGTTTGGTTCCCAGTAACCCAGGGGAAGTTGCCGCTCCGGAGTCGCGGAGGGACGTCGTCCAGACGAATCACGGTGTTGTTTGTCTTACCCGCCTCGCTCCGTGTCAGTTTCTTCTTCCCCCCGCCATCGACTCCCTTGACCATGACGACGCCGAAGCGCATGCTCGGCTCCCAGATGGCGGGCGTCGCGTCTTCCTCGCGAATCTGCGGATCCCCCTTCATACTATTCCCCATCGCCAGGCTTACCGGAACGTCCTTGTCGTGGAAACTGACCTCTATGAGTGGATTGGGGTCAATTTTGTCCTCGGCGAGGGGCACCGAAGACTCCGGTGGCTTCTCGGCGTCGCCGAAGAAATCGACGATCAGCACGACGAACAGGGCCAGCAGCAGCGCCCCGACTGGGGCCAGGTGCGCCCACACGGGGACGCCGCCGCCCTTGAGCGGGACCGCCTGCGCCGGCCGCGGGCGCCGCCGGTCTTGGTCATTGTCGTCGCGGGGACGCTTGCGACCCGCGGGGATGGCGACCGGGATGGCCGCCACGGCTTCGTCGCGCTCGGGACGCGGGCGCTTGCGCTCGGCGGGGATGGCGACCGGGGCCGCCGCGATGGCCACCGGGACGAAGGGCTCCTCCGCCGGCACCACGGCGAGGACCGCTTGCGGCCGGCCCGAGGCGGAGCGCTTCTCGACCGTGAGGCTGACCGTCACCGGGAAGCGCTGGTTGCCGTTGGCGAAGACGGTGACCTGGGCCTGCAGCCGTTCGCCCGGCCGGTCGGGCACCTCGGAGACGGCGAGCGGCAGGGTGGCGGTGCGGCCCTGGAGGTCGGCCCGGCCGACCTTCAGCCACGGCTGGTCGCTGACGCCATGAGCGTAAACCGGCCGCTTCTCCGCCGTCGTCACCTGGAGGACGTACTCGACGCGCTCGCCGACGGCCCCCATCAGGTTGACGGCGCGGGTGCTGACCTCGACCTTCGGCGGCGGCGTCAGGCCGAGGGCCTCGAAGAATTGTTGCACCGCGCCGATGCCCGACGCGGCCGGCCCCTGGACCGGGTAGGTCCAGCCGTTGTCCTTGTACCACTTGGCGACGGCGCCGTTCTCGAAGAAGGGCGCCGCGTCCTTGGGCGCCGCCTTGCTCTTCTCGGCGATCTGTCGCGGCGTGACGGCCCCCTTGAGGACGCCATCGGGGAACGGCCGGATCGGCACCTCGGCGCGGACGACGACGGCGACACTGCCGCCGTTGGAGTCGATGACGAGCCGTCCCTCCAGCGGCTTGTTGCCGGCGCGCAGGCGCTGGCCGACGACCCGCACGGGGATGAGGCCGGAGCCGGTGAACTGGAACAGCTTCTGCTGGGCGCCGGCGCCCTCGCCGACCACGAGCCAGGGGGAGTCGTCGCAGGTGACGGTGCCGCGCAGCAGGCGCATGCCGCGGTTCTCCAGGCGCAGCTCGAAGCGGCGGTCGGCGCCGACGGCGAGGGTGCCGAGGTGGAGTTCCGGGGCGCCGAGGTGGAGGTAGGGCGCTTGCAGCGCCTGGGTGGGCAGCTGGTCGAGCAAGCCGTCCAGGCCCTGGTCCTCGTCGGCCGCGCGGGCGGCGTCGCGGGCGGCCCGAGCGAGGTCGGCCCGGCCGAGGGCGCGGAAGAAGCGCTCGAGGTGGCCCTGGCGGAGGAGCGCCCGTGCCTCGCCCCACTCCTCCTGGCAGCCGAGAGCCAACTCGTCGTAGGTGCGGCACTGGCGCCCGGAGGGGAAGACGAAGGGATGGGGGAACGCTTGCCGCCCGGCGGCGACCGGGGCGACGGAGCCGTGGCCGTTGAGGAGGTGCCCGTCGAAGTAGCAGAACGCGGCGTCGGCGGGGTTGACGCGACGACAACGGCTGCAGGTGGTGCTGGGCATGGTGCTGTCCCTCGGGCGGGGGCGAACGTCGGTTGCGGCGCCGGCCTCAAATAGATAGTGTCTCTGACCGCGGCGCGGGAGGCAAGCCGTTTAGGTGGCGGCGCTCCTGAGCGGGAATAAAATGCTCTCCGCGTCGGTCCAGTCCTCAGAGACATCCCAAACGTGGGAACCCCGGCCGTTGAGGGACGAGCGAGTCGTACGCTTTGAGCAGGCCATCCTGCCCCACCTTGGGGCCGCGTACAACCTGGCGCGCTGGCTGACGCGCAGCGCCCACGACGCGGACGACGTGGTGCAGGAGGCCTACCTGCGCGCCTACCAGTTCTTCGACGGCTTCCACGGCGGCGACGGCCGCGCCTGGCTGCTCCGCATCGTCCGCAACACCTGTTACACCTGGCTGGAGAAGAACCGGCCGCGCGCCCCGATGGCGCAATTCGACGAGGCGAAGCACAGCGCGGGGCGGCCGGCCCCAGGGCCCGAGGCGCCCCTCGTCGCGGGCGAGGACCGCGAGTTGCTGCGCCGGGCGCTGGCCGAGCTGCCCGACGAGTTCCGCGAGGCGATCGTGCTGCGCGAGCTGGAAGGGCTGTCGTACAAGGAAATCGCGGCCGTCACCGGCGCCCCCATCGGCACGGTCATGTCCCGCCTGGCCCGGGCGCGGGAACGGCTGCAAGAGGGGCTGGCCCACCGCCGGCCCGAGGGACCCTGACGTGACCTGCGAGGAGATCCGCAACCTGCTGTCCCCCTACGCCGACGGCGAGCTGGACCTGGTGCGCGACCTGGACATCGAACGGCACCTGGCCGAATGCCCGCATTGCGCCGCCGCCCTGGAGGGCCTCCGGGCGCTGAGCGCCCGCCTCAGCGACCCGGCGCTGTACCACCAGCCGCCGACCGCCCTGGCGCCGCGCCTCCGCGCCGCACTGGGCCGGCCTCGCTTTCCCTGGCGCCGGGTCGCGGCGGCCGCGGCCGCGGCGGTCCTCGTGGCGGCCGCCCTGTGGGGGACCGTCCGGGGACTGTCGGCCCCGTCCGCCGAGGACCTGCTCGCGCGGGAGGTCGTAGACAGCCACGTCCGTTCCCTCATGGCCGACCACCTCCTCGACTTCAAGTCGGACGACCGGCACAAGGTCAAGCCGTGGTTCCTCGGCCGGGTGGACGTCGCGCCGGAAGTCAAGGACCTGACCACGGAGCGCTTTCCGTTGATCGGGGGCCGCCTCGACTACATCGACGGCCGGCCGGCCGCCGCGCTGGTCTACAAGCGCAACGACCACGTCATCAACGTGTTCGTCTGGCGGGCACCGGGGCCGGATCGGCCGCCGGTGTTCCTGGAGCGCCAGGGCTATCACCTCGCTCACTGGAGCGACAACGAGCGGGCCTTCTGGGTAGTGTCCGACCTGAACGAGGAGGAGCTGCGCCAGTTCGTCGAGTTGCTGCGGCGCTGAACACGTTTAGCTTGTCGGCGGCCAGGTTCTTGACCGGGCCGGGCGATTCGGCCTTGCCCGGCTCCGGCTGGGGAAAGGCCGTCGAACGTGCGGTGTGGAACGTCACCTTGCCCTCCACCTTTTGTAGGATCTGATGGACAGCGTGAATTTCCGCTGGAAATTCACGCTGTCCCCTTATCCGGCTGCCCTCCTCGAGTTGGCGGGGTTCGTGGAGGCCCGGGACAGCCGCTTGCGCGAGGCCACCGTGCGGTTTGCCGCCCACTCGGAGCCCGTCGCCGACCTTCTCCCGGAGGAGCGCGAGGCGCTCGAAGAGTATGTGAAAGCGCTCGCCGAATCATGACCCCGCACCTGGCGCCGCTCGGTCGCAGGTGAGGCGAAACGGCGACCGTCGGGGACATCGACGAGGAGGCAACAGACAGCCTCGCGGGGGGAAAGCGGGGACCGGAGCGGGCAGGATGCGAGGGACGGAGTGGCGGCAAGGGGAGTGGTGGGGCTTCTACCCTGCCTTGTGGCGGGAAGTCCATCGCCGGGGGTGCTGCGGGGAATTCCTGGGCATGGTTCAAACCCGGGTAACACTTCGGGATCTGAACGCCTGCACAGGTAGCGGCCAGAACCGCTTCAGAATGAGGCAGTTCAGCCGTGAACCGCCCGGCCCTTC
>DATFNV010000601.1:0-15066 GCA_035266225.1 Gemmataceae bacterium
CAAAGTCGTCGGCGATTTCGGGGTAATCCTTGTTGTTGACCAGCCGGAACCCGGGGTTGACGTTGGGGCTGCCGATGACCACGACGTCGTATTTCTTGCCGCCGTCCTCGACCTTCCAGGTCCACGTGGTGCATCCGCGCGTGTGGCCGGGCGTCAAACGAGCGACCAGCGCAACGCCCCCAAGTTTGACCTCGTCGCGATCCTTCAGAACGCGATCGACCTTGCAGGGGTCCCAGCGGTCGGCGGCGTACAGGTATTGGCCCTTGCCGCCCGAAGCGATGACCTCGTCGTCGCCGCGCATGACGTAGACCTTGGCGCCGGTCAGCTTTTGCAGCCGTGCGTGGCCCGCGACGTGGTCCGAGTGGGCGTGGCTCGCCAGCAGAATCTTGACGTCGGTCATCTTGAAGCCGAGCGACTCGACCGATCGTTGAACCAGGGGAACCGTGCGGTCAAAGCCGCTGTTGATGAGGATATGTCCCTCGGGGGTGGTGATCAGGTACGTGGCCAGGTCCTTGGAACCGACGTAGTACACATTGCCAATGACCTTGTGCGCCGGGAACGGCTCGTGCCAGTCGGCCGGGCCTTGCCCAACGGCAGCCGCGGCCAGCGCCAACGCGGTGAGGAGCATGCGTGGACCTCCAGATTCAGACGACGGTCGCTTGTCGAGTAGCCTAACAAATCCGGGGGCGGTGGCCAGTCAAGACGTGTGAAGACGGGAATCGCGATGACGGTGACCGCCGAATGCTCGACAGGGAGTGTCCGTGCCGGCGGCGGCGATTCGCCGAGGCTTGAGGAATGTAGGCGATGTGCGCATCGGTCCGACACACCACGGGCGATGTGACCGACGCGCGTAACAACCTGGCTCAAAAAGTCCACGATCAGGACCGACCGCAGCCTGGTGAAGCGGCACATACCGCCCCCCGCCGGAGCAATCGTGCTGGTGCCGGCCGGCAGCCCGTCCCGGTAGCGCTGTAGTGGCCGCACGGGCTTGTTCCACATCCACCTGGAGACGGGACTGGTCGGGCGGGTCGCCGCCAAGGCCTTCGGCCTCGACCCGGCCCGGCCGACGCTGCCGCCGCTGGACGGCCTGGACCTGCGGCACCTGCGGGCAGCGATGGGCGCGGTGGACGCCGAACGGACCGCCGCCCGCGCCGGCGGCTGCCCCTTTGCGCCGGGGAGTCTCTGGTCAAGCTATCGATTGCAAGCCGCGCTCCGCAACGATACTCTGTCACCGGAGTCACGGCCAGGCTCCCATCTGGGTTCCTCTGGCCAGCCCTGGCCAACCGCCTGGGGCGAAGCCAGTCCTGCGCGGTCCCGCATCTGTGGTTTCAGCGGGCGGAAGGCCATCCGACGAGAGTGTTCCATGAAGATCGATCACGTCGAGGTCGTCAACCTCCGTTTCGACTACCCCGCCGAGCGCCGTTTCCAGTACGCGGGCGGCACCTGCACGGGGCGTTTGACGACGCTCGTTCTGGTCCACACCGACACCGGCCGCGTCGGTGTCGGCTCGGTCTATTCGCACCCGGGCCTCGTCTCCCTCGTGATCAAGGGCCAGCTCGAGCCGCTGCTGCGCGGCCGGGACCCGCGCGAAGTGGAGTACCTGTGGGAGCGGATGTACGCTGTCACGCGCTGGTACGGGCGGAAGGGGGCGGCCCTGTCGGCGCTCGGCGGCCTGGACACGGCCTTCTGGGACCTGCGTGGCCAGGCGCTGGGCAGGCCGGTCTGGGCCCTGTTCGGCGGCCAGCACCCCGCCTGCCCCGCCTACGCCAGCGCGCTCTTGTGGAAGCCCACTGCCGAGGCTCTCGCCGAGGAAGCGGCCGGCCACCTGGACCGCGGCTTTCGCCGCATGAAGATGCGCCTGGGACAGAGTGAGGAGTACGACATGGCTGCGGTCCGGGCCGTCCGCGCGGCCGTCGGCAAGGACAACGACGTCATGGTCGATGCCTCGATGCGCTACCACGTCGCGCTGGCCCGGCGCGTGGGCCGAGTGCTCCAAGAGGGGCGCGTCTTCTGGTTCGAGGAGCCGTTCACGCCGGAAGACATCGACTCCTACACCGCCCTGCGGGGCACCGTCGGTGTACGGCTGGCGGCGGGGGAAAATGAGTTCGGCGTGCAAGGCTTCCGCGAGTTGATCCGCGCCCGGGCCGTGGACATCGTGCAGCCCGACGCCAGCCGCTGCGGCGGCCTCAGCGAGGTGGTGCGCGTCGCCGACATGGCGCGTGAGGCAGGACTGTCGTTCGCGCCGCACACCTGGAGTGACGCCGTCGCCGTGCTGGCCAACGCCCAGGTCGTCGCCGCCCGGCCGAACGGCCTCACCGTGGAGATCGACCAGACTGGCAACCCCTTCATTGATGACCTGCTCGTCGAGCCGCTCCGGGTTCGCGACGGCCAACTTGCGCTGAGTAACCGGCCGGGGCTGGGGGTCGAGTTAAACCGAGCTGTTCTCGACCGCTACCGCGTGGACGATCCGTTCACGGTGCCGGACGGCTTCTACTCCGACATGGCCTTCGGCAAGGACGCCTTCGCGCCACCGCCGCCCTTCGCGGAGAAGTCATGAGCCAAACCCACCGTATCCTCGTCGGTTCGATCTTCACCGAGTGCAACCACCTGGGCGGCGCCCCGACCGACCTCGCCGCCTTTGCGCGCGGGGAACTCCGCCGCGGCGACGAGGTTCTGGGAGCGAAGGGCACCGTCGGCGGAATGCTCCGGGTCTTGCGCCAGTCCCAGGGCGTGGTGCTCGGCCCGTTGCTCGTCGCCAGTGCCTGTCCCGGCGGCCCGCTGACTGCGGCGTGTTACCAGTCCCTCAAGGGCGAATTGCTGGCACGGCTGCGCGAGTCTCTCCCGGCGCAGGGGGTGCTCCTGGCGCTGCACGGCGCCGCGGCGGCGGAGGGCGCGGGCGATCTCGAGGGAGACCTTCTCGGCGCCGTGCGCGAGGCTGTCGGGCCGCGGGTCCACGTGGTCGCCACGCTGGATCTGCACGCCCACGTCACTGAGGCGATGGTCCGCCACGCCGACGCCCTGGTCGCCTGGGAGACCTACCCCCACAAGGACGCCTTCACGACCGGCGCCCGCGGCGCTCGCCTGCTGCTTGACATGATCGCAGGCAAGTGCCGGCCGGTGATGGCGCTCTCCAAGGTGCCGGTGCTGGTCGGCGGGGTCCGCGGGCACACGGAGGGAGACGGCCCGTTCGCCGACGTCATGCGCTTCGCCAAGGGACACGAGGGCCGGGCCGGCGTCCTTTCGACCAGCGTCTTCCTCGTTCACCCTTACCTCGACCTGCCCGACATGGGCGGCGGCGGCCTCGTCATCACCGACGGCGACCGCGACCGGGCGGTGTCCCTGGCGGAGGAGATCGCCCGGCGCTACTGGGAGCGCCGCTTTGACCTCGATCCGCCGGTGTCTGCGCCGGACGAGGCGATCCGCCGCGGGCTGGCCCTGGGCGGCGGCCTGATCCTGCTCGTCGAGACGGCCGACTGCTGCGGCGGCGGCGCGGCGGGTGACAGTGTGGCGACTCTCAAAGCGCTGCTGCGCGTCAGCCTGCCGGGCCCGGCCCTCGTCCCGGTGGTCGATCCGGAGGCTGCGGCCCTGTGCCGCCGCGCCGGCATCGGCCGTGAAGTTTCGCTCTTCCTGGGACACAAGCTCGACCCGCGCTGGGGCGAGCCGGTCCGGGTGACGGGGCGCGTGACCCGCCTGGGGGACGGCACCTTTCGCTACACGGGGGGCATCTGGGACGGGCAGGACGGGCACATGGGGCCCTGCGCCGTTCTGGAGATCGGCTCGATCCGCGTCCTCGTCGCCAGCCATGCCACCTACGACTGGGCCGATGAACAGTTCCGGTCGGTGGGCCTCGACGCCGCGGCCGCCCGATTCGTCGTCGTGAAGAATCCGATGAACCACCGCCTCGGCTACGCCGGACTTTACCGAGAGGCGTACCTGCTTGACACTCCGGGACCGACGCCGGCCGTCCTCCGCGGGGTGCGCTACCAGCACCTCCGCCGGCCCTACTACCCGGCCGACCGCGACATTCCCAGGTTGGCTCCACGGACGGTCTGGAGAGAGCCACGATGAAGCCCGCAGGTGGACAAGTTCCCGTTAGGCATCTTCTACGGAGCGGCGTGACCCAACCGACGATTACGGCCAGCTGGTTCGCGACGGCTATACCGACTGCCGTAAACCAGCAATTGTACCATTACTGCTCATACCGTCGGGTAAGGATGTTCCCTGTATCCCGATCAATCACGTAGTGCGGTCCTCCGCCTGCGGACAGTGGGTCTGTCAAGTCGTAATCGACGTGCCAACCGTCAGGGCAAGGGGTGAGTGTAATCTTGAACCCCGACAGGTCGCGGTAGACTCGTTGAGCGTCGTCGTGAGCGATGCGCAACACGTCGGCGACGGCCAAGCTGGCTCCCCCTGGACTTACAGTTGCCATGCACTGGTCTCCTTTCGAGGTTGTTCAGGGCGGGTAAGCAGGACCGCCCCCGAGGCCCCCTCTCCGGCTGTCCGGCCCCGTACTGTGATCGCCGTCCTCGGCGCGAATCAGCCAAGGGACACCCGTGTAATTTGCTGCCCGCTGGTCCTGGCTGCTCGGCCCGGTCGCCCACCCCGCTGAAGCCGGATTCGGATGCGTATGGAATGTCCCCACGATCACGTGATTGAGCAGTAGCGGAGGATTGGCCAGTGGCAGGCGACTCTGCGTTCCGGGCGAAGCCCTTCGTAGCACGATAACTCCCGTCGTCAGATCGAAGTAGATCCACCCGCCCTCCTCGTGTCGTAGACTCGGGTCATTGACCTGAGAGTCAACCCACGCCTCATCCATCGCCTGGATGACGTCCGGATGAGCCAGGAGTTCCGAGGCGTTGGGTACCCGGTTTGGGGGAGCGGTCATGCTCTGCCCGGTGTTGTTGAAACATCACACGGCCGTTTTATCCGGCGAGATCGCGACGCGCCGGCGCCTGGTCCACAGACAAAACGGGGTCGGAAAAACCCAGAAAAGGACCCAGAAAAGCGTGGGCACCTTTTCCCGGCCGGAAGAGGAGTGCCGACACTTTTTACTCCCCTTTTCCTCCCCATAACTCGCGCCGCTCGCCATCTGGTGCTTTGAAAGCTGGGTTCGCCCCATCACTCCAGCCTCCGCCCCATTGTTTTACGAGGGCCTCACAAACCGCTCGGGCAAGCTCCCTTGAGTGCTGGTAGGCATTGCTCACATGCACATGAAGCGCCAGCCAAGGAGAGAACCCCAATCGAGCAGTGAGTTCCGCTCGCTGCTGCTCATCGAGGTACTTGTCGAAGTACTCCCGATAGCGTTCGTCGTAATCGAGATATACCCTGCCATCATCAGACTCGATGACTCCGCGAGAGGCTGTGACCCACTCCCCGTCGGGGAATGAGCGAACAAAGCCTTTGATCTCCTCAAGGGATGGGTTGCGTTCCGGGTAGACGGTGATCGTGTGCATCTGGGCCTCCCCGTGCGACGTTCAAGGCAGTGCGTGCAGTGCTGCCAGAAGCGCTGGCAGGTCTCGGTATACGCCGTGGGACCCGCTGGCCGTCAGCGCTGTTTCGGCACCGTGGGTAGCGTTCGGCATGAAGTGGAGGACTGGTTTCCCGTGAGGGTTGGCCTCCATCCCCAGCAACACCTGCAGCTGGGCGACCTTGCCACTTGCATCCACCTGGCTCGTCACTTCGATGATGGACTTGGTGGTCTCAACATCGACGTCGGTAATCGGGCGATACCTCACCTTGCCGGTGAACGAGGATAGCGAACGGGTGAGGACTTCGGCATTGAATCGCACGAGGTCCGCGCCGACGGCCCGAGCGACCTGACCTTGCAGTCGGAGGTCGGGATCGCCCGCCTGCGCTGCCGCATGGTTCACGCGCTCCAATGTGACGACTGGATCATCAAGCAATTCTCGCACCCGGACTGCAACGTGGTCCTGACGAGCGGCTTGCGACAAGCCGGCCAACCGTAGCAGTTCCGCATGTCCCCACCTGCTCGCCCACAAATCGCCAACTGCCTCCGGGACATCTGCCCGGCTCCCGGTCCTCACGATGAAAGTCCGGGCGTCAATGTCGTTGACTACCGCATCGATCTCCTGTCGGAGTTGGTGTTCGACTCCAGGGGAGTACATGCGATGGCCCCCCGATGCGAAGCCCCTCCCTCTGACAGCCCATGAAGTCGCGGTGGTACCTCGCCATCGTTAGATTATACACCGTCTCGTACATTCCAGGACAGGCTTTTCAGTGCGAACGCCCAGGATCAGTTGCCGGGCCGGCTGCAAGGACTTCAAACCACGGAAAGCAAAAGGCCGGCCCGGTCAACTGCATTCGTTCGTTCGCGGATGTTACTCATTTGGAATCGACTCCCGACCCCTTTGTGCGCCGTGCAAAGGCGCCGATCTTCAGCAGGTGTAATTCCTGCCCGGCAACTTTCGCTCCAGCCGGTAGCAATCGGAGCGGCGGTGGAGGTAACGAAACCGCCGGAGCCTCTGATGGAAAGGATCGCGTAGGCGATTCCGCGAGTACGCAGGCCGTAACGTGCAGTGAACGCCGAGCAGGCCTCGAAACGGCAAATGTGGGAGCCGACCCAGCAAAGGGATGGGGAAGGCCGCCGTCGCAGCAGCAGGGGAGCGAAGTACCCGGCTGCGGTCCCACCGGGGTAATGGCGACGGCATGCGTACACAGGGAGATCGGCCGCAACACGGGAAGCCCCAGCGGTGGTCCGTCGGACCAACCGGACGCCCGCGAGGGACAGGCCGGGCCGTGTGGGGTGGCGGACAGGCCCGCAGTACCGTCGAAGCCGGGTAACGCCGGTGGAGGGAAGGGGCCTGACTTCAGGAGCGCCGCGGAAGCGGTTAGAGTTAGGAGAATGGCCATGTTGCCTAGAACCTCCGTTTCACGACTCGGACACCGTGGAAGCGGCTTGGGGCGACGGCGAAGGCGTGGCCGACGGGCCGGGCCGTGTGCCGCCGCCTGAATCCTGTCGGAGAGCCGGATGCGGGAAATCCGCCTGTCCGGTTCGATGAGCGGGAGGTGGAGACGGAGCAAGGGGTGGCTAGTGAGACACCGACAACCGAAAGGGTCGGCACCAGTTAGGCCACGCCTACACCACCGCGCCACCTTTCGACTCTACTTTCATTCTGCCGGCTTGAGTTACCCCACTGCCGGTCACGGGTCGGAGAGGCGCCACCACTGGCCGAAACTTTCGAGAGTCGGCAGGTCAGAGTCGTAGCGTTCGGCGGTCGTCCAGCGGGTGAGCGTGCGGCCCTCAAGAATGCCACCCCACAGACCCAGCAGGATCGGGGGGAGCGGTTCGCCGGGAGCCGGGTCGTCTTCGCGGAACTGCGCGAGGACCGGCACGGAAGGCAAGCGGCGGCCGAACGGATCGGCCGCACCCACCCAGACCCGGCCCAGAAAATAGCTAAACCGGCGGCCACCCGCCCGGCCGGTGGGAGTGCCCCCGCCGACGAGGGGCAGGCGGTCGATCTGCCGGGCGGAGCCTTGCCAGTGGTGTTTCGGGAAGACGGTCAGCGGAGCGCCGGTGTCGAGCATCGCCGTGCGCGGTTTCCCCTCGTCGGCGGAAACACGGGCGGAATCTCGGCCGATGGTGATCGCCAGGTGCAAGCGGACGAGGGGAACCGTCTGCTCGCGCCCCTGCTCGTCTCGGAAACGAATGAGCCGGTCTGCGCGAGCGACGTTTTCGGTGCGGATGCGAAGGAAGGGCACCCCAAGCCTCCTGCCTCAGAATTCCCCGGGATCGACATCGAAGATCGCCACGCGATGGGGCTCGACGCTGGCCTTCGCCGCGGCCTCTGCGGTTATCCGGGCGAGGTCAATTCCCCCGGCGAGAACGGTTTTGTTGACGATCGCGACACATTGGCCCCGGTAGGCGTCAAACGCCCCGCGCGCTTGCTGTTCGTACGCCCAGTTGAATTCGGCGATGATCGCCATTTCCTCGGGGCTGCACATCAGCACGTCGTCCCGGGCGAACATCGGGTCGCGCTGGCTCCCGTCCATCGGGCCGGTGCCGATCACGCCGGCGTTCCTGAGCCGGCGGGCGACTTCGGAATCGCCCGTGGCCTTGGCGCGCAGCGCCGCTTGCCATGCCATTTCGTTGGTGGCCACGGCCGCGCCGGCCTCCTCGGGGGACCGCTCAACAATCTCCCGGATGTCACGCCCGGGGAGCACGCCGCCATTGCTGTTGCCCGAGGGGGCGGCCTCGGCGGGGATCGGGTGGAGTTGTTCAGGCATGAGGAACCTCCGCGGCGGTTCAAGGTGAGTGGCGTCAGCCTGATTCTCCCCCGTTCCGGGGGCCCGGTCAAGCCGTCTCACCTCTCTACGCCCGGCTTGCCGTCCTGGTCCAGCCTCCGCCAGCAGCAGCGCACGGCAGCAGCCATCACGTCGCCCCTTTCTCCCGCCCGCGGTCGGCCAGCGCATAGGCCCCGTTCTCGGACACCAGCAGCCCTTGCTCCGCCATCCGCCACAGCAGCACCTTGGTCGCCCCCACCGACTTCTCCAAGAGCGGCGCCACCTCCGTCGGCCTCAGCGGCCGGCCGGCCCGGGTCAGTACGTCGAGGACTCGCGCCTGCTCCCGGCCCACCCGTCGCTCCTCCGCTGGCCCCAGCAGCGTCCACAGGCCGCTGCCGCCGTTCCAGGACAGGGCCAACTCCTGTTCCTCCACGTCGC
Source organism: Gemmataceae bacterium (assembly GCA_035266225.1). GTDB lineage: Bacteria > Planctomycetota > Planctomycetia > Gemmatales > Gemmataceae > DATFNV01. Next base: position 8,680 of record DATFNV010000601.1, read on the forward strand.
GGCCCCGCACGTGCAGCACCGCCTCCGCCTCCCCGCGCGCGCGTGTCAGCACCCACAGCGTGTCGGCCGGGCCGGTCAGGCCGTGCGTCCCGGAGACGGCGTCGAACGGGTCGTGCGCCGTCGCCTTGCGCACGTGGTGGACCAGCAAGATGGCCACCCCGAAGCGCGCCGCCACCTCCCGAAAGCCGGTCACGGTGCGGTAATCGTTCAGGTAGCCGCCCCGGTGCGAGCGGAGCATGGCCAGGGTATCCACCACCACCAACCGGGCGCCGGCGTGGGCCCCCAGCCAGGCGACCAGGGCGTCCCGCCCTCCCTCCTCCAGGGGGCGCCAGCTCGTCATCAGGGTCAGCCGGGTCGGGGCCGCGTCGGCGGCACCGGCGAGCATCCGCCCCAGGCGGTTGCGCAGGCGGCGCTCCGTGTCCTCCAGCGCCAGGTAGAGGACGTCGCCCGGGGCTACGGCGGGCCCGCCCGGCAGGGAGCCGCCGCCGGCCACGGCCAGGGCCAGCTGGAGGGCCAGCCACGACTTGCCCCCCTTCGGCCGGCCGGCCAGCATCGTCACCCCCTCCGGCATCAGACCGTCAACCACCCAGGACGCCGGGGGCAAGTCGCGCCGGAGCAGTTCGGCGGCCGTGACCCCCCGCGCCTCCGCCGCGTGTACCGCCTGCGGCCGCAGCCGTTCCAGGAACAGCTTCCCCAGCAGGACCCAGTCCGCCGACGGGGCGTCGTGCGGAATCCGCTTCGTGACCCAGGCGCGGATGTCGTGGGCGCCGTCGGGCGGCAGGGCCCAGGCGACCGGCCGCCCCAGGCGGGCGCTCAGTTCCGCGGTCGCCCGCCGGGCCGCCTCCTGGGCCACCACGGCCGCGCCGCCCCGGCCCTCCCCCCTGGCGAATAGGACCAACGGCCGCTCAGGGGCGATGTCGCGCAGGCGCTCGGCCAGATCGTCCAGCCCGTCGGCGTCGCCAGGCCGACCCAAGGCCGACAGTTCCAGGGCGGTCGCGGCCAGCGTGTCCGTGACGCCGACCGGCAGCAGTAGCGGCAAGCCACCGCGGTCCCAGTCCTCCGGATCCGAAAGCCCCCGCCGGCCGCCTGCGACGACCGCCATGCTGCCGTCCCGCCGGCGCAAGGTCGTTCCCACGCGCCGGCCCCCCCCGTCTGTCTCGGGGAACACCCAGTAGCCTCCTTGCGGGTCGTCCTCCCAGGCGACCGCCAGGGCGTAAACGACCTGCGCCGGGAGCCCCAGGTGCGCGGCCAGCTCATCGGCGGCCGCCTCCGGCAGACAGGAGCCGTCGGGATGATAGATGACGTCAAGGTCCAGCGGGCAAAGGCCCTCGACACGATCGGACGGGTGCGGCGAGCCGCCGCGCGGTGGCGGCGGGGGGTCGGGAAGAGTCATGGCAGGAGAGACCAGGAGATGGGGCCGAACTGTACCCTCACGCTAAGTATACCAACGTATATTATAGCGGCCGGGCTCGTGCTGACAAGCTGACCTGTGCAAAATGACGTAACCGATGTAACCGTGTAACCGGTGCCACGACCGATTCCGCAAGTCGCTTGAGCATCAGGGCTTATGTCTGCCGGCGCCGCCCGCGCCGGTTACCTGCGGTTACATCGGGTTACAGAACGGCAAGCAAGAGAAGACCATACCCCTTGAAGCAGGTCCGTGGCACTCACGCCAGGATCGCCTTCACCACCTCGCCATGCACGTCAGTGAGGCGGAAATCCCGACCCGCGTGCCGGAAGGTCAGCCTGGTGTGATCCAACCCAAGCAGGTGGAGAATCGTGGCGTGCAAGTCGGGGATCGTCACTTTGTTCTCGGCAACGTAGTAGCCGAACTCGTCCGTCGAGCCGTGGGCCATCCCACCCCTGATGCCGCCGCCGGCCAGCCACATCGAGAAGGCGTGCGGGTGGTGGTCCCGGCCGTCCGTCCCCTGGGCCGCCGGCGTCCGACCGAATTCGGTGCCGAAGCCGACCAGGGTGTCGTTGAGCAGGCCTCGTTGCTTCAGGTCCGCGAGCAGGCCGGCCATCGGTTGGTCCACGCGCCGGGCCATCGTGGAGTGGTTGTTCCGCAGGTCGCTGTGCGCGTCCCAGTAATTCCGCGGGTAGCCGTGATTGACCTGCACGAAGCGAACCCCGGCTTCGACCAGCCTTCGAGCGAGCAGGCACTGCCGTCCGTACTCGTCGGTGGGCTCCGCACCGACGCCGTAGAGTGCCTGCGTCTGCTTGGCCTCCTGCGACAGGTCGAACACCCTCGGCGCCGTAGCTTGCATGCGGAAAGCCAGCTCGAACGTGGCGATGCGGGCTTCGAGACGGGCGTCGGCCGCGGTCCGGGCCAGGTGGTCGCGGTTGGCGCTGTTCAACAGGTCCAGTTGCAAGCGCTGCAAATCGACCGCGTCGGACGGCGCCGTGTTCGCCAGGCTGCCCCGGGCGAACGGGGTGCTTCCGTCACCGACCCGCGTCCCCTGGAACGACGCGGGCAGGAACGCCGACCCGTAATTCTGCGCCCCTCCGTGGTACAGGGAGGGACTGAAGGACACAAAGCCCGGCAGGTCGCGGTTCTCGGTTCCCAGTCCGTAGAGCGTCCAGGCACCCAGGCTGGGGCGGTTGAACACGCCGTCTCCGGTGTTCATCCGCAGCAAGGCGGGGCCGTGCGAGACTTCATTGCCACCGTTCATGGAGCGAATCACGCACAGGTCGTCGGCGCGGTCCGCGACGTGCGGGAACAGCTCGCTGAACTCCGTCCCGCACTGGCCGTGCTTCTTGAACTTCCAGGGGGAAGCGAGCAGGTTGCCGGTCGGCGCGAACTCGAACTTCGGCTTGGCGATGGGGAGCGGCTTGCCGTTCAGCTCGGCGAGCTTCGGCTTGGGGTCGTAGGTATCGACGTGCGAAACCCCGCCGTGCATGAACAGGAAGATCACCCGCCGCGCCCTGGCGGGGAAGTGCGGCGGCTTCGGGGCCAACGGATCGGCAGCGCCCGGCTCAGCGCGGGCCTCGTCGGCGAGCAGAGCGGCGAGGGCAACGCCACCGAACCCGCAAGCGAGCCGGTGCAGGAACTCACGGCGTGTTGATGCCCTCATGGTCGGCTCCCCGAGTGCAAAGCCGTAGGTCAGGCTTTCCAGCCTGACATTCTTGCCCGGAAAGTCAGGCTGGAAAGCCTGACCTACGGCTTTGAAACCGTTTCTCAATCCACATAGAGGAATTCATTTCGGCAGAATAAGGTCTGGCAGAAGCTATGCCACGCGTTCAGCCGCGCCTCGACGGGCTTTTGGCCCTTCGCCTTCGCCCGTGTCTGGTAGGCGGCGAGGAAATGGGCCACCTCGGCCGCCTCGGAGGCCAGCGGCTCTCGCCCCAGCGCGAGGTGGTGCGCCCGCGCGATCCGGTCGGCGTCGGTGGCCTGCTGGTCGGCCAGCAGCAGCCTGGCGAAGTGCAGCGACTGCTCGCGCACGAACGGGTGATTGAGCAGGAACAACGCCTGCGAGGCCACGGTCGTGTCGTTGCGTACCGCCGTCACGCCGTTCGGGTCGGCCCCGTCGAACAGGGCGAGTACGTCGGGCACGGCGTTCCGCACCACGGGCAGGTAGAGGCTCCGCCGGGTCGATGTCGTGTAAACCGGATGATCGGCCTGCACGCGGTTCGGCCGGATGCGGGCCCCGATGTTTTCCGCCTCCTTGAACAGCAGCTCTCCCGATTCGTCCCCGCCGACGGCGCGATCGAGCTGTCCGCTGACGGCCAGCAGGGCGTCCCGCAGGGACTCGGCATCGAGCCGTCTCCGCATGGTCCGACCCAGGAGGCGGTTGCCGGGGTCGGCCTTCCGCGCCGTCTCGTCCGCCTGGGTGCTGGTCTGGTAGACGCTGGAAAGCAGGATGAGGCGGTGGAGTTTCTTGAGCGACCACCCGTTGGCCACGAACTCGCCGGCCAGCCAGTCGAGCAGCTCGGGGTGGGACGGCCTCTCGCCGCGAGCGCCGAAGTTATTGGAAGTAGCCACCAGTCCGGTGCCGAAGTGGTGCTGCCAGATGCGGTTGACCAGCACCCGCGCGGTCAGTGGGTTGTCTTTTGAGCCAATCCACCGGGCCAGTTCCAGTCGGCCGCTCTGGCCGGTCGCGATCGGGGCATGGCCCTCGCCAGCGAGGATCTGCAAGAACCGGCGCGGGGCCAGAACACTGTGGCGGCAAAATCGACCCGGGGTGGTCGCGGTTTCGCTGTGTACTCGCCGATCCTACTCAGCCGGGGCCGCGACGAACCTGGAAATCAGGGCACCAGACTGCAGGATCCCGCGGCGATACAACAGGTCTGACACGGTCGCCAGAGGCGGGTTGTAAGCCTGCCACACCTCCGACAAGGACCCGCCATGCAACGGATGATCGTTCGGCCCGACAAACTAGACCTCGACTCCCCGGGCCGCCGGGATTACTGGGTCGCCCTGGAACACGACAGCATCTGGGGTGACCATCTACTCCCGCTCACCGTCCTGGTCGGGCCAGACGCCCGGCCCGGCCGCGGCCTGGTGGCCTTCGGCTCCAACCACGGCAACGAGTACGAGGGGCCGGTGGCGCTGAAGCACCTGCTGGGGGAGATCTCCCTCGCGGACGTGCTGGGCCGGATCATCCTCGTGCCGGTGCTCAACCCCTCGGCATTTCATGCCGGCACCCGCGAGAGCGCGGACGACGGCGTGAACCTCAACCGCGCCTTCACCGAAGGGGCCGGCAAGACGCCCGCCCTGGCGGGGATCACGCACCGGATCGCGGCCTTCGTCCGCGAGCACATCTGGCCCAGGGTCCACGTCGTCCTCGACCTACACTCCGGCGGCGACGTCGCCCGGTTCGCCCTGTGTGCGAGCTTCCACCCTCTGGACGATCCCGAGCAGAGCCAGCAGACCGAGGCGACCGCGCGGGCATTCGGGACGCCGCTTATCATCGTCTACCAGAACCTGACCCCCGGGCTGCTCCCCAGCGAGGCGGAGCGCCTGGGGAAGATCACCGTGGGCACGGAGCTGGGCTGGGGGCGGGCGGTGCAGGCGGAGGGGGTGCGCTGCGGCCGGCGGGGCGTCCTGGCCGCTGCCATCCGGCACGGGCAGCTCAGCGGCGACCTCGGGCGGCTGAAGCACGACCGGGCGGATGCGCAGGTCAAGGCCGCGATGGTGGATCGGGAGTGCTTCACGGTCGCCCCCTTCGCCGGGCATTACGAATCCCTGATCGACTGCGGCCAGCGCGTCCGCCGCGGCGAGGTGGTGGGGCTGCTGCACGACTTCGACCACATCGACGCGGCGGCCTGGCCCGCGGTCGCCGGGGTCGAGGGGATCGTGATCGCGCAGGCCTGGGCCGCGCCCGTGCCGCGCGGTCAGCACATCGTCGTGACCGGAAGGATCCTGGATCGAGACTGATGCAGGGGCGGTTCGGCCTTCATCGGCCTTCGGGGACGCCGGCCTCTCCCCAGGACTTCTCCTTCGGCGTAAACAACGAACGTCAACTTCGGCCAAGGGATGAACAGGACCGCCGGCGGACATGCGTTACCACGTCCTTGCCTTCCTCTGTGCCGCCGCCGTCATCGCCTACGTGCAACGGTTGGGGTTCAACGTCGCCGAGAGGACGGTCCGCGGCGATCTGGGCCTGGAGAGGGAGCAGATCGGCCGGGTGATGGCGGCCTGGAGCCTGGGTTACGCCTTGTTGCAACTGCCGTCGGGATGGCTCGCCGACCGCTTCGGCAGCCGGCGCGTCCTCACCGCCCTGGCGCTGGCCTGGTCGGTACTCACCGGCCTGGTCGGCCTGGCGTGGGACTTCCACAGCCTCCTGGTCCTCTGGTTCGGCATGGGGCTGGCGCAGGCCGGCATCTTTCCCTGCGCGGCGAAGTCGATCGGGCAGTGGTTCGGCGACTCCGGCCGGGCCTCGGCGGCTGGCCTGCTCGGCAGTTCGATGGCGCTGGGCTCCGCCATCGCGCCGGCACTCACCGGGCTGCTGGTCGCGCACCATCCCTGGCCGCTGGTGTTCGTCGCCTATGCCGTCATGGGAATCATCTGGAGCGCCGCCTATTTCGCGGCCGTGCCGGACGCTCCGGCCGGCTCCGGCGGGCGTGGCGTTCCCGTTGCCGATCACGCTGTGGCGGCTCGGCGGTGCGGTGTGGCTCTCTTCGTCCCGGGGGAACACTACCAGACCTTGCAGACGTCGCTCCGGGCACGCTTTCCCGGGCGGCCTATCGTCGTCGTCACGCTAACGGGCGGCTGGCTGCCGGGCTACGTGCCCACGGCGGCGGCGTACGGCAAGGGCATCTACCAGGAATCAATCGCCCTGGTCGCGCCGGGGTGCGCCGAGGCTCTGGTGGAGGAGATCGCAAGCCGGATGGGGAGTGAAACGGAGCAAGCTGACGGATGAACGGGCCGGAGGAGTGGTCACCATT
>DATFNV010000602.1:0-19347 GCA_035266225.1 Gemmataceae bacterium
CGGCGGCGGCATCCGCGACCAGGGCATCGCCAGCCTGACGCTGGCCAACGTCACCCTCACCAATAACCTCGCCACCGCCGACGGCGGCGGCCTCTCGATGGAGAACACCGTCAGCTCTCACTGGGTGCTGACCATCAACGACAGCGTCATCAGCTACAACCATGCCGGGGACGCCGGCGGCGGCGTCGAGACCGACGGGTCCAGCAAGGTCTTCATCAACGCCGGCACCGTCATCACCGGCAACACCTGCGTCAACCAGGGTGCCGGCATCTGGCTCGACGACATCAATCCCGACAATGCGGTCACCAGCGTCACGATCTCTAACCCTGGCACCTTCAAATACTTCTTCGGTCCGCCAGGCGTCACCTTCACCTCCGTGGACGGCAAGGGCAGCGGGGCTCGGGGCATCGCCGTCGTCGATCCCACCACCCACCAGGTCACCGGGGTGACTATCACCAACCCCGGCAGCGGCTACGATCTGCCGCCGACGATCTCTTTCTCCTACGCGGCTCGATTCAAACCTAACATCATCGCTGTCGCCAACCTCACCCCCCTGCCCGGGCCTTTACAGAGCGCCACGCTGACCGTGACTGGGGCCATCCTCAGCAACAACGATGCCCTCACCGGGCCCGGCGGCGGCATCGGCAACGCCGGCAGCGGCGCCGTCACCCTCACCGGCAGCACCATCGAGAACAACTTCTCCGGTGCCGCCGGCGGCGGCTTCGCCGACCAGAACAACCAGGGCAGCCTGACCGTGCTGACCAGCCTCTTCCTGAACAACGTGGCCGTGGGCACCGGCGGCGGCATTCAGGAGGGCGGCCCCAGCACCATCATCACCAGCAGTCAGATCCAGGGCAACGCCAGCGGCAACAGTGGCGGCGCCATCTTCGCCGACGGCAGCACGCTGACGGTGACGCAGAGCACGATCGCCTTCAACACGGCCAGCGGCGACGGCAACGGCCTGGGCGGCGGAGGCATCGAGTTGGAGACGACCGGCACTTCCAGCATCACCGACACCACCATTACCGGCAACCGCGCCCTCAACAACGCGGGCGCCAACGGCGGAGGCATCGACGCGACAAACCTGGCCGGCAGCGTGACGCTCCTCAACGACACCATCAACGCCAACTTCGCGACCAACGGCGGCGGCGTCTTCTGGGGCGGAAAGAGTGGGTCCTTTTTCAACCTGCAGAACACGATCCTTGCTCAGGACTTCATCGCTGCCGGCGGCACCGGGGTCGATGCGGACGGCCCGGGCGGCCCTTTCTTTGACCTGGGTGGCAACCTGATCGGCGTGGCCGGCGACGCGAACTCCGGCTTCACTTCCCGCCTCTCCGCCACCACCCAGACCGGCACCCTCGCTCACCCGCTCAATCCGGTCCTGGGACCGCTGGGCAACAACGGCGGCCCGGTGATCGGGGCCCCAGGCGCCTCCCTGGTCCTGCAAACCGAGGCCCTTGAGACGGGCAGCCTCGCCATCGGCCATGGCATCCGGTCCATGGCGCCGGGCTTCGACGAGCGCGGCTTCCCGACCCTGGTCAACGGCATCCTCAACGTCGGGGCCGTCAGCACGGTCGTCCCGCTGCCGCGACTGATGACGCAGGTGAACACGCGGCTGCCGCTGGTTTCGCAGAAAATGGTCAATGGCGTCCTGACGACGACTTTCAACGTCAACAGCACGGCCGATACGCACACCCCGCCCGCCGGCACCTTGACCTTGCGGGCGGCGATCGACATGGCCAACAGCACCAAGGGCAACAAGGTCATTCAACTCCTGGTGCCGGGCGACTACCAAATCACCCTTCCCGGAGCGAACACCGGCACTAACGCGAGTGGCGCCTTCGCCATCCTGCCCAGCGGCGGCAACGTGACGATCCTCAACGCCAGCGGCGGCACAGTCACGGTCGATGGCAACCACCTCGACCGCGTCTTCGACATCAACCCCGGCGATGACACCAAGGTCGGCGATGCGTTCAGCGTGACCTTGCAGGGCCTCACCATCACCAACGGCATCGCCTCGCCCGGCGACGGGGCGGCCGGCAGCGGCGGCGGCATCCGCGACCAGGGCATCGCCAGCCTGGTCCTGACCAACGACGTCGTTACCAACAACCTCGCCACCGCCGACGGCGGCGGTGTTTCGATGGAAAACACCGTCAGCGCCCCGTGGACGCTAACCGTCAACAACAGCGTCATCAGCAACAACCACGCCGGCGACGCGGGCGGCGGCATCGAGACCGACGGCACCGGCAAGGTCTTCATCAACACCGGCACTGTCATCACCGGCAACACCTGCGTCAACCAGGGCGCCGGCGTCTGGCTCGACGACATCCAGGTCGACAACGTCTTCCAGGGCGCCACCCTGAACGTGACGGGGGTCCTGATCAGCAACAACGCGGCCCTCGACATGCTCGGCGGCGGCATCGGCAACGCCGGCAACGGCGCCGTCACCATCACCGGCAGCACCATCGAGAACAATTTCTCCGGCGGCACCGGCGGCGGCTTCGCCGACTCCGACAACCAGGGCACTCTGACCGTGCTGAACAGCCTCTTCCTCAACAACGTGGCCGTCGGCAACGGCGGCGGCATTCAGGAAGGCGGCCCCAGCACCACCATCACCAACAGCGAAATCGCGGGCAACAGCAGCGGCGGCGCAGGCGGCGGCCTGTTCGCCAACGGCGCCACGCTGACCGTCCTGAACTGCACGTTCGCCAACAACACGGCCAGCGGCGACGGTAAGGGCTTGGGCGGCGGCGGCATGGAGGTGCAGACGACCGGCGGGTTCTTCGCCACGACCATCACTAACACCACCATCACCGGCAACCGCGCCCTCAACAGCGCGGGCGCCAACGGCGGCGGCATCGACACGACAAACGTGATGAGCGGCGTGTTTACGGTGAACGACACCATCAACGCCAACTTCGCTTCCTCCGGCGGCGGCGTCTACTGGGCCCCCATTCCCGAGACCGGCGGCTGGCTCCTCCAGAACACGATCCTCGCCCAGAATTTCATCGCGAACGGGGGCAGTGGAGTAGACGCCGTCAACCTCTTGGGCCAGTTCACTGCCGACAGGTCCCTGATCGGCGTCGCCGGGGACGCCAACGCCTTGCTCGGCTCTAACCTGACCGGCACCCTCGCCCACCCGCTCGACCCCCTGCTGGGACCGCTGGGCAACAACGGTGGCCCGATGATCGGGGCTCCCGGCACCATGATCGTCCTGCAGACCGAGGCCCTGAAGAAAGGCAGCCCCGCCCTCGGCGAGGGCGACAAGGGCGGGGCCCCACTTACCGACGAGCGCGGCGTCAAGAACGGCAAGGTCATCACCATCGGAGCGGTCAACGCTTGACGCCTGGATGACGACCGCTCCGCCTCGTCGTCCTCGGTTCGTGACGCTCACCTCGATCGGCCCCTCCCGGCTTGCCCGGGAGGGGCCTGGTCGCTCAGCGCCCCGCCGCCTTCAGCACGCCGGCCAATTCCGACTGCGGCGCCAGGTACCACAGCCGCGGCGTGGCGGCGTCAGCCAACCTGGCCGGGTCGAGTGCCGCCGCCGGCTCCTGGGCCTTCCCGCCGGTCAGCAGTTCGCTCAGCAGCGACGGCCGTTCGTAGGTGATCGCCTTCCAGTCGTCGCCCAGCTTCGCCAGATCGTGCGCCTCCTGGATGGCGTCATCGAGGTAGCCGACCTTGTCGATCAGGCCGTACTTCAGCGCCTGCTCCGCGGTCCAGATGCCGCCGTCGGCCAGTTCACGAGTATAATGGACCTTCTTTTTCTCGACGGTCGCCTGCTCCGTCTTGGGGTCTTTCCCGTCGATGGGGACCGTGCGATCCTCGTCGATGACCCTGGCAGTCAGTTCGGCCTTGAGCTTGCTGCCACGGCCCTCGCGGACCACGTTCAGGAACTGGTCGTAGGCGTGGCCCACCATGTCATCCCAGACGGCGTACTCCTCGTCGCTGAGTTTGCGGAACGGGTTGCCGCTCGCCTTGACGGCGCCGCGCTTGATGATCGTCATGTCCACGCCGACCTTGTCCGACAGCCCGGTGACGTCCGGGAACGAGGCGTAGACGCCGATGGAGCCAGTGATCGTGGTCCGCTCGGCATAAATGGTGGGGGCCGGCAGGGCGATGTAGTAGCCGCCCGACGCCGCCATGCTGGCCATCGACACCACCAGCGGCTTGGCTGCGGTGCCCTTGTCGGCGACGCCGTCGCGGAGGCGGATCAGGCGGCGATGCAGGTCGTCGCTGGAGGTGATACTGCCGCCAGGGCTGTTGATGCGCAGCACCACCGCCTTGACGTGCTTGTCTTCGGCCGCCTGCTCGATCTGCTTCTCCGCGAAGCCGTTCAGCCCCTCCATCAGCACGCCGTCGATGCGCACGACGGCTACCTTGTCGCTCGCCGACTTCTTGCCCGCGTGGTAGTGCTCGGTCAAAGGCGTCGTGGATTCCTGACCGCCGCGCCCGAGCCAGAAGAAGCCGCCGCAGGCGACGGCCACGGCGGCGAGGACGAACAGGTTGCAGGTCAGCGACATGCCGAAGAGGATGGGCAAGGCGCGGCTCGGTTTCCTCGGCGGGGGCGCCGGAGGGGGCGGGGAGGCGGGTTGCTGCTCGGTCATTGGCGCACCTCAGGTAGGGCCGCCGCTTGCGGCTTAGCGTTCGCGCCATCCAAGGAGGGCGCGAACGCTAAGCCGCAAGCGGCATATTGGGTTACGCCTGCAAATTCTGGAGCATTTCACGGCGCGAAACCAGGCGCTGGCCGCGGCACTCCTCGATGTGCAGCGCTTTGAGCAGCCGGCGGCGCAACTCCGCCTGCACCTCGTCGATGGCGCTGCGCGAGATACTCGGCAGGTAGATGGTGCCGCCGGCGCGGCGGTCGTGTCCGCCGGCGCGGCCCATCTTGCCGACCACCTGGGCCAGCATCTCGCCGGCGTGGACGTTCTCGACGCCGGCCCGCACCGACAAGATCAGCTTGTCCTGGAAGACCCCGGCGCAAACCGCCCAATCGACCTCCTCGAAGCGGATGAGGAAATCGACGACCTCGGCGGCCAGCTCCGGCTGCGGCAGCTCGTTGACCCAGCTGATGATGAGCCGGTCGTAGATGAACGACGACTGCAGCGCTTGCAGGAGGCACTCGAAGTAGCTCTGCGGCAGGCGGGCGTTGCGGATGCGGGCCACCATGTCCTTGTCGGCCAGGGGGTAGAGGAACAGCAGCGCCGTGTCATCGATCGCGCTGGCCTCGCGCGGGTAGCCGCTGACCTCCGTCTCGATGCCGTACAGCAGCGCGGTGGCGACGCGCTGTGGCGGCTCGATCTCCTGCTCCATCAGATAGGAGGCGACCAGGGAGCAGGTGGCCCCGAGATCCTGGCGCACGTCCACAAACGGGATGCCTTCCAGGTTGCCGGGCGTGCTATGGTGGTCGAGGACGGCGTAGAGCGGCAGGTCGCCGTCGAAGCTGTGCCGGCCGGTGTTCGGCTGGCTGTCCACCATCACCAGCGCCTCGCCAGGCCGCCAATTAACTTCCTCGATGGGGTCCAGGTCCACCTCGAGCAACTCCACCATGGCCCGGTTCTCCGCGCGGCTGATGAGGCCGTCGCGGATGAGGCGGGTCGGCTTGCCCAGGCGGGTTTCGACGAGGTGGGCGAGCCCGAGCATACTGCCCAGGCTGTCGGGGTCGGGGTGGACGTGCGAGACAAAGGCCACCGACTCGGCCTCCGTCAAACCGGCCAGAAAGCGGTCGGAAGGGCGCGAGCGGCCGTTGGTGCCGTTGGCCCCGATCGTCCCGCTCAAGGCGCTGCGTCGCGCCATGGTTGAATAACCTCCGAGACTGAGGAAAGTCCTCCTGACTGTACAAATTACAACTCGGCACGGCCCCGGGCCAAGGCCGTCCTACCCTCCTGGCTTCTTGCTGAGTTCTTCGACCCGCCGCCATTGCGCGTCCGTCACGGGCATCACGGACAGCCGCGGCAGCCGTAGCAGTTCCCAGTCCGCGAGTGCGGGGTCGTGTTTCATTCGCCCCAGGGATACGGGATGATGCAAGCGCCGTACCGCCCGGACGGTGACCACCACCCGTTTTTCGTCGCCGGTCGTCGGGTCCGGCTCCGGCCCGGCGATCACCTCCATCTCACCCACCACGGCCTTTTCCTTGCCGGTGTGGTAGTAGAGGACGCGGTCGCCGGGGCGTACTTTCCGCAAGTTCTGCAAGGCCAAGGCGTTCGCCACGCCGTCCCAGATCGCGCTGCCGTCCCGCTCCAGGTCGGCGAAGTTGTAATGACTCGGCTCCTCCTTGAACAGCCACCTGGCCATCACTTATTCTCCCACGGCAACTCGCCCCCGGTTGCGCCGTCGGCAAACTTTTCCATCGGCGAGAGATCCGCCGCGCGATCGATCGCAATCCAACCAGTCCCGGCCGCAGCACAAGGGTAGAATCAATTACGGCCGGTGGGAGCCCACTGATGGCGTCGGTTCCGGCAACTACCCCTCGCACGGCAGCATGACCGCCGGAACCGGCGCCGCCTTTTTCCCCTGTGGCTGTGATCGGCCGTACACATAATTTCTGAAAAACCAACAACTACAGATACTACCTCCGCCGGGGGATCAGGGCAAGGGTCGCCGCGGTGCCCGCCCGGTCACGATGAGTTTGGCGTGAAGGCGCTGCGCTTCGGTCAGCCGGCGCCCGGGGGGCAGGGCAGGGGCGTCGAGTTTAAGGGCGCGCTCTGCGTGATCCTTGGCGCGGAGCCCCTGGTCCGCCCCGTAGAGGGCCACCGCCAGGCGGTAGTGCAGCTGAGCGTCGTTCGGCCTGTACGCGATGCTTTTCAGAAGCGGTTGCGGCTCCTCGCCGGCGGCCTTCGCCCGCGCCGCGGGGTTGGGATCGCGCAGGGCGACGAGGTGAAGCGCCCGCGCCTCCGCGAGGTAGCCTGCCTCGCCGCGGGGGTCCAGCTTCTGGGCGTCGCGGGCGTAGCCGAGGGCTCCCCGGAGATAGTTACTCTGTCCTTCGCTGTCTCGGGTCAGGGGGGAGGCATCGTAGAAGTTGCCGTACCAGTTGGCGGCATCGACGTAGTACCGGGCGTTGCCCGGGTCTGCCTGGACCGCCAGGTACAACCCCGTCTCACGATCAGGGTCCGAGATAATGTGTTTGAGTGCCTCCGCGACGTTGCCAATGTGCTCCGGCTTCCCATCCTCCCGCGACGGGAAGACGCCGGAGCGTACGTCGAGATATTTCTGCGCCGTGGCCAGGGCTGAGCGGTTGCGGCTTGCGCCGGCGGTAAGCGGCTGAAACAGTTGCAGGATAAAGAACAGCGCCGCGGCGCACGCCAGGGCCAGTGGCAGGACGCGGCCGAGGTACTGCCGCCCGAACGACAGCGGGCTTTCCGGCAAGCCGTTGAGGGCGAGGGCGGCCATGATCCACAGGGGTTGTGCGACGCCCGGCACCGAGAAGCCGCCCGCGACGGCCAGGTGAAGCAGCAGGGCGGCGAGGCCCGCGGTGCAGGCCAGGACGCGCGTCGCCCCGCTCCAGCGGATGCCCTGGACCAGGGCGAAGACGGCGAACCAGACGAAGGCGCGGGTCCCCGCCGCCACGGCCTCCTCGATGATCGCGTCCGGCGAGGCCGACAGGGCACGGAACAGGAACCCGGCCAGCAGGCCGATCATACCACCCTCGTAGAACTCCCACCGGGGAGCCTCGTCCTCGTCCGCCGTCGCTGGTTGGGGGCTGCCTGATGGGTTCTCGTCGCCGACCAGGGCCGCGGCGCCGCTCGGGACGAAGGACAGCGTCCGCCGGAAGAAAGTGACCAGCGCCACCGCCAGGGCCAGGAAAGCCGGGAGTCCGAGCGTCGCCCAGACCTCCAGCGCGAAGTTGTCCGGCTGGCGCGCGAACGCCGGCGCGGTCGCGGCCATGTATTGCGGGTAGTGCCGGCCATAGTTGCCGGGGCCGACGCCGAACCAGAAGTGGTCGCCGATCATCGCCGACGCCGCCGACCACTCGCGCGTCAGATCGGCGAGGGCCGCGCCACCGCGCTGCCTGAGGAGGAATGCGAGCAATAGCAGCCCTGCCGCGCCGGCCAGGGCCAGTGCCAGCAGCAAGCGCGGAGACGGACCGGCGCTGCCTGCCGGGGACGAGGAATAATAGCGCCAGGCCAGCAAGGACGCCGCGGCGCCGACGAGGAGACACGGCAGGATACTGCTGCGATCCTGCGTCAGCCACAGGGCCAGAGCGGTCAGCAGTGCGCAACCAACCGCGACCCCCAGCTGCCAGCGCGGGGCGCCGCCGAGCCACGCCGCCAGGACGCACCCGGCGAGGGCGGGCAGCAGCAGAGCCAGGCAGCCGGCCAGGTTCGACTCATCGGTGAACGTGGCGGCGGGGGGGCGCGGCGGCGGGGGGCGCAGGGGCAGCGGCAAGGCCGGCCCGCCCGTCTCGGGCCGGACGTTGTTTTTCACGGCGATCCGCTCGAACAGCGTGGGGTCACTGGTGCTGGTGGCCGCGCACAGGGCCGGCAGGCTGAGGGTGGCCGGGAACGGATTCTGCGGCGTGTTGCCGAGCACGGCCAGCACCTCGCAGCGCCGGCGCGGCAATTCGTCGCCCGTCAGGCCGGGCAGGGGGGCTCGACCGGGGTCGGGCCGAGCGTGCTGGTAGACCGCTTGCGCCGCCAGGCTGACCCCCGTGGCCAGCAAGACGGCGAGCAGGCCGCGCTGGTCGGACGGGCTGCGCGCCAGCTGGCGGACGAGGAAGAACGCGGCCAGCAGCCCCGCCCATTCCCACGAGACGACCCAGGCCGGGTGCTGGTACGACGCGACCGCCACCGTGCCGAGGAACGAGAAGAGGACGACGACCAGCAGTCCCGCATCGACGAGTCCGCCGTACCAATCGAGCTGCCCCGACCAGATGCGCCAGGCGGCCCAGGTGGCGAGGCCGCACAGCCAGAGCAGCGGCACGGCCAGGCCCATCGGGTTGGCTCCGGGCTCGAGCAGGCCGACGTCCTCGCCGGGGACGAGGGCACGGACGACGATGAGGGCCGTCACCAGGCCAAGCAGGACGCGGCGCAGCAACTCGGGGCCCCGGCCCGGCGGCGCGGCGGGGGCCGGCTCCGGCGCGCGAGCGATGGCTTTCTTGCGGCGACTCGTGGGAGGGACCCTTTCCGGGCATGGTTCAGAAACGGGCCGTTTCAGGTGGCGCGGGTCCGTGCCCGTGCCCGTGCCCGTGCCCGTGCCCGTGCCCGTGCCCGATTCCAGACCGGGCACGGGCACGGGCACGGGCACGGGCAGAGCGCGACCCGCGACCGGGCACGGGCACGGGCACGGGCACGGGCAGAGCGCGACCCGCGTTTGAACCAGCCCCCATTCCGGCTGGGAGCGAGTGGCTGATTCAATCGTAACAGCCATTCTAGATTCCCGCGCCGGGGCCGCCCACGCCGGCCGAGTCCGCTCGGCCCGTTGCCCACTGCCGACCCCACGGGTACGATAATCCTCGGGCGCGCCGGCGCCCCATCCCCTCAGCCGAGTCTGTTCCCCTAATTGTCGCCCAGCCCGATGGGACGCGGTGCCATGCAACGAGCCAACGGACGCAAGAAGCCCTCCCCGAAACCCGCCCTGCCGCACCCGGCGAGGCCGCCCGAGCCGCCGCCGCGCGGCGGGCTGGAGGAGTTCCAGGACTGGCACGAGTACGAGCGCCGCCTCGACCGGCCGATCATGATGAAGCTGCCGGAGTTCCAGCGCGGCGAGCGGCTGCGGCACATCATCTTTTCGCAGCAGTTCGACCGCGGCCTGCTCGAGCGCCTCGCCCAGATCACCAGCAAGGTGCGCAGCATCGGCGAGACGCGCAACGGCATGCTCTTCCTGCGCAACCTGCTGTCGCACAAGCGGGCCATGCTCTACTTCACCCAGGCCTCGACGCGCACCTTTCTCTCCTTCCTGAACGCTTGCCAGATCCTGGGCATGCAGTGCGCCGAGATCCGCGACCCGTCGGTGTCGTCGGAGGCCAAGGGCGAGTCACCGCTCGACTCGATCCGCATGTTCTCCAGCTACTCCGACATCATCATCATGCGCGCCAAGTACCCGCGCTTCGCCGAGGCCTGCGCCTACCTGATGAACGACCTCGACCGCATGAGCGATGCCGACCGGCAGGGCCACCGCGGCGTTTCGATCGTCAACGGCGGCTCCGGCGCCGACGAGCACCCGACGCAGGCGCTGCTCGACGTCTACACCATGCAGCGGATCTTCAACTTCGAGTCGAAGAAGGACTCGTCGCGGCGGACGCGCTTCGACGAGCTGCGCCGCAAGTACAAGGACCTGACGCGCGGCCTGGACCACAAGGTCTACTGCTTCTGCGGCGACATCGGCCGCGGCCGGACCGTCCGCTCCCTGGCCACGCTGCTGTCGCTGTACGACGGCGTCCGGATGCATTTCGTCTCGCCGCCGCACTCCAAGCTGGAGATGTCGGCCGACCTGAAGGAGTTCCTCCAGGACCGCGGCATCCCCTTCAACGAGTGCAACAGTCTGAAAGAAGTGATCGGCGAGGTCGATGTGCTCTACATGACGCGCATCCAGCGCGAGCACGACAGCGGCGACTCCTACGACGCCGAGGCGCTGAAGGAGTGTCAGCTGACGACCGACCTGGTCCACGAGATGAAGGATTACGCCGCGATCCTGCACCCCTTCCCGCGCAACGGCCGCGACCCGGAGATCCCCTTCGAGATCGACGACGACCCGCGGGCGATGTACTTCGAGCAGTCGCACAACGGCATGTGGGTCCGCGCCGCCCTGCTGGCCTACCTCTTCAACGTCGATGGCGAGATCTACAGCGAGCACGAGAAGATGTTCTCCAAGCGCCACGACTACAATGAGGCGGTGTTGGGGTAAGAAACGGTAACACAAATGACTTCACCGCTTGCGGCTTCGCAATCGTTCCTGCGAAGCCGCAAGCGGCAAGAGGGTTTTTCATACGGTTTCTAACGACAACCGCCGCTTGCGGACCCCTCCCGCGCCGACCTGAGAGCGCAGCTCCTACGCGGCCTTCGCCGCCGGTTCGGGCACCGGGATCGCGGCCAGGATGTCGCGCGTGGCGCCCAGGGCGGTGGCGGCGGCCTCCCGGGTCAACGGCTCGTTGCTGATCGCGATGCGCCAGCGGCGCTGCAGGTCCTCGAGCAGGGTGAGGGTCGGCTCGCGCAGGAGACCGGCGCGCTTGGCGGCGGCGACCAGGGCGTCGTGGTCGCCCTGCGGGAGGTTCCCCCCGCGGTTGAGCAGCACCCGCCGCAGTCGCGCCTCGACGGCGTGGTACGCCTGCATGACGGCCAGGTCGTAGTGGTCGCTGGCGAACAGCTCCCGGGCGTCCTCCAGGGCTTTCACCTCGTCCTTGGCGAATTGCTCGACCTTGGCGGAGCGGTCCTGCGCCCCCAGCCGGCCGCGGAGGAACCAGGCGAACACCTGGGACAGCACGAACCAGCCGATGCCCAGCCCCAGGGCCACCCCGGGCGCCGCGTAGGCCAGGTGCCGCGACTCGCCGAGCTGTTCGGCGAGCAGGCTGGCCAGGTACAGGCCGCCGTAGAACGGCAGCGACATGATCGCCAGCCCGTAGCAGTAGTTGCCCAGCCGCTCCAACCAGGAATGCGGCCGCTCACTCACCATCGTCAGGGCGAAGAGGTAAACACACAGGGCCAGCAGTCCGGCGAACACGACGTAAGCGTAGGAGAACTTGAGGGGATACCCCAGGTAATCGAACTTCACGTCCTCGAGCTTATCCAGGAACGGGTGGAGGGCGAACAGCGCGGCCAGCAGGGCCAGGGTAAAGTGGATTTTGGTCTTGGTGAACTCGTTCATGGCGAGAATCTCCGCGGAATGGTTACGGCAGGCCCCGGCGCAATTCCTCGTTTTCGCGCCGCAGGCGCGAGACTTCCGCCTCGGCCTGCTGCCGCGCCTGGTCCGCCTGCTGCCGCGCCTGGTCCGCCTGCTGTCGCGCCTCGTCCGGAGTCGGCAGCCATTGCCCCGTCGCCGGGTTCCACAGGCGGAGGTCGCTGCCGTCACGCTCCAGGTGCAGGCCGAGCAACCGGCTCGGCAAGCGTCCGCCCACCGGCTTGATGGAGACGTACTTCCCGGCCCGCAGGCGGTAGCCCTGAAACGGCGGGTCGAGGTACTCGGCCCGGGGATCGAACAGGAACAACTCCTTCACCTTCAGCACGTCGCGGTACAGTGCAAACTTCGTGTCCGTGTCCTCCTTGCGCGTCGTCTTCGAGGTGAGTTCGATCACGACTTCGGGGGCCTTCTTTTCCTCCCAGATCAGGTAGTTGTCCCGCAAATGGTTCGGCACGCCACGGACCACGAACACGTCGGGAGAGACGTGCTTTCGCTTGTTGCCGCGCTCGTAGAATACCAGCAGGTTGCCCGAGACGTAGACCCCTGGGTCGGCGAAGAAAAACGTCCGTAGCGTGTGGAGCAGTGCAAACAGCAGGAGTCCATGCAAGTCCGTCTCGGCCATTGGTCTGCCGTCCCTTGTCGGGTACTCGATCTTGTCCACCACCGGCGGTCTGGTAATCCGCGACATCGCTTCCCTCCCGAACGGGGTACACACGGGCGCGTCTATCATGGTCGTCGCCGCCGCTTTCCGCAAGCGCTCTTGTCGCGCCCCGCCGCGGGTTGCGGCATCCGATTTGCTCTTCCTCTACAAAACCGAAAGCCAGCACCTGAAAGCTGAGAGCGGAAATGGTCCCGACGCACCTGATCGAGTCGCTGCTGAGCAAGACGGCGCGGGCCCTGGCCGAGCGCCGCCGCTTGCCCGAGTCTACCTATCGGCTTCAGTTCAACGGGCAGTTCACGTTCCGCGAGGCGCGCGACCTCGTCCCCTACCTGAACGACCTGGGCGTGAGCGACTGCTACGCCTCGCCGTACCTCATGGCCCGGCCGGGCAGCCTGCACGGCTACGACATTTCCGAGCACAACCGCCTCAACCCCGAGATCGGCAGCGACGAGGACTACGAGGGCTTCGTCGCCGCCCTGCGCCAGCGCGGCCTGGGGCAGTTGCTCGACGTGGTGCCCAACCACATGGGCATCGGCAACTCCAACCTGTGGTGGAACGACGTGCTGGAGAACGGCCCGTCGTCCCCTTACGCCGGCTTCTTCGACATCGACTGGCACTCCGCCCTCAAACCCGAGCTGCAAGACAAGGTGCTGCTGCCCATGCTCGGCGACCCCTATGGCAAGGCGCTCGAATCCGGGCAGCTCACGCTCCATTACGACGGCGGCGCCTTCAGCATCCATTACTTCGACAACCACTTCCCCGTCTCGCCCGACACCTACGACCGCGTGCTACGCCTGCGAATCAACGAGCTGGAAGAGGAACTCGGCGCCACCTCCGAGGCCTTCATCGAGTACCAGAGCATCGTCACCGCGGTGACGCACCTGCCGCCGCGCTCGGCCACCGATCCGGCCCAGGTGGCGGAACGGCAGCGCGAGAAGGAAGTCATCAAGCGCCGCCTGGCCACCCTCGCCGACGCCAACCCGACCGTCCGCGCCCACGTCGAGGAGACCGTGTTAGCGTTCAACGGCCAGCTCAAGGAGGCGCACAGCTTCGATCGGCTCGACGACCTGCTGAACGCCCAGGCCTACCGCCTGTCGAACTGGCGCGTCGCCGCCGACGAGATCAACTACCGCCGCTTCTTCGACGTCAACGAACTGGCCGCGCTCAGTATGGAAAAGGCTCCCGTCTTCGAGGCTACCCACGAACTCATCCTGCGCCTGCTGGGGCAGGGCCGCGTCACCGGCCTGCGCATCGACCACCCCGACGGCCTCTACGACCCGCGCGAATACCTCCAGCGCTTGCAGGCCCACTACGCGCTCGGCGTGGCCCGCTCCGTCTTCGAGGCCGACACGGAGTTCCGACACAAGCCTGAAGCGCCAGCGAAGGATGACGGTTCTCCTTCGCTGGCGAAGGACAGCCCTTCGCTGGCGCTTCAGGCTTGTGTGTGGGAGGAGATCGAGGGACCGCTCCTGGAAGCGCTGCGGCAGTCGGCCGCCGGCAGCGCCGATTCCCCGTTCCGCCGGCCGCTCTACGTCGTCGTTGAAAAGATCCTCGGCCGGGGCGAGCCGGTGCCCGAGGACTGGCCGGTGTACGGCACCACGGGCTACGAGTTCCTCAACCAGCTGGGCGGCCTGTTCGTGCAGGGCGAGAACGCCGGCCCCTTCACCCGCATTTACGAGCGCTGGCGCGGCCGGGACGTACCGTTCGCGGAGGTGGTCCATCAGAAGAAGTTCTTGATCCTGCAAGTGTCCCTGGCCAGCGAGCTGCACGTGCTGGCGCACCAGCTCGACCGGCTCTCGGAGCAGAACCGCTGGTCGCGCGACTTCACCCTCAACAGCCTGCGCCACGCCTTGCGCGAGATCATCGCCTGCTTCCCCGTGTACCGCTCGTACATCAGCGGCGAGCCGATCCGCCCGCGCGACCGTGCCTACGTCCTGACCGCCGTGGCACGGGCCAAGCGCATGAACCCGGCCATCAGCGAGTCGCTGTTCGACTTCGCCCGCGACATGATCCTGCTGAAATACCCCGAGGGCGCCAGCGACGAGGACCGAGAGGCGCAGCGGCGCTTCGTCGGCAAGTTCCAGCAGGTGACGGGGCCGGTGATGGCCAAGGGGCTGGAGGACACGGCGTTTTACGTCTACAATCGCCTGGTGGCGTTGAACGAGGTTGGCGGCGACCCCGACACGTTCGGCGTCTCGCCCGCCGCGTTTCACCGCCACAACAAGCAGCGCCAGGAGCGCTGGCCCTATTCGCTGTCCGCCACGGCGACGCACGACACCAAGCGCGGCGAGGACGTGCGCGCCCGCCTCGACGTGCTGTCCGAACTGCCGCACGAGTGGCAGAAGGCCCTGCCGCGCTGGGGCCGCCTCAACAAGAAGTACCGCGTGCAGCTCGATGACCTGACCGCGCCCGACCGCAACGACGAGTACCTGTTCTATCAAACGCTGGTCGGCGCCTGGCCGCTGGAAGCGTTCGAGGGCCAGGTCGCGTCCGAGTTCATCGCCCGCGTCCAGGCGTACATGAAGAAGGCGACGCACGAGGCCAAGGTCCACACCAGCTGGGTCAACCCCCACCCGGCCTACGACGACGGCGTGCGCCAGTTCGTGGCCCGCACCCTGGATCGGGCGGCGAGTGCCGCGTTCCTCGCCGAATTCCAGGCGTTTCAGAGGGGCGTCAGCCATTACGGCCTGCTCACTTCGCTGAGCCAGGTGCTGCTGAAAATCGCCTCGCCGGGGGTTCCCGACACCTACCAGGGGACCGAGTTGTGGGACTTCAGCCTGGTCGATCCCGACAACCGCCGGCCCGTCGATTACGACCTGCGCCGCCGGCTTCTGGACGAGCTGAAGGCGCGCGCCGCCGAGGTCGGGCCGGGGCTGGCGGAATTCGCCCGCCAACTGGCCGCGTCCAAGGAGGACGGGAGAGTCAAGCTGTACGTCACCTGGCGGGCGCTGCACGCGCGGCGCGACCATCCCGGCCTGTTCACCACGGGCGAGTACCTGCCGGCCGACGTTGTCGGTTCGCGGCACGACCACGTCTGCGCTTTCGTGCGGCGGCGCGAAGGGGGCGTGGCCGTGGCGGCGGCGCCGCGCCTGATGACGCGCCTGGTCCCGAAGGCCGGCGAGTTGCCGCTCGGCGCCGCGGTGTGGGAGGACACGCGGCTGCTGCTGCCCGGCGTCGAGCCGGGCCGGCGGTTGCGCAACGTCTTCACCGGCGAGGAGGTGACCGTGGACGAACAGGAGGGGAAAGCGACCGTCGCGGCGGCGGCGCTGTTCGCGCATTTCCCCGTGGCGCTGCTGCTGGGTTAGCCGCTTGCGGCTTCGCATGGCGTGCGAAGCCGCAAGCGGCGTTGCGGAGGTACGGCCGTGGCTCGAAGGCGAAGGAACGGGATCCCCCCCACGCTGGACGACGACCCGCTCTGGTACAAGGACGCTCTGATCTACGAACTGCACGTGCGGGCCTTCCACGACAGCGACGGCGACGGCGTCGGCGACTTCCCCGGCCTGGTCGAGAAGCTCGACTACCTGCAAGACCTCGGCGTGACCGCGCTGTGGCTGCTCCCCTTCTACCCCTCGCCGCTGCGCGACGACGGCTACGACATCGCCGACTACCGCGGCATCAACCCGGCTTACGGCAGCCTCGCCGACTTCGAGCTGTTCCTCCAGGAGGCGCACCGCCGCGGCCTGCGGGTCATCACCGAGCTGGTGGTCAACCACACGTCGGACCAGCACGCCTGGTTCCGCCGCGCCCGCCGCGCCCCGGCCGGCAGCCCCGAGCGCGACTTCTACGTCTGGAGCGACACGGCGGAGAAATACCAGGAAGCCCGCATCATCTTCAAGGACTTCGAGCCGTCCAACTGGACCTGGGACCCGGTCGCCGGCGCCTACTACTGGCACCGCTTCTTCCACCACCAGCCCGACCTGAACTTCGACAACCCGGCCGTTCACCAGGCCGTCCTCGACGCCCTCGACTTCTGGCTGCGCATGGGCATCGACGGCCTGCGCCTCGACGCCATTCCCTATCTCTACGAGCGCCAGGGCACCAACTGCGAGAACCTGCCCGAGACGCACGCCTTCCTGAAGAAACTGCGCAAGCACGTCGATGAGACCTTCAAAAACCGCATGCTGCTGGCCGAGGCCAACCAGTGGCCGGAGGACGCCGTCGCCTACTTCGGCGCCGGCGACGAGTGCAATACCGCCTTCCACTTCCCGGTCATGCCGCGGCTGTTCATGGGCATCCGCATGGAAGACCGCCTGCCCATCGTGGACATCCTCCAGCAGACGCCGCCCATCCCCGAGACGTGCCAGTGGGCGCTGTTCCTGCGCAACCACGACGAGCTGACCCTCGAAATGGTCACCGACGAGGACCGCGATTACATGTACCGCGTCTACGCCCAGGACCCGCAGGCACGCATCAACCTCGGCATCCGCCGGCGGTTGGCGCCGCTGTTGGAGAACCATCGCGCCCGGATCGAGCTGATGAACGGCCTGCTCTTGTCGCTGCCGGGCACGCCGGTGCTCTACTACGGCGACGAGATCGGCATGGGCGACAACATCTACCTTGGGGATCGCAACGGGGTGCGGACGCCGATGCAGTGGAGCGGCGAGCGCAACGCCGGCTTCTCGCGGGCCAACCCGCAGCGGCTCTACCTGCCGATCATCATCGACCCGGCCTACCACTACGAGGCAGTTAACGTCGAGGCGCAGCAGAACAACCCGCACTCGCTCTTGTGGTGGATGAAGCGCCTGATCGCCCTACGCCGCCGCTACCGGGCCTTCGGCCGCGGCAGCCTCGACTTTCTCCACCCGGACAATCACAAGGTGCTCGCCTTCCTCCGCCGCTACGAGGACGAGACCCTCCTCGTGGTGGCCAACCTATCGCGTTTCGCCCAGGCGGTCGAGCTGGACCTGTCGGCGTTCCCGGGGATGGTGCCGGTCGAGATGCTCGGCCGCACGACGTTCCCGCCGATCGACGCCCAGCCGTACCGGGTCACGCTCGGCCCCCGCGCCTTCTACTGGTTCAGCCTGGAGCCGCGGCCGGCTGGGGCGCTGCCGGCCCCGGTCCACGAGGCCGAGTTGCTGACGCTGGAGGCGGCCGACGACTGGCGGAACGTCTTCAAGGGCAAGGCCCGCGAGGCGCTGGCCGAGGCCCTGGCCGCCTACCTGCCGGGTTGCCCGTGGTTCCGTGGCCGGCGCCGGACCATCGACACCGCGAGCGTGCTCGACGCCGTCCCGCTCGGCGAGGAGTCGGTGGCGGCGCACGTCGTCCTGGTGCGCGTGGAATACACCGAAGGCGATCCGGAAACGTATGTGCTGCCGGTGGCGTTCGCCGGCGCCGCCGGGGCGGCCGCGGTCGGCGAGCGGCTGCCGCACGCCGGAATGGCGCGGCTGCGCGTGCGGCCCCGGGGCAAGCCGGCGCCCGAGGCGGAAGAGGGCATCCTGTTCGACCCGCTCGGGGAGCCGGCGTTCTGCCAGGCGCTGCTGCGGGCCGTCCGCGACGACCGGCGCGTCCGCGGCGGCGCCGGCGAGTTGGCGGCCTGGCCGCTGGAGTCGTTCGCGGGGCTGGCCGAGCTCGTCGCGTCGGAGCCGGCGGTGTCCTTGATGAAGGGCGAGCAGAGCAACACGTCGGTGACCTACGGCGACCGGCTCATCTTGAAGGTGTTCCGCCGTGACGAGCCAGGGGTTCATCCCGAGTTGGAAGTCGGCCGCTTCCTCCAGGAGCAAACGTCCTTCCGCGCGGCGGCCCCGGTGGCCGGAGCGGTCGAGTACCGGCCATTCCGCGGCGAGCCGATGACGCTGGCAGTGCTGCACGGGCAGGTCGCCCACCAGGGCGACGCCTGGGGCTACACGCGCGATTCGCTCGGCCTCTATTTCGAGCGCGCCCTGATGCTGCCGATCCCGGCCGAGGAGTTGCCGCTGCCGAATCGGCCGTTGCTCGAATTGGCCGGGGAAGAGGTGCCGGTGCTGGCCCAGGAGGTAATCGGCTCGTACCTCGCCTCGGTGCAGACCATCGGCGAGCGCACGGCCGAGTTGCACCTGGCGCTGGCCTCCGACCCGAACGACTCGGCCTTCGCGCCGGAGCCGTTCACCACGCTGTTCCAGCGCTCGCAGTATCAGTCGCTGCGCAGCCAGGCGCGGCAGGTGTTGGAACTGCTCCGCAAGCGCCTGCCGGAGCTGCCCGAGGAGCTGCGCGGCCCGGCTCGCGAGGTGCTGGAGCGTGAGGCGACCTTGCTGGAGCGGGCCCGGACGATCCTCGACCGCAAGATCGGGGGGCAGCGCACGCGCACCCACAGCGACTACCACCTGGCACAACTGTGGTTCACGGGCCGGGATTTCGTGGTCATCGATTTCGAGGGGGACTCGTCGCGGCCGCTGAGCGACCGGCGGCACAAGCGCTCGCCGCTGCGCGACGTGGCCAGCATGCTGCGCTCCTTCGACTACGCCACGCAGAGCGCGCTGACGGAGGGCGGCCTGCGCCCCGAGGACGCGCTGCGGCTGGGCCCGTGGGCGCGGCTGTGGCAGCTGTGGGTGTCGGTGGGCTTCGTGCGGGCGTACCTGGCGGCGGCGGGCGGGGCGGCGTTCTTGCCCGCCAACCGCAACGATCTCGGCCTGCTGCTCGACTTCCACCTGCTCAAGCGGGCGGTCTACGAGCTGCGCTCGGGATTGACGGCCGGCTCGCCCCGCGTCCGGGTGCCGCTCCAGGGGCTGCGGCAGATGTTGGCCACGGCGGGGACGTGACGCGGGCGCGTGCCGCAGGGTAGACCCGGTCGTATTCTCTCCCCTGGGAGGGGCGCGCGGTGCGCTGGCGGAGAGAGGACCACGCGGTAGCCGGGGAGCACGCCGATGAATGCCGAACAGTTG
>DATFNV010000603.1:0-21616 GCA_035266225.1 Gemmataceae bacterium
CCTCAAGCGTCGTCCCCCGAGCCGGTGAACGCCCCTCCCAACCGGCCCCATCAGCCGCAAGGACCGACTCCGGCCTGCCCGGCGACCCCGTGAGAGAGTGCCGCGTGGGGGCAGCGCTCACGGGCGGCCGCCCCCCGGCGGTGCCGCGGTCTCATAGGCCACGACGACCATGTCCCCCAGCCCCAGCACTTCGGGGAACCGCTCTTCCTCCCTCCGGACCCAGCCCGGGGGCACGGGAACCGCCCGATCTCCCCAGATGCTGTCGGTCATGTTGACCACCCAGACGCGCCGTGCGGTCACGGCCGCGAGTCGCTCGGCGGTGATCGTGTCATCGGACGTCAGCACCGGGGCGCCCTGGTAATGGCGCAAGGGGACGTCGCTGTAGCAATACCAACCGGGCTGCTCGCCGCAGTGATAACGTAAGGGCAAATAGAAGTAGGGCGAAGAAACCACGACCGGCTCGGCCGGCGTTCGCCGCGCGGCGAGGAACTCCGCTGCCCCCCGGGCGCCGGGCTTGTGTGCCGTGTCCATCTGCTGCCAGTAGGTGTGATAGGTGTACAGCGAGGCGACGACCAGGGCGACAGCGGCCAGCCACCGTCCCGACCAGGACGGAAGACGCGCCGCCAGGACGCCCACCCCGGCCACCAGGAACAGATGGGCGAAGAGGAAGAAACGGAAGGCGAACACCTTGGCGCCGAAGGTAAATGCCAGCACGCTGAGCCCGAGGGGCCCCACGGTCGCGCTGAGCAGATACCACTCCCCCAGGCGCGCCTTGCGCCACAAGGCCAGCAGGCCCAGCGCACAGAGGTCGGCGGCGACCAGGGCCGCCCGGCGTGAGAAGGGGGCGGGGGCGTCCACGGTGACGAACATCTGGTAGCAAAGGTGGGCGACGGTCCACTCCGATACTGGGCCGGTCCAGTAGTCGGCCTGCACCTGGGCCCGCTGCCGCAGGAGGACGGGCAGCCAAGGCAAGTAGCCGAGTGCCACGGCGGCGGCCGTCAGCAGCGCGTAGCGGAACGTTGGCCCGCGCAGGAAGGCGCCCGCGTCCCAATCGGCCTGCACGCACAAGAAGCCGACGACGAAGACGGCCTGGGCCGCCAGGGAGAACAGCGCGTAGTTGTGCGTGTACAGGAAGAGCAGGCTCAGCAGGCCGTACACGAGCCACTTCCGCCTGCGACCCGAATCCGCCCGCAGGGCGCGCAGGAGGGACCAGCCGGAAAAGGCGGCCAGGGCCGTCGCCAGGGCGTACATCCGCGCTTCCGACCCGTAGCGTGCCTGAAAGATGCTGAGCGCAACAAGGCCAGCCACGAACAGGCCGAGCCCCTTGGCCTTCTGGGCGGCGCCCACGCCAAGTTCCTCCCGGCCTGCGAACGCTTCCGCCGTAAACAGGTACATGCCCACGACCGTCAGGCCGCTGAACACCAGGCTCAGGGAGCGCAGCGCCACCGGCGACGTCCCTCCGAGGGCTGCCCAGGGCTTGAGGAGGAGGTAATACAGCGGCGGGTGGACGTCCCAGGCGGTCCGCTCCACCATTTCGACGAGGGGGAAGCGCGTCAGGCGCCAGGAGAACGCCTCGTCGAACCAGAAGCTCCGCTGGGCTATTTCACGAGACCGCAACAGGGTCGCACCGACCACGATCAGGGCGAGCAGGGCGGGCACGTGCCAGCGCCGCACCAATGCCATTAGCGACAACGGACTCGACATGGCCGCGGTGACTCCCCTTTCTGTTTGTTGGCGGCGCCTACCCCACGGACGGGGAGCGGCCACCGGGGATTACCCCACTCTCAAGAGACGCGCCGCCGTGGAAAGACACTGGCCATTGTAGCAGTTTTATCTTGCCTGCTCCTGGGCCACCCCGCAAGGCGTTCAGGGCCCGCAGATCCGGAGGTCGGGGCCGAGTGAGCTTCCAAGCGACAGGCAACGGGTTTCGGAGTTTGACGGCGGACATTTTCCTTGACGACCTCCGTCCGCCGACGCGATAATAAACCCGCACGCTTGACGACACGCCCCAGGCGACGGGGGCGCGGCGCGGCGACCCGCGACGCGAAACCTCTCGGACTTGGGCCAATCGAGGAGACATCGATGCCGATCGAACTGTCCCTCGTCATCCCGGCTTACAACGAAGCCGCTCGACTGCCACCTTTTCTGACCACGGTCAAGGCGTACTTGCCGCGCGCCCTGGGCGAGCGGTACGAGGTCATCGTGGTCGATGACGGGAGTGATGACGCCCTGGAGGCCGCGCTCCGGCCGATCACGGCCGCCTGGCCCCAGTTCACGCTCCTCCGCCACGCGCACAACCGGGGCAAGGGTGCCGCCGTGTGTACCGGCGTGCTGGCGGCGTGCGGCCAACTGGTCCTGGTTGCCGACGCCGACGGCGCCACGCCGGTCGAGGAGGAGGGCAAGCTCCGCCGAGCGATCATGGGGGGCGCCCTGCTGGCCGTGGGCTCGCGCTACCTGCGGGCCGAGGGCCAGGCTCGGACGCGCCTCTGGTATCGTGACGCCTGCGGGGCGCTGTTCGCCCGTGCGGCCCGACTCCTCCTGGCCCTGCCCGTCCGGGACACGCAGTGCGGCTTCAAGATGTTCCGCCGGGACGTGGGGCGACACCTCGTCGGCCTCTGCCGCGAGCAAGGTTACCTGCTCGACGTGGAACTCCTCCTCTGGGCCCAGCGCTTCGGGTACGAGACGGCGGAAATCCCAATCTCCTGGCAGGAGGTCCCTGGCTCCAAGGTGCGCCTCGTGCGCGACGGCTGGCGGCTGCTTCACGGGCTGTGGAGGCTCCGCCGTGCTTTCCGCGCCGGCCGCCCTGTTGTTCGCCCATTACCGGCGGCCCATTCCGTTGGGTCATTGGGCGCTTCCCGGTGAAGCTGACCCCCCGCGGGCCTGGCCCAGGCCTCGCAGAGGTGCGCGCCGCCCGCGCGGTAAACGGGTCGGCCTATGACGTCCGGGCCTGCCGCCACTTCCGGCGCGCGACCAGTAGGGACAAGGCGGCGACGACGGCGAGGGCTGCGGCGCCGAGTAGCCACCACCCGCCGCGGCCGCGGGCCTCCCTCTTCGGGACGCCCCCGGTGATCTCCTCCGCCCGCACCACGACGCCGCTCAGCCGCGCGTCCAGCGCCGTGGGCGAGCCGCCCGGGTCGGCAAAGAGTCGCACGCTCCGCACCGTGCCGCCCGTGAACGGCACCCGGCACAACTCCCGCGGCGGCTCGCCCGGCCCGTCCGCCACCAGACCGACCGCCTCCGCCTTCTCCCGCCGCAACAGCAGCCGCCCCGACCGGGATGAGGTCGGGAAGAAGGTCGTCTCGTACTGGAGCGGCCCGCCGGCCGAGGCCCGCCCGCAGATCAGCGCATAGTTGCTGCCCTGCTCCGGCCAGTGCCCCCGGACCAGCGACACGTTCCCGCCGGGGCCCTCGGTTTCGGCCCCGATCCCCAGGAACACCCCGTAGCCGCCCTGCGGCGGCGGCAACGCCAGCAGCTCATAGGTCGCCGACACCTCGAAGTCGCCCGCCAGCACGAAGTACGAATAGAGCCCGGTCTGGCTCACCCCCTTCGTCTGGGCCGGCAGCCAGAACCGCAACCCCCGGGCTTCACGGATGATCGACCGCTGCGGCAGGTAGCCGTAGCGCCCGAAGTGGCTGTCGAACAGTCGGGCATTCGCGGCACAATCGAGCTCGGCCGGGTCGCCGCCCGCCCGCGCCGGCAACACGACGGCCAGGCCGGTGACGAGCAGCGCGGCGGCCCAGACGTGTCGGGATAGGTTCATGGCGGGGTCACCGCCTCGCCGCCGTCGGGGCTTAACAGCGCCGCGAGAAGGGGAGCGTCGGTCGCGAACGACAGCGGCCGGACGGCGCCATCGCCGAACAGGAACTGCGCGCCGCTGGTGTGGGGCGCCCCCCAGTTCTCCTTGTAGGGGATGCCGAGGCCGTCGCGCAGGATGGCGAGCCCGCCACGCGACGTCCCCTTGGACCCGCCCAGGAAGAACGGCTCGTCCCAGTACCAGCTCTGCGGCGTCTGCACCGACGGGTCGAAGGCCTTCTCGCCCACCAGGATGGTGTTGGACAGCCCGTCCTTGAACCGCTTCATCGAGTAGCAGAGCGGCCGGTTGTCGAACGCCTCGAGGTTGACGGCGTAGTCGGTCTTGCCCCAGGTCCAGCCGCCGCCCTGGTACTGGCCGTAGGCGTCCTGCGCGGCGACGGACTCGGCGGCCGGCGAGCGCCGCGAGGGGCAGACATACAGGGACAGGCCGGCGGTCCATTGACGCTGGCGGTACATGGGATCCTGCTCGACCGACGGCAGGATGGCGTAGGCCCAGCTGCCGGTCTGGGCCTGGGGCCGGAGGGTCGGATCGCCCACGCCCCAGAAGTAGGTTTGGCCCGTGGTGAAGTCGAGCGTCTGGGGGGTGAAGGCGGGGCCGGCGGCCGAGGCGATGGTCTGGGTGCCGTCCCAGCCGCCGTTGCTGGGGAAGACGCGGTTGCTGTCGTGGAACTGGTGCAGGGCCAGGCCGATCTGTTTCAGGTGGTTGGCGCACTCGGCCCGCGAGGCCGCCTCGCGCACCTTCTGCACCGCGGGGAGGAGCAGGCCGATCAGGACGGCAATGATGCCGATGACGACGAGCAATTCGATCAACGTGAAGCCGCGAAGTCGAGGCCGGACGACTCGGGTTGACATGACTCCCTCCGCAGGCTGCCGGACGACGCCTCTTCGGGTGATGAGAAGGTGCGATGCTGATTATACCCGGGCGCGGCTCGGTGGGCCAGCCTTGCGGTAAGGGCGCAGCCAAGAGGAACGGGAGAGAGGGTGGGCGGCGATGGCGGGAAAGGGGTAGCTGACCGGGCGTCGCTTTTCGGCAGCTTCCGCCTCTGTGGGACGGAGCTGGTTGCGTTCCAGCCCCAGGTCGGGGAACCGCCCCGGCCGTAACCGCACCTCACCCCCTGCGGCGAGGGTGGCGGTGAACAGCCTGAAGGAGGCGCGGGGCGGTCTTACGACCTCTGGCCGCGGGCGTCGCTGACGCGGCCTCACGGACGGGGGGCCGACACGTCATGTCGTCGTTGCTCCGGGGCCGCCGCCCCGGCGACATTTCCTCCCTGGCGCATCGTTTCATTGCCCCCCCTGCGGGGTGTGTGCAACACATGAAACGAGGCATGGTTCAGAAACGGGCCGTTTCAGGTGGCGCGGCCGTAGGTCAGGCTTTCCAGCCTGACTCGCTTCTTGTCAGGCTGGAAAGCCTGACCTACGGCGCCAAGTGTTACCCCGGCTTGAACCATGCCTAAAACGAATGGCCAACGACGGTGCAAGTCGTGTATCGCCAAGGGGATCCGGAAACAGAATTCGTTTCACGCGTCGTGAAACGAATCCGCTCGGCGGCCTGGCCCCGCCTTGACGGCCGGGACGAAGACCGCCTCGTGGCACTGAGGGCACTTGACCTTCTTGCCGGCCAGGTTCGCCTTCGCCTTGAGGCCCTTCCCGCAACCGGGACACGGGAAGGAAATCGGTGATGCGACCGCCGCAGTCTTGGCCGGCCTGTCGGGAACAGCAGCGGCGGGGAGCGCCTCCTCGGCGCGGCGGCCCCGGCGCCCCCGCAGCCACACCAGCAGGGGGATCATCAACGATACAGTTATCAGGAGGCCGGCGGTTCCGGCCGCCACCAACCACTTCCTCGACCGGGGCGCCGGGGCCGTCGGGGCCGCCGCAGGCAGGCTCGGCAAGGAATCGGCGCGGATGCGCAAGTCGCTGACCCGCACGTCCAGCGCGGCCCGGGGGCCGCCGGTTTCCCCACCAAGACGGACTGCCCTCACGTCCTCCGGACCGAACCGGTGCTGTCGCAGGAGCACACAATCCTCGCCGGGCCCCTCCGCCACGTAATGGGCAAGATTGGGACCGGTGCGGACAAGGCGGAGTCGGCCTGCCACGTTCGTGCTCGGGAACGATCTCAATTCTTCCGTGTGTGGCTTGTCCGCACCCTCGGCGGTCAATTGGAACCAGGTCGTGAACTGTCGTCCTTCCCGGACACCGCGCGTGAGCGTCGCGCGATTGTACGCCGGCGTGTCCAGATCGACGCCCAGGAACAATCCCGTTCCCTCCCCCGTATCCTCCGGCGCCGGCTCGCGGAGCATGTTGAAGCTCATCGTGATCTCAAAATCTCCCTTGACGGCAAAGGTGGTGGCCACCCCGGTGCTCAGACGTTTCCCCGGGTGGCCGGCCGGCAAGGTGATCCGGAGCCCGGCCGGCTCGAAGCGCACGCACTCCTCGGCGTCCGGCCCGATCCGCATCAGCAGCTGATGGTTGTCCGGTTCCCCCTTCGGCGGCCAGGAATACTCTTGACGATAAGGCGGCCGCAACTCCCAGCATTCCTCGGGCGCGTCGGGGATATACTCCCACTGCACAGCTCGCCCACCCGCCTCCCGCGAACGTTCGGCGATACCGAGGACGAGTTGGCTGTGTACCGCCCGCAGGACGTAGCCGTTCTCGACCGGCTCGAAGGTCCACTGCTGGTGCGGCGCCGTGGCTTGCTCGTGCCAGTGGATCGCCTGGACTCCCGGGGCGCGGTTGGCACTGCCAATCTCCAGGACGAGGCGGCTGCTTTGGTTGCGTAGCCGAAAGGTGTTGCCGGCGCCGAGCAGCGTCCAGCGTTCGCTGGCGCCCGCCTGGTCGGGCGTCGGCCCCTGCACGACCTTCGCGCCCGGCTCGGCCGATGGTTTGCCGATACTCAAACAACGCCCACTCTTCTTGTTGACCAGCAGGCAGACCAGGCCGTTCTCCGGCTCAAGGGGTTTGGCTTCCCCGGGAGGCACTGTACCGGCAGCGCTGCTTCCCGAGTCAGCGGCTGGGGCCTCAAGAAAACTGAGCACGCCGGCGCCGACCGCCGCCAGGAGGCCGAGCACACTCAGCATTGCGGCGGCCGCGAGGAGCAACTTTCGGCTGGTCATTCGAGGCTCCATTAGTGGTCTCCCAGGGTGGACGGCCGGCGGGGAAGACGGCAATTGCGGGGCGGCGACC
This sequence comes from Gemmataceae bacterium, assembly GCA_035266225.1. Lineage (GTDB taxonomy): Bacteria > Planctomycetota > Planctomycetia > Gemmatales > Gemmataceae > DATFNV01. The sequence goes on from DATFNV010000603.1 coordinate 6,994, forward strand.
GTCGCCGGTTGGCACAGGTGAGCCAGGTAACCTTCCAGCAGGGCGGCCACTTCCGCGGCGCTGCCGAAGCGGTCGGCGGGATTTTTCGCCATCAGTCGCTCAACGACCGCCTCCAACCAGGCGGGGATGTTTGGATTCACGGAGTGAATCGGCGCCGGCGCCTCGTCGCTGACCTGACGCAGCACCGCGACCGCGGAAGCCCCTCGGAAAGGCGGCGCCGCGGTACACATGGCGTAGAGGACACTGCCGAGACTGAATAGGTCGGCGCGGTAATCGACCGGCTCGCCGCGCGCCTGCTCCGGGGCCATGTACTCCGGCGTGCCGGCCACGACACCGTCCCGCGTCAGCCCCACGTCGTCGGCCATGCGCGCCAGGCCGAAGTCGGTGATCTTCACGCGCGCGACACCATTTTCCAGCAAGAGGTTGGCGGGCTTGACGTCCCGGTGGATCAGTCCCTGGGCGTGAGCGGCGGCCAGCGCGGCGGCGGTTTGCAAGCCAATGCGGACGATCTCGATCACCTCCAGCGGCCCCGTTCGGTCGAGCCGTCCTTGCAGCGATTCCCCGGAGACGTATTGCATGACGATGTACGGCAGGCCGTCGGCTTCGTGAACGCCGTGAACGGCCACGATGTGCTCGTGGCAAACGGCGGCGGCGGCCCGCGCCTCGCGCGTGAAGCGCTGCCGGGCGGTGGCGCTACCGGCCACGGCGGGGGCCAGGACCTTGATCGCAACCAAGCGATGCAGGGCCGGCTCGAACGCCTTGAGGACGACGCCCATGCCGCCCTGCCCGATCACCTCCTGCACCTCGTACTCGCCGAGCAGGCCGAGCAAGTCCGGCCGGTCGGCCGGCCGCAGGAAGTACAGATCGGCCGGGCCCACCGCGGCGGTCCGGACGGGGGACTTGACCTCGTGCAGGCGCTGCACCACCTCAGTGAGGGTCGGGTCGGGGGGCACGGCGGTCGGGTCGCCGAACTGCCGGGCAAGCCGGAGGAAATCGCTCCCGAACGCCTCAATCCGTGCGAGCTGCTCCTGGCAGGCGGGGCACGACTCCAGGTGGCGCAGGCAGCGTTCCTCCTCGTCTGAGGAGAGGGCGCTGGCGAGCAGTGCCTGCAAGGACTCGGCCCCCGGGCAGTCGAGGGGTGCGGACACGATGGCTCCTCCGCGGACAGTCAGGGCCCTTGCACGGACTGGACGAGTTCCTTCAGCCGGGCGAGGATGCGACTGCGGGCGATGTAGACGGCGCCGGCGCTAATCCCGAGGTCGGCGGCCACCTGCTTGACGGGCTGGCCATCGACCGCGGTCCTCCAGAAGGCCTGCCAGGTGGCGTCGGTGACTTCACGGCGCACGCGCACGCAGGCCCAGTCGTACAACCGCCGCTGCCACTCGGCCTCCCACTCGGCCTCTTGCGGCTCGGGGGCGGGGCACTGTTCCAGCAGTTGGTGGGTCGCGGCGTCACCGCTCCCCTGGGCTCGGTTCCTCCGGGTCGCCTGCCAGTTCAGCAGCTTGCGGCGCACGACCGTGAACAGCCAGTTGCGAAAGGATCCTCGCGCCGGGTCGTAATCCAGTCGGCCGATGGCGGACGCGACGGCATGGAACACGTCCTGGGACAGGTCGGCCGCGCCGGCGTCCTGCAAGCCCTGCTTGCGCGCGTAGCCGTAGACCAAAGGCGCGTAGAGCTGGACAAACTCCGCCCAGGCGCCCTCGTCCTGCGGGTCGCGCAGGCGGAGGAGCAGGCTGGCGCGGGTGGAGGGGAACTCGACCATCAGTCCTCGCCGCAATGCCTCACGTCTGACAGTACCGGCACGCGCCGAGAATCTTTCAGGACGCCGGCTTTTCTCAGCCGCCCTCGATTTATCGCTTCGCGAACCGATAAAGCCGCGCCGCCCCGAGGGCGGCCGCTAAACAACCGGAAATCGAATGGCGTGAGTATAACCCGGCAAGGGAGATCCTCACACAAGCCTGAGGCGCCAGCGAAGGATGCGGGTGCGCCTTCGCTGGCGCCTCAGGCTTGTGTGAGGGGGGCGCCCTTGCCGGTGAAATACACTGTCCCATTCACGGCGCGGCTCGCTCCCTCTCCTCGGCGAGGATTTGTTCCAGGGCCGCCAGGTCCACCGGCTTGACGAGATGCCGGTCAAAGCCGGCCTCCAGCGAACGGCGGCGGTCCTCCTCCTGACCCCAGCCGGTCATCGCCACCAGCAGCGCCGCGCTGAGCCCGGGGGTCCGGCGCAGCTCCCGGGCCACCTCGTAGCCGCTCATCCCCGGCATGCCGATGTCCAGCAGCACCACGTCGGGGCGGGCAGCGGCCGCCTCCCTCAGCGCGGCCGGCCCGTCGTTGGCCGTGGACGTCTCGTAACCCATCATCCCCAGCAACATCGCAAGGCTGTGGGCCGCGTCGGTGTTATCGTCCACCACGAGCACGCGCCGCCGGCCGCCTGTGCCGTTGCTGCCCGGCGGCGGGGGGACCGCCGCCGAGCGCGCCTCGGCCGGTTCCTGCGCCGGCAGCGGCAGGCGCACGACGAATTCGCTCCCTCGCCCGGGGCCGTCGCTGTGCGCCTCGACCGTGCCGCCGTGCAGCTGCACCAGGCCGCGCACCAGCGACAGGCCGATGCCGAGGCCGCCCTGGGCCCGGTCCACCGAGCGCTCCACCTGCGTGAACATGTCGAACACCCGCGGCAGCATCTCCTTGGGGATGCCGATGCCGGTGTCGCGGACGCGGACCTCCAGAGTGCAGGGTGGGAATCGGCCGTCGCTGTCCAGCAGCGACGCCGTGAGGCCGATGCGGCCTCCCGGCTCGGTGTACTTGGCGGCGTTGTTGAGCAGGTTGAGCAGCACCTGCGCCAGCCGCGTCGGGTCGGCCTCGAGGTGGACCGGCCGCGGCGGCAGTGTCACCGTCAGTGTGTGACCGCCGAGGTCGATCAGTGGCCGGCTGCTCTCGACGGCGCTGTTGACCACCTCGGCCAACGTCACGCGCTCCTTGCGCAGCTCGATCTTGCCGCGGGTGATGCGCGAGATGTCGAGCAGGTCGTCGATGAGTCGCACCATCTGCCGCACCTGGCGCTCCATCAGGCCGCGGGCCTGGTCCAGCCGGGCCGAGTCGCCGTCGGCCAGGCGCAGGATGGCCAGGGCGTTGCGGATGGGGGCCAGGGGGTTGCGCAGCTCGTGGGCCAGGGTCGCCAGGAATTCGTCCTTGCGCCGGTGCGAGTCGCGCAGCTCGGCCTCGATCTGTTTGAGATGGCTCACGTCCTGGAAGACGACCACGCACGTCGCCGGCAGGCCGTGCATCGCCGGGGGCGTGTCGGCGTAGACCAGCAGCGGCCGCACGACGCCGGCGGTGTGCCAGTTCATCTCGAAGCCGTCGAGGCGCTCGCCGCGGCTCACGCGGACCCCCGGCATCTGCTCGTCGGGGATGCGGCGGCCGCCGGCGTCCGTGCAGTGGTAGACGAGGTGGTACTCGTCGGCGGGCCTTCCGCGCGGGAAGGAGCCGCCGGCCAGCCCGTCGGCGGCCCGGTTGGCGAAGAGGACGCACGCCGTCACCGGCTCGATCAGCAGCAGCGGCACGGGCATCAGGTTGAGGACCCCTTCCAGCCAACGGTGCTGGCTGCGCAGGCGCTGCTCGCTGGCGCGGAGGGCGGCGCTGGTGCGCTCGGCCTCGACCCGGGCGGCCTGCTCGCGGATGAGGCGCGCGCGCTCCTCCTCGGCCCGGCGGCGCTCGGTGACGTCGCGGGCGATGCAGGTCCAGCGGCGGCGGCCGTTGGCCTCGGCGCGCGAGACGGCCAACTCCAGCGGCAGGCGCTCGCCGTCGGCCCGCAGGCCCTCGGTGTCCCAGCGGTACGAGGCGCGGCTCGGGTCGCCGTCGCCGGCCGAGCCGGGCCACGCGGGGAGGAAGCGCTGCACCGGCCGGCCCAGCGCCTCGGCGGCGGCGCAGCGGAAGGTCTGCTCCGCCGCGGGGTTGAACAGGGCGACGCGCCCGTCCTCGTCCACGGTCAGCACCGCGTCCAGGGCCGAATCGATGACGCCGGCCAGCAGCGCCTGCGACTCGGCCAGCTGGCGCTCGACGCGCGCTTCCTTCAGCACGCGCTCGATGGCCGGCAGGAGGTAATCGAGGTAGTCGTGGGTCTTGGGCACGAAGTCGTTGACGCCGGCCCGCAGGGCCTGGAGGACGACCGCCTCGTCGTCGAACGCGGTCACCAGGATGGCGGGCACGGAGAAACCGGCTTCCTTCATTTGCCGGTACAGGTCGAGGCCGTTCACGCCGCCGGGTAGGTTCTGGTCGAGGACGACGAGGTCGATGCCGCCGGCGCGGATGCGCCCCAACCCCTCGGCCGCGGTGGTGGCTCCGGCGACGACGTACCCCACCCGCTCCAGCCGCAGCCGCTGCAAGCGTGCCAGGCCCAGGTCGTCCTCGACGACCAGCACGGTAGCGGGCTCGTCGCGCCCCATCAGACCCCTCCGTTGTCAGAGGCGACCACGCGCTCGTAGTGACCCGATTTATCGGGTCCAGGCCAGAGAGGACCGCATGAATGCGGTCACTACCAGCGCCCGGGTCCAGGCCAGCCAGGACCGCATGAATGCGGTCACTACCAGCGCCCGGCCGCTCAGCGATCACCCCGGCCCGTTGCCGTTGCGCGGCACCTGTACGACCTGGAGGAACAGGCCCAGCCGCTTGATCGCCTCGATGAACGCCTGGGAGTCAATCGGCTTGGTCACATAGACGTTGCAGCCCAGTTGGTAGCAGCGCTCGATTTCGCGCGGGTCGTCGGTGGTGGTCAGCATGATGACCGGCATCCTGGCCGTGCGCGCGTCGGCCTTGATGCGGCGCAGCACCTCGACGCCATCGACGCGCGGCATCTTGATGTCGAGCAGGAGCAGCGTCGTGTCGCTCACAGTCCGGCCGGCATACGCCCCCTCGCCGAACAGGAAATCCAGGGCCGCCTGTCCGTCCTTGAGGCGGGTGAAGCCGTTCACCAGCCCGACGCGCTCCAGGTTGCGCTGAATGAGCGTGGCGTGTCCGTCGTCGTCTTCCGCCAGCACGAGATGGATCGGCACCGTGGCCATGACGAACACTTACCTCCGTTGCGGGGCCGGCGCCGCGACGGCCGGCCGCCCATTCGCAGTGACCGACGCCTGGCCCGCAATTCGCTGGGGCGGTCCCGCGGGCAAGGCGACGAAGAACGTGCTGCCGGCGCCGGGGGCCGACTCGAGCCAGACCCGGCCGCCGTGCCGCTCCACGACGCGCCGCACCAGCGCCAGGCCGATGCCCTCACCCGCGGCGGCCTCCGGGTGAAGGCGCTGGAAGGCCAGGAAGAGCTTCCCCTGCTGGCCCTCAGGGATGCCGAGGCCATTGTCCTTGACGTAAAAGGTCCGCAAACCGGCGCGGAGGTCGCCCGGCTCGTCGCGGCTGCCGACCTCGATCCGGCCCGGTCGCTGGGGATCGAGGTAGTTCAGCGCATTGGCGACCAGGTTGGCGAAGACCTGTTCGAGGGCCAGCGGGTCGCCCCAGGCCGGCGGCAGGTCGCCGACGGTCACCTCGGCGCCGCGGTGTGCGATGGTGTCTCGGAACGACTCGACGACGCGTACCACGGCAGCGCGGACATCGACCATCTGCCACCGGTATTCCACCCGGCCGACGCGCGACAGGCGCAACAGGGCGTCGATGATGCCGGCCAGGCGCGTGACCGCCGTCTGGATGAAGCGGACCGACTCGGCGGCGTCGCGATCCAGGAGGGTTACGGCGCGGCGGCGCGCGTCCGTGGGGAGGTTAGCCTCGGCCAGCAGCCTGCGCAGGTCGGCGCAGACCGTGGCCAGCTCCTGGCTGAAGCCCTGCAAGTTGACCAGCGGCGCCCGCAGGTCGTGTGAGACGCTGTAGACGAACATCTCGTTGTCGCGGTCCTTCTGGGCCAGGGCCGCGACCATGTCGCGGAAGGTCCGGTCGAGGCGGCTGATCTCGTCGCGGCCGCGCAGAGGGGGCGACAATGCCTTCCCCGCCGCCAGCCGTCGGGCGTTTTCCGCCAGCATCGCCAGGCGCCGGCCGATGCTGCGGCTGAAGACCAGCAGCAGGACGCCGGCGCCGGCCAGGGCCAGGACGCCGCCGACGACGAGGGCCCAGTTCTGTTCGTGCGCCGTCCGCTGGAGCGTGTCCTGCCGTTCGACGTCCAGTTCGTGTTCCCGGGTCAGGAAGCGGTCGAGGGCGGCGCGCATGTCGTCGATGTGGCGTTTGCCTTCCAGGGCGTTGATGTGCCGCAGGGCCTCGGCCCCCTTCCCGTCCCCGATGAGCAGGCGGACCTCATCCAGCCAGGCCAGGACCTCCTCGGCCTTCCCCCTCACCGCGTCTAACTTCTCCTGTTGGGAGGAGTTATCACTGATGAGGTGGCGCAGGCCGGCGAGGGCCGGGGTCACGCGCTGGCGGTCGTGCCGGTAGACCTCGTCGAATTTTGGGTCGCCGCTGACGGCAAAGGCGCGGAGGTCGCCGTTGGCCTCGATGACCAGGCGGAAGGCCCCTTCGGCGCGGGCCATCACGTCCTTGCTGTGGATCGCCCAGCGCTGGGCCTCGGCCTGGTCGCCGCGGATCTTGACGAGCATGCCGAGGAAGAGGAACTGCGTCAGCAGCGGGATGCCGACGAGCAGCAGCCCCTTCTTGAAAATGCTGAGGTTTTCGTCCATCCGCCCCGTCCTTCGGCCCGGCGCCGCCGTGATGGGGTTCCCCGAGACGGCCGGCACTCGGCCCGCCCGCGACCCGACATCGTCATCGATGGGGTGGGGAAGATTGCACGGCCCTGGGGGTGCCCTCGAGACGCCGCCCGTACGTGAGGGAAACGGGCCATCACCCTTCAGCTGGTGGGGCCACCTTCTTGTTCCCATAACTATCTTACGCAATTGGCCGCGACTCCGTCGAGAGGGGCGATGGCGTCGCCCCGTAGCGGCAAGCTGGCAGCTTGCCGCTACGGGGCGTTGCGATGGCAACCGTCCGACGACCGCTTTACAATGGATCTGTGTCCCGACCGCGGACCGGAGGCCCTCCCCGTCATGACGCTTCTCTACACCGACCCGCTCTTCCTGAGGCACGACACCGGCCGCCATCCCGAATGTGCCGACCGCCTCCGCTCCATCTCGGCCCGGCTGCACAAGTCCGGCCTGCTCCAGCGCTGCACCGCCGGCAGCTACTCCCCCCTGACCGAGGAGGCGGTCAGCGAAGTCCACTCGCCCGAGGTGATCGCGCGGGTCAAGCGCCTGGCGTGGGGCGGTCATCTCGACGCCGACACCGTCATGAGCGAGGAGTCGTTCCAGGTGGCCCTCGCCGCGGCCGGCGCCTGCGCCTCCGCCGTCGATGCGGTGCTGGCCGGCACCGACCGGACGGCCCTCTGCCTGGTGCGGCCGCCGGGACACCACGCGACGCCGACGCACAGCATGGGCTTCTGCCTGTTCAACAACGTCGCCCTCGCCGCTCACCGCGCGAAGAAGGCCCACGGCCTGACCCGCCTGCTCGTCGTCGATTGGGACGTGCATCACGGCAACGGCACCCAGGATATCTTCTATGAAGATCCGGAGGTGATGTTTTTCAGCATTCATCGCTTCGGCCACGGCTTCTACCCCGGCACTGGCGACGCGGACGAGACCGGGCACGGGAGGGGCCGCGGCACTACGCGCAACGAGCCGGTGCGTTACGGCACGCCCCGGGCGGATTACCACGGCCAATTCCGCAACGCCCTGGAAGAGTCGGCGGACCGGATCAGGCCGGAGCTGGTGCTGCTCAGCGCCGGCTTCGACGCCCACAGGGAGGATCCGATCGGCCGGCTCGGCCTGGAGACCGAGGACTTCGCCGTGCTGACGCGGGAAGTGTTGGAGGTGGCGAAGGTGCATGCCGGCGGCCGCGTGGTCAGCTGCCTGGAAGGGGGCTACAACCTGGAGGCGCTGGCCGAGTCGGCGGAGGCGCACCTGGCGGAACTGCTTGCCGTTTAGCGGCCGCTCGCAGAGCGGCGAGGGCGCGATGCGCGAATTCGAGATCTACGTCCCGCTGCACTACAACGACCGCTCGCCGATCGAGTCGGAGAAGTTGGACACCCTGCGCCAGCGGCTGTTCGACTACTTCGGCGGCCTGACCGACACGCGCCAGAGCAACGCCGGCGCCTGGAAGGTCGGCAACGTCGTCTTCCACGACGACATCGTCATCTACCGCGTCCTGGCCGTCAAGCAGCACCCGGCGCGGCGCTTCCTCATGGACCTGAAAGAAGAACTGGAGCGCGAGCTGCGCCAGCAAGAAATCCTGATCGTGGAGCGCAAGATCGAGGTATTATGAAGGCTGTTCTCCCCGGAGAAGTCACATGAAAGTCGTCATCCGTTTGACGGAGCGAGAGGAACTCAAGGCGCTGCCGATCCTCCTGCGGCATTCGGTCGGGATGATGCTGCGCGACGGCAGCTACGTCATCACTGCGGAGGCGGCACGCGCGCTGCGCGACGCCGGCGTCCGGTTCGCGGTCCTCAGCAGCGAAGCGGACCCGCCGGCCCGGGAAGGAGCCGAGGCCGGTGAAAGAATTTGATATCTTCGTGCCGCTCAGCTACAACGACGGGTCACCCGTCGGGGCGAAGAAACTGCGCGACCTCCGCGTCCGATTGCTCGAGTACTTCAACGGGGTCACGTTCTTTCCCCAGCCGAACGAAGGTTATTGGCGGGTGGGAGATGTCACCTACCTGGACGCGATCGTCATTTACCGAGTCGTTACCGACAAGGTTCGCCCTGCTCGCCAGTTCCTGAAACAGCTGAAGGAGGAGATGAAACACATCTTTCAGCAGAAGGACATCTTTATCGTGGAGCGGGACGTCAACCTCCTGTAAAGAGGACGGGCCATGATTCTGAAGGCGCAGCAGGTCGAGCCGCACCGGCGTCTCTGGACGAAAGAGGAGTATTACCGCCTCGGTGACCTCGGGTTGTTCCAGGGTCAGAAGGTGGAACTGCTCGCGGGGGAGATCTGGATCCAGTATCCTCGGGACCACAAGGCGCCGGAGCTGCCTTATCCTTCGGAGGAACCCCATCCTCGTCTCTGGACCAAGGCCGAGTATTATCGGCTGGCGGACCTGGGGTTCTTCCTGGGGCAAAAGGCTGAGCTGCTGGGGGGAGAGATCATGGTCACGAGCCCACAGAATTGGCCGCATTCCTCCGCCGTGGATGCAGCCGCCGATATGCTGCGACAGTCCTGGGCCGGAGCCTGGGTCCGTGAACAAGCGCCCCTCGATCTGGGGCTGGTCATCGAGCCGGAACCGGACGTCTCGGTCGTGGCCGGGCGAAGGCTAAACTACACAGCGCACCCGACGACCGCCCTCCTCGTTATTGAGGTGAGCGACAACACGCTCGTTTACGATCGGACGGGGAAGGCCAGTCTCTACGCCGCCGGCGGCGTGGCCGATTACTGGATCATCAACCTCGTCCAACTCCAACTCGAGGTGTACCGCCAACCCGTCCCCGATCCGTCGCAGACGCACGGCCATCGCTACGCCGACAGCGCCGTCTACTTCCGCGGCCAGACGATCACACCGCTCGCCGCCCCCTCCCTGGCCATTGCCGTCGCCGACCTGGTGCCGTGAGTGCGGAGCCGAACCGATGAAACTCATCCTCGCCATCATCCAGCCCTCGAAGTTGGAGGCCGTCAAGGAGGCCCTCAACAAGGTCGAGGTCTTCCGCCTGACCATCGTGGACGTGCAGGGCTTCGGCCGACAGAAGGGACACACCGAGGTTTACCGCGGTCACGAATTGACGGTGAACCTGCTGCGCAAGGTGCAGCTGCAGATCGCCGTCAACGAGGACTTCGTCGAGCCGACGGTGAACGCCATCATGGAGGCCGGCCGTACCGGGCCGGAGGGGCGCATTGGCGACGGCAAGATCTTTATCCTGCCGCTGGAGGATTGCATCCGCATCCGCACCAGCGAGCGCGGCCCGGAGGCGATCTGATGTGTACACCCGGGCTGCTCCTGTCCGACGACCTGATCTTCACCAGCCGCATCACCGGCGCCGGCCGCGACCTCGGCCTGACCGTCAAGCCGGCACGCACGGCGGACGCCCTGCTGGACCTGGCGCGCCAGGAGGCGCCGAGTTGTGTGATCCTCGACCTGGCCTTTCCCGGGTTGGACCTGTCCGCGCTGATCCGGCGGCTGGGGGAGGCGTGTCCGCTCATGCCGCGGCTGGTGGCTTACGGGGCGCACGTCGATGCCGCCGGCCTGCGCGCCGCCCGGCAGGCCGGCTGCGACGTGGTCCTCCCGCGCAGCGCCTTCGTCGAAGCGCTGCCGTCGAAACTCGCCGAGTGGCTGTCGCCCCCCGAGCTGTCAGCGCCGCAGAGCTCCCTTCCCGAATCGTGAAGAATGCGTTAAATCCCCCCCGCACGTCTGGTTCCCATCACGGAACTCTGGTAACACCAACTGTAGATATCGGCGGATTTTGAGCTCGACCCCTGGCGGGAAGGCTTCCCTGCCCGACCGTTCTGCCGCCTCATGGCCGGCCCCTCCCTGCGCGGCCGGACAATCACCACCGGAGTTGTCATGCGCTTACGACTCCTCTCCTCGGCGCTCGCCGTCGCGCTGGCGGCCCTGGTCTGTCTTCCCGCCGGCTGCGGCTCCTCGAACGACGTGAGCCTCCAGGGGGCCGGGGCCACCTTCCCGGCGCCGCTCTACAAGCGCTGGTTCCTCGAATACTACAAGCGGCATCCCGATGTCCGCGTCAACTACCAGGCCATCGGCAGCGGCGCCGGCAAGCGCCGGTTCACCGAGGGCGTCGTCACCTTCGGGGCCACCGACGCCTTCATGAACAAGGCGGAGATCGAGGACGTCCCCAAGGACAGGGGCGTCGTCCTGTTGCCGATGACCGCCGGCAGTATCGTCCTCTGTTACAACCTCCGCGGCGCGCCCGACGACCTGCGCCTGACGCGCCAGGCCTACGCCGACATTTTCCTGGGCAAGATCCGGCAATGGAACGACCCGGAGATCGCCAACGCCAACCCGGGCGTCTCCCTGCCGGACGTGGCCATCACCGTGGTGCGGCGGGCGGACAGCAGCGGCACCACCTACAACCTCACCAACCACCTGTCCGCCATTAGCGAGACCTGGAAGGCGGAGAAGGGGACCGGCACGAGCATCAAGGCGCCCGCCGACAACGTCATCGCCGGCAAGGGCAACTCCGGAGTCGCGGCCATGATCCAGCAGACCCCCGGGGCCATCGGCTACCTGGAATACGGCTACGGCGAGCTGGCCCATTTGCCGATGGCCCACCTCCAGAACAAGGCCGGCGCCTTCGTCAAGCCCGGCCCGGAGAGCGGCGCCGCCGCCCTCGCCACGGCCAAGGTCCCCGAGAACCTTCACGTCAACCTACCGGACCCCGACGGCGAAGGATCCTACCCGATCGTCACCTGCACCTGGCTCATCTGCGCCCGCCATTACGCCGACGCCAAGAAGGGCGAGGAGCTGAAGAAGGTCGTCCACTTTTGCCTGACCGAAGGCCAGGAGTACAGCGACCAGCTGGGCTACATCCGGCTGCCGGAAGAGCTGCGAACGAAGTGCCTCGCGGCCCTCGACCAGGTCACCTACTGAACCGACCCCTCGGCGGCGCCGCCGCGACGGAGGACCGATGTCTGAGCAAGCACCAGACGGATCGATCGCACGCCCGCCAACCGAGAGGGAACTGCTGGGCGACCGCGCCTTCCGCGGCCTGACCTTCGGCTTCGCCTGGTTCACCATCCTGCTCGTCGTCCTCATCGTGGGGGCAATCGGCTGGCAGGCGTGGCCGGTGCTGCAGCGCTTCGGGGCCGACCCGCTCACGTCGGATAAGTGGGACGGCAAGGAGAACTTCGGCATCCAGCCGGAGATCTGGGGCACCGTCTACAGCTCGGTGATCGGGGTGGGCATCGGCTCGCTGTTAGGCGTCGCTGTCGCGATCTTCCTCACGCAGGACTTCATCCCGCCGCGGATCGAGGTGTTCATCAAGAACGTCGTCGAACTGCTGGCGGCCATCCCCAGTGTCGTCTACGGGCTGTGGGGCATTTTCGTCGTCATCCCCTTTATCCGCCCGAGTTGCGAATGGCTGCACGGGCACCTCGGCTGGGTGCCGTTCTTCGGCACGCGCCTGAGCGGGCCTGGGGTGCTGCCGGCGGCGCTGGTGTTGGCCATCATGGTGCTGCCGACGGTCAGCGCCATCTCGCGCGACGCCATCGCCGCGGTGCCGCCCAAGCTGCGCGAGGCGGCCTACGGCCTCGGAGCGACGCGCTGGGAGGCGATCCGGGCCGTCATCCTACCGACCGCCTCCCGCGGCATCTACGGCGCGATCATCCTGGCCTTCGGCCGAGCCCTGGGCGAGACGATGGCCCTGGCGATGCTGGTCGGCAACTCCAGCACCCTCAGCTGGTCGGTCTTCTCGCCGGCGAATACGCTGGCGGCCCTGATCGCCAACAAGTTCCCCGAGTCGTCCACCCTGGAGCGCGGCATGTTGATGTACGCCGCCCTGGTCCTCCTGGCCATCACCCTGCTGGTGAACCTCGCGGGGACCGTCATCCTGCGGCGGGCCAGGCTCTTTCCCCAGGGGGCCGCGAAATGAGTATCGTCACCGCCGAACAGCGCGACGAGCACAAGGTCGATCTGCCGCAGCTGGAAAAGTCGCTGCGCCACGTCCGCACCCTCAACAGCGCCATCATGACCGTCGTCATCGGCGGCCTGAGCGTGCTGGCGATGGTCCCCCTGGCCTCGGTCCTGTGGATGCTCCTGCGCCGCGGCAGCGAACGGTTGAGTCTCGCCCTGTTCACCGAGTTGCCTCCCGCGGCGGGCATGTCCGGCGGCGGCATCGGCAACGCCCTGCTCGGCACGCTGGAGGTGGTCGCCATCGCCACCCTGATCAGCGTCCCCTTCGGCATCCTCGCCGCCGTCTTCCTGGCGGAGTTCGGGCCGGACACGAAGACGGCCTCGGCGGTGCGCTTCTGCGCCAAGCTGCTGACCGGCCTGCCGTCGATCCTCGCCGGCGTTTTCGCCTACGGCCTCGTGGTGCTGACGACGGGCACGTTTTCGGCCCCGGCCGCCGGCGTCGCCCTGGCCCTGCTGATGATCCCTACCGTGCTGCTGACCGCCGAGGAGGCGATCCGCATGGTGCCGGCGCGCATGCGCGAGGCGGCCCTCGGCCTGGGCGCCACGCGGACGCAGATGGTCCTGCGCGTGACCCTTCCGACGGCGCTGCCCGGCATCCTCACCGGCGTCATGCTGGCCGTGGCCCGCGCCGCCGGCGAGACGGCGCCGCTGCTGTTCACCGCCCTGTTCACCGACTACTGGCTGACGGCGAACGTGATGGAGCCGACGCCGTCGCTGGCCGTGCTGATCTACGACTTTTCCGGATCGCCCTTCCCCAACCAGATCGAGATCGCCTGGGCGGCCTCGCTCGTCCTCGTCTTTCTCGTGCTGCTGCTCAACATCGGCGGCCAGGTATTGACCCGCCGCCACCTGCGGAAATAGGGAGAACTCATCATGTCCGACGATCGCGTCACGTCCCACCCGGCGCACGACCCGAGCAACGCTCACCTCACCTCCCAGCCGGCGCCGGCGCACGGCCCGACCAACGGGGCCGCCAACGGCGCCGTCATCGATGTCGATCTGAAAGCGATCTACTATGGGGATTTCCGGGCGGTGCGCGACACGCGCCTGGCGATCCGGCGGGGGACGATCACGGCGTTCATCGGCCCGTCGGGGTGCGGCAAGAGCACGGTGCTGCGATCCATCAACCGCATGAATGACCTGATCCGCGGCTTCCGCTTCGAGGGGCACGTCCGCTACCGCGGCAAGGACATCTACCACGAGAGCATCGACCCCGTCGCGGTGCGCCGCCACATCGGCATGGTCTTCCAGCAGCCCAACCCGTTCGCCATGAGCATCTTCAAGAACGTGGCCTTCGGGCTGCGCCTGAACGGCTACCGCGGCGACGTCGAGGAGCGCGTCGAGCGGGCCCTGCGCAGCGCCGCGCTGTGGGACGAGGTCAAGGACAAGTTGAGGCAGAGCGGCCTGTCGCTCTCCGGCGGCCAGCAGCAGCGCCTATGCATCGCCCGCGCCGTCGCCACCGAGCCCGAGGTGCTGCTCATGGACGAGCCGTGTTCGGCCCTCGACCCCATCGCCACGCGCAAGATCGAGGAGCTGATGCTGGAGCTGAAGAAGAAATACACCATCGCCATCGTCACGCACAACATGCAGCAGGCGACGCGCGTCGCCGACCGCGCGGCCTTCCTGTACGTCGATACTAGCCAGGGCGGCCGCACCGGCTACCTGGTCGAGTACGGCGACATGAAGCAGATCTTCGAGGATCCGAAGGAGAAGCTGACCCAGGACTACGTCGTGGGCGCCTTCAGCTGACCGGGGGAAACCCCATCCTTGCCAGGCAGGCGCTGGCCCTCACCCGACCGTTTCACGTCAGGTGATGGTCATGGCCCGGGTCAGCGGCCGGCGGCAACTCAACGCCACCAACTCGGAGCCGTACGACTTCTTCACCCCGCACACGGCGGTCGGGAACTTGTAATTGCTCAGAGTCTCTGGGTGAATCCCAACAGCGCGTGGCGCAAGTCATTCATTGAAAATGAGTTACGACCGCTAACATCAGGCATGATTGTATTTTCTACTAA
>DATFNV010000604.1:0-10994 GCA_035266225.1 Gemmataceae bacterium
AAACCCCTCGGCGGCAGGCCGGCGAGCAGGCGGAGGGCTTCGCCGCGGAAGCCGCCCGGGTGGACCCCCGGCTTGCCGTCGGCTGCGGGGGCCTTCGTCGGCAGGAACTGATCTTCCTTGACCTCAAGCAGGTCTTGCAGCACGCGCACAGCCTCGCCCCACTCCTGGGCCTTGACGTAGTCGTGGGCCGCCTCCAACTTCTGGCGGAGGCGTGTGTCGCTGGGCACGATGACGGCCGCGAAGGGGATGGGCGTGTCCGGCGGGGGAGGGACTGGCTGGGATCGGGCCGAGCCGGCGAGCAGGACAAGAAGCCCGACCAGGGCCGTCGCCGTCAGCAGGGGACGCATACGCTGCAGGGTGGACATGCCAAGCCTCCTCCAGGCGCTCGCGCACCGCATTCCGTTTGTCGTTTAGCCGCCGCCCTCGGGGCGGCGCGGATTCGTCGTTTCGCGAAGCGATAAATCGACGGCGGCGGCTAAACGGACCCGTTCACCGGGCGCGCGTGTGACAGAACGTCTTATTATGTGCGGCGGGGCGAGTCTTGCGAAGAGAAACTTCGAGGAAGCCGGGGATGGCGCCCGCGAACCTCATCGGAAAGTGACCTGCCGGCGCGAAAGGGTTTGCTGGGTGGCGGATACTGGAAGAGGGGACGTACCTCCCGGGTAACCGGCGCAGGAAACCAGGGCCAGTGAGCCGACTGTTACAAAAAAATGTGCATTTTTCCGCCCGGCTCCGGGAACTATTGATGGGGGATCCCGAGCCGGTTTGCACACGGTGTGTTCACACCGCCGGCTCGAGACGATCCTCGCTTCTGCGGCCCGGGGAATGCCCGGCCGGCGGCCCGGACCTCAGGTGTGACATGCGCGTACTCCTTATCGAAGACCATCAGGCGCTCGTGCGGGCGCTCAAGCAAGGGCTCGAGGACGAGTCCTTCGCCGTCGATACGGCCTGCGACGGCGAGGAGGGTGACTCCAAGGCCCGCACCGCCGACTACGACGCCATTATCCTGGAGCAAATGCTCCCGGACGAGGATGGGCTGTCCCTGCTGCGGCGCTGGCGGCGCGAGGGGCTCGACACCCACGTCCTCGTCCTGACACCCGGCGGCAGCACGGAGGACGCGGTTCGCGGCCTCGACCTTGGCGCCGACGACTGCCTGGGCAAGCCCTTCAAGCTGAACGAACTGTTTGCCCGCCTCCGCGCCCTGATCCGCCGCGGCCACCGCGTCAAGGATCCAGTCATCCGCGTCCACGACCTGGAGATCAACACCGCCAGCCGCACCGTCAAGCGCGGCCGCCAACCCATCCGTCTGACGCCGCGGGAGTACTCTCTGCTGCAGTTCCTGGCGTTCCACCGGGGGCGCGTCGTCAGCCGCACCAGGATTTGGGAGCACCTGTACGACGAGCAGGACGAGAGCACCTCGAACGTGATCGACGTCTATATCCGCTACCTCCGCGGCAAGATCGACAAGGGGTTCGCTCTGCCCCTGATCCTGACCCGCTGGGGTGAGGGCTACCTGCTGCGGGGCGAAGACGAGTGAGGACGGAACGGTGGTAGCGAAGACTCGGCCGTCTGCTATAATCAAGCGCGCACGATCTTCCGCCCGACGGCCTCGTCTTCAGGACCGATCTCATGACTACCCTTCCTCGGTGGCGCGGCCCCCTGACCAAACGCCTCTTCGGCGGACTGATCGCCCTGGCCTTCGCCGTCACGGCCTGCGGTTGGCTCGCCGCCGACCTTGCTGCCCAGAACCAGAAGAAAGGAGAAGCAGACGAGCCCGCCAAGCCGAAGCCGAAATCGGGGGCGCGACCCAAGGAGGAGGAAGAGGAAGAGCACCCCGCCCGCCCGCGCAAGGTCATCAAGGTCGAGGACGACGAGCCGACGCCGGCGAAGCCTCGGCCCAGGCCGCCGGCCCCCCCCCCGCTCGAGGCGCAAACCAGCATCCTCGTGGCCCTGCGCGAGACGAAGAACCCCGAGTTGTTGGCGCTGTTCACCGGCGTCGAGGTGCCGCACGACGTCATCACCACCCGCGGGCTCGGCGACCGGCTCGACACTCATGCCATCGAGCCGCTCTCGACGTACTACGAGGGGGAACAAACGCGCTTCAAGAACGGTTACATTCAGACCTGGACTTTTGACGCCGAGTGGCACCGCTCGACCAACTCGACGCCGTTCAAAAGCGCCCTCCGCGTCCAGCCGTACGAGGACGTCGTCCTCGAGGAGGTTGATCGCTTCCTGGAGAAGGAGCCGGATCGCCTGCACCTGACGCGAGCGGAGATGCTCAAGGCGGCCGAGACGGTGCTGGCGGCCGCGGACCGCTACCACGTCTCCGCCCGGGAGACGGGGGTGCGCCGGGGCGACGACTGGCAGAAGGTCGGCCAGCGGCTGCACGAGCGCCTCTTCAAGGTGCAGCGCGACCGGCTGCAACTGTTCGTCAACGCCGGCGACTGGGACGGCGCCTCCGCCTACGCCCGTGGCCTGGCCGAGGCCTACCGCGACCCGGAGCAGCGCGGGACCATCGCCGTCCCCCTGGTGGGCATGATCAACGACCGCCTCCCCCCCGAAGCCACCCCGGAGCAGTTGCGCAAGGCGCACGACCAGTATCGCCAACTCGACGAGATCTTTTCCGGCAGCCAGGCCATTCAGCCCCTCGCCAGGGGCTTGCGCAGCCAGGCGCTGCGCCTGCTCAACCAGGGCAAGCATCTGCGCGAACTCGGCAAGCATCAGGAGGCGAGCCTGATGATGCAGCTGGCGGCCGACATTTGCCCGACCCTGCCCGAGTTGGCCGACGAGTTGGCGCGCATGGACCAGGACCACCCGGTGCTGCGCGTCGGCGTCCGCGAATTGCCCGTGAACATGGTCCCCGGCCAGGCGGCGACCGACGCCGACCTGCGGGCGATCGAGCTGATGTACGAGGGACTGGTCAAGCTGCGCGTGGTGCCGGGCGTCGGCCAGCGCTACGAGCCGGCGCTGGCCGAGGCGCTGCCGCGACTGATCCCGTTGGGGCGCGAGTTCCGCATCGCCCGCGGCGCCACATGGTCGGATGGCACGCCGGTGACGGTCGGCGACGTCAAGGAGACGCTAAGGACCATGCGCAAGGAGAGCTGGCTCGGTTACAGTCCCATCTTTAACGACATGGTCGCGGATCCCGAGGGCGGCGGCGACTCGTTCCGCCTGAGCCTGCGCCTCAAGCAGGGCTACCTCGACCCGCTGTCGCTGATGAGCTTCAAGGTGATGTCGCAGAACGTCCTGAAGCAGCCGAGCCGGTGGCTGGTCGGCAGCGGCCCGTTCAAGTACAAGGAGTCGAAGGAGCCGATCGTCATCCTGAATCGCCCGACGGCCCTGTTCCTCGCCAACCCCGCATACTCCAGCCGCGATGGGAAGCTCGGCCTGCCGCGCATCCGCGAGATTCAATTCCTGCACTTCGCCGACGAGGCGGACGACCCGGCGAAGGCCCTGGCGGAAGGTAAGATCGACCTGGTGCTCGACCTGAGCGCCCTGAAGGCCAACGACCTGCGCCGCCTCGATACCGTCGTGGTGCGCGGCCCGATGGCCAACCGGCGCGTCTGGTTCCTGGCGGTCAACCACCGCCGTAGCGTGATCAAGGGCAACCCCTTCCTGCGGCGGGCGCTGGCCCTGGCCATCGACCGCCAGATGATCCTCGACAAGTACTTCCGCGACGAGCCGAAGGCGACGATGCACCATTCGCTCAACGGCCCCTTCCCCGCGGGGAGTTGGCCGTGCGACCCCAAAGTGCCGGACGAGTTGTACAACCCGGACCAGGCCAAGGCCCTGGTGCGCAAGGCCGTCGAGAAGGCCGGCGAGCCGATCACGTTGACGCTGAAGTACGCCGCCCGCGACCAGCCGACCCGGGCCGGCCTGCAATACCTGTGTACCTCGGTCAACAACGAGCTGCGGATCGACGACAAGACCTTCATCGAGCTGAAATGCGAGGAGGTCAACCCGGACAAGCTGCGCGAGGACGTGGAGCAGTCGCACGAGTACGAGTTGGCCTACTACCACCACGACTACCCCAGCGAGGCCTACTGGGTGGCCTCGCTGTTCGACCCGGAAGGCACGGATATAAACGGTAGCAATTACCTGGGTTACACAGATGGCGAACTGCAAACGGTGCTGCAGCGGGCCAAGAATCGCCGCGACTTCAGCGAGGTGCAGCAGAGCCTGCGCCTCGTTCACCGCATGCTCGAACAGCAGATGCCGCTCATCCCGCTGTGGCAGTTCGACACGTTCCTGGCGCACCGCCACTGGGTGAACCTGAAGGAGGCCGGCGTCGATCCGCTGCTGATCTTCAACGATATCGAACAGTGGAAATTGGACAAGAAACGGTAGCCGTGCTGCCGCTTGCGGCTTAGCGTTCGCGCCATCGAGGGATGGCGCGAACGCTAAGCCGCAAGCGGCCGGCGCGCAGCCCCCACCGGACCATCCCTTGACCATCCCCCTCATCGTGGAAGGGTCGCACGACCGGCCGCACCCGCAGCCCATCACCGCCGGCATCCCGTTCCCGCGCGGGGCGCTGGCGCCGGCGGATTCACTGGTCCTGACCGACCCCGCCGGGCAGACCCTCGATTTGCAGACGCAGCCGCTCGCCCACTGGCCTGACGGCAGCCTGAAGTGGCTGCTACTCGACTTCCTGCTGCCGGCCGGACGCGACGGGTTATCCGAGTTGCTGCTGTGCCGCAGGGAGCCACCAGAACCGCGAAGTCGGCTGGCCATCGATGAATCGCCGCAGGGCTTGGTCATCGACGCCGGCGCCGCCGTCTTCCACCTCGGCCGCACACATCCGCTGCCTATCCGTCAGGTGGTGATAGGAGGCCGGGAAGTCCTCGGCGGTCCCGCCCAGATCGATCTGCTTGATCGCGGTGGGAAGGGGAAGCGCCTGAGGAGGTGCGAGACGGCGGTCGAGACGCGCGGCCCGGTGCGTGTCACGCTCCGCTCTGAGTGCATCGTCTCCGGGCGCGCACGGCTCCGCATCGTTGGCCGTTGCTGCTTCTTCGCCGGAACGGGGCTCGTCCGCTTGCGGCTGACGCTGCACAACCCCGGTAGCGCCTGGCACCCCGGCGGCATGTGGGACCTCGGCGACGACGCCTCGGTCTTCTTCTACCTCGGACTCGGATGGCAACTTACCGCCCCGGGCGGCGATGTCTGCTGGACTGTGGAGCCCGGTCGGCCCGCACAATCACTCGACGGCGAGTTGGAAATCTACCAGGGCTCCAGTGGCGGCGAGAGTTGGCAGGGGGTCAATCACGTCAATGACCGCGGCCAGGTGCCGATCACCCTGCGGGGCTACCGGGTGCGGGTCGGCGGGCGCGAGGAAACCGGTCTGCGGGCCAATCCCGTCATCGCGCTGCGGACCCGGGACGCCACGTTGACCGCAGCACTTCCTGAGTTCTGGCAGCAGTTCCCCAAGGCGGTCGGGGCGAACGGCGTGTCTCTGTCGCTGGGCCTCTTCCCGCCGGACATCGACGAGATCTTCAAGTTCTTCGAGTTGCAGGGCGGCGAACAGAAGACGCACACGGTCTGGCTCCACTTCGGGCCGCCGGACACCAGCCCGATATTGCCGCTCGCCTGGGTCCACGAACCGGCCCGCGTCCGCGCCGCGCCGGAATGGTATGCCGCTTCGGGTGCGGTCCCATTCCTCACGCCCGCCGACCCCCAGGAGGACGGCCCGCTCGCCTCCGTGCTCGCCGAGGCCATCGCAGGCCCGAACAGCTTCTTCGCCAAGCGCGAGGTGATCGACGAATACGGCTGGCGTCACTACGGCGAGGTCTACGCCGATCACGAGGCCGCGTATTACCCGGGTCCCAAGCCGGTCGTCTCGCATTACAACAACCAGTACGATGTCGTTTATGGGATGATCTTCCAGTACCTGCGCAGCGGTGACGCCCGCTGGCTCGACCTGTTCGACCCGCTGGCCCGGCACGTCATCGACATCGACATCTATCACACCGACCGGGACAAGGCGGCCTACAGCGGTGGGCTGTTCTGGCACACCGACCACTACCGCAC
Source organism: Gemmataceae bacterium (assembly GCA_035266225.1). Classification (GTDB taxonomy): domain Bacteria; phylum Planctomycetota; class Planctomycetia; order Gemmatales; family Gemmataceae; genus DATFNV01. The sequence goes on from DATFNV010000604.1 coordinate 6,025, forward strand.
AGCAGCGACCTGTACGCACCGCAGCTACTCGAAGTCCAACCGCCCGCCCGGCGCCTCCTACGGCGGCGGCCCCGGCAACGAGCACAACTACACGACCGGCCTCATGTACTACCACTACCTCACTGGCGACTCGGACGCGCGGGACGCGGTGATCGGCCTGGCCGACTGGGTCATCCGCATGGATGATGGCCGCCTGACCGTCCTGGGCCTTCTCGACCCCGGCCCGACCGGGCTGGCGAGCAGTACCTACAGCCCGGACTATCACGGGCCGGGGCGCGGTGCCGGCAACTCGGTCAACGCGCTGCTCGACGGCTGGCTGCTCACCGGAAGCCGGGCGTACCTCGACAAGGCCGAGGAACTGATCCACCGCGTGATCCACCCCGCGGACACCATCGCGGCCCGCGACCTGCTCAACATCGAGGCGCGCTGGTCGTACACGGTCTTTCTCTCGGCCCTGGATCGCTACCTCGCGCTCAAGGCGGAAACCGGCGAGCTGGACACGGCCTACGCTTACGCGCGGACCAGTCTGCTCCATTACGCCGCGTGGATGGTCGATAATGAACGGCCTTACTTCGACCGGCGCGAGCAGTTGCAGTACCCGACGGAAACGTGGGCGGTGCAGGAGCTGCGCAAGGCGAACGTCATGCGGCTGGCGGCACGGCACGCCGACGAGCCGCTCCGCGCCCGCCTGCTGGAGCGCGGCAACGACTTTTCGCGGCGGGCCTGGGCCGACTTCGAGGGCTTCGCCACGCGGACGGTGACGCGGGCCGTCGCCCTGCTGATGATCGAGGGGCCGCGCGACGCCTTCTTGCGCGAACGGCCGCCGGAGTCGGCGCCGCGCCCGGCCGCGACCTATGATTTCGGCGAGCCGTCGGCGTTCGTGCCGCAGAAGCAGCGCGTCAAGGCCTTGCTGAAAAGCCCGCGAGGGTTACTGGGGGCGTTCCTGCGGGCGCTCGTCCCGAGGAACTGGCGCGAGCGCTAAGCCGCAAGCGGCTCAAGGGAGGACTGACCGTTGCCCATCGCGCTTCCTACCGTCGCCCACCTGCTGCACACTTTGAACGTCGGCGGCGCCGAAGTCCTGGCGGCGCGGCTTGGCCGGCGCCTCCGCGACGACTTCCGCTTCGTCTTCTTCTGCCTCGAACAGCTCGGCACCCTCGGCGAACAGCTCCGCGGCGAGGGCTTCCAGGTACACGTCATCGGCCGGCGTCCCGGGCTCGACTTCGGCTGCTGCTGGCGCCTGTCGCGGCGGATGCGCGGCGCCGGGGTCGATCTGCTGCACGCCCATCAGTACACCCCCTTTTTCTACGGCATCACGGCTCGCCAGTTCTACCGTCGTCCGCCGGTGCTATTCACGGAGCACGGCCGCACCTTCCCCGACTACCGCCGGCCCCGGCGCGTCCTCGCCAACCGTGCCCTCCTGGCGCGGCGCGACCGTGTCGTGGCCGTCGGCGACGCCGTGCGGCGGGCGCTGATCGACCACGAGGGGATCCCCGCCGCGCGCGCCGGGGTGATCTATAATGGCATAGCTCTCCCCTCCGGGACCGCCACGGCGGACGACCGGGCCGCCGCTCGCCGCGCGATGGGAGTCGGCCCCGACGACTTCGTCCTGCTCCAGGTGGCCCGCCTCGATCCCCTCAAAGACCACGCCACCGCCGTCCGCGCCGTGGCCGGCGTGGCCCAGCGTCGGCCCGACGTGCGCCTCGTGCTGGTCGGCGAAGGGCCGGACTTCCCCGCGATTCAGGAACTGGTCGGCAAACGGCAGCTCGACTCGGTCGTCCGCCTCCTTGGCCTGCGCACCGACGTGCCGCGACTGTGGGCCGGGGCCGACGCGGCCCTGCTCACCAGCGTGAGCGAGGGGATTCCGCTGACGCTGCTGGAGGCGATGGCGGCCCGACTGCCCGTCGTGTCCACCAACGTCGGCGGCGTGCCCGAAGTTGTCGAGGACGGCCGCACCGGACTGCTGGCCGCAGCGGGTGATGACGAGGGACTGGCGCGACAGATACTGCGGCTGGCGGAGGACAGCGAGCTGCGGCGTGCGATGGGTGAGGCCGGGCGCTGCCGGGCCGAGGAGCGCTTCGACGAGGCGCGGATGCTGGGCGCCTACCGGCGCCTCTACCACGAGATGCTCGGGCAATGAAGCGAATGGCACGGCGAGACAGGCGGCCGGTGGTGCTCGACGCCCGCGTGGTGACCGGCGTCGGCGGCGGGCCGGAGAAGACCATCCTCAACTCGCCGCGCTTCCTGGCGCGCGCCGGCTACCGGATGCTCTGCGCCTACATGCATCCGCCCGGCGACCCCGGCTTCGAGGAGTTGCGCCGCCGGGCCGACGAGCGCGACGCGCCGCTGCTCTCCGTCCCCGACCGCGGGCCCGCCGACTGGCGCGTCCTGGTCGGGTTGCTCAACCTGTGTCGGCGCGAGCGCGTCGCCGTCTGGCACGGCCACGACTACAAGAGCAACGCTCTCGGCTTGGTCCTGGCCCGCTTCTGGCCGATGCGCCTGGTGACGACGGTCCACGGCTGGGTCAGGCACACGAGCCGTACCCCCTTATACTACCGTGTTGATCGCTTTTGTCTGCCCCGCTACGAGCGCGTCCTGTGCGTGTCGCCGGACCTGTACGACGAGAGCCGAGGCTGCGGCGTGCCGGAAGGGCGCTGCGTGCTGCTGGAAAACGGCATCGACACCGAGGAGTACAAGCGCTCGCTGTCCTCCGCCGCGGCGAAGCGGCGCCTGGGACTGCCGCCGGAACGGCTCGTCGTGGGCGCGGTCGGCCGGCTGTCGCCGGAGAAGGGGTTCGACCTGCTGATCCGGGCAGTCGATCGGCTTCTGTCGGGGGGGCTCGACGTGCAGTTGCTGATTGCCGGCGAAGGAGACGAACGGCCGCGGCTGGAGGCGGTGATCGATGAATTGGGCCGGGGCGACCGGGTGACGCTGCTCGGCTACCGCTCGGACACGCCGCTCTGGTATCAGGCGATGGACGTGTTCGCCCTCAGCAGTCACCGCGAGGGATTGCCGAACGTGGTGCTGGAGGCGATGGCCCTGGAAACGCCGGTCGTGGCGACGCGCGTTGCCGGGGTGCCGCGCCTGGTCCGCGACGGGGAGAACGGGTTGCTGGTCGAGGCGGGCGACGAGGCGGGGCTGAGTGAGGCGCTGGGCCTACTGCTGCGCGACGCCGAGCTGCGTGCGCGGCTGGCGCGCGCGGGACGACGGACCGTCGAGACGGGGTACAGTTTCGCCGCGCGGATGGAAAAGATGGCGGCGCTGTACGACGTGTTGCTGGGGAGATAGTGCCGCTTGCGGCTTAGCGCTCGCGCGAACGCTGAGCCGCAAGCGGCGGGGGACGGGAATGCCGCCGACGCTGCTGATTTCCATCGACACCGAGGAGGAATTCGACTGGTCGGCACCCATGTCGCCGCGGCAGCGCGCCGTCACGCATGTCCGCCACCTGTCGCGCCTGCACGAGGTGTTCGAGGAAACCGGCACCCGGCCGACGTACCTCCTCGACCACCCCATCGCCACCAGCGACCAGGGCATCGACGTTCTGCGCGGCCTGCACCGGCGCGGCAACTGCGAGATCGGGGCGCACCTGCACCCCTGGGTCAACCCGCCGGTAGTCGAGGAGATTTGCCCGCGGCATTCGTTCCTCCACAACCTGCCGCGGGCGCTGCAGCGCGAGAAGCGGCGGCTGCACACGCTCGATTACCCCTACTCGTTGGGGACTTTTTACGAGTCGGTCACGTCGGCCCTGGGATTCCGGCCGGGCCGGCACGAGGGGAAGATCGTCGGCCTGGCGGCGTACAGCGATCCGGAGGTGCTGGGCGACGTGCTGCGGAGCCTGTTCGTGTGGGACGACGCGGGCTTCCAGATGCTGCGCTCGTCCGACCTGTTCCTGGCGCGGCGGCTGGCGGCGCTGTTCCCGAAGATCGACGTGGCCGCGGCGTATCAGCGCGTCCTCGAAGAGGTGGCCGTGCGCTACGTCCGCCCCTACGTCGAGCGGCTGAAGCTTGATACGCTGGTCCTGTCGGGCGGCGTGTTCGCCAACGTGAAGCTGAACCAGCGCCTTTATGAGATACCGGGAGTGCGCCGAATCACCATTCATCCGAACATGGGGGACGGCGGCTGCGGCACCGGGGCGGCACTCCTGCAATTCGTGCAGAACGGCAAGCGGCCGGAAGTGCCGGCCGACGTGTACTGGGGACCCGATTACGATGAGGCGCAGATCGAGGCGGCGCTGCGCTCGGCGGGGGTGGCGTACGCGCGGGTGCCGGACATCGAGGTCGAGATCGCCCGGCTGATCGCGGACGACAAGGTGGTGGCGCGCTTCGACGGGCGCATGGAGTACGGCCCGCGGGCGCTAGGCAACCGCTCGATCCTGTACCAGGCGCAGAATCCCGAGGTGAATCAGTGGCTGAACGCACGGCTGCTGCGGACGGAGTTCATGCCGTTCGCGCCGGCCACGCTTTACGAGGACCGGCACCTGTGCTACCAGAACATCGAGGGGGCGGAATTCGCCGCCCGCTTCATGACGATCACCTTCGACTGCACCCCGTGGATGCGCGAACACTGCCCGGCCGCCGTCCACGTTGACGGCACCGCCCGGCCGCAGCTGGTCTCCGCCGACACCAACCCGAGTTTCCACAGCGTCCTGAGCGAGTACAAAAAGCGGACCGGCATCCCGAGCGTGATCAACACCAGCTTCAACATGCACGAGGAGCCGATCATCTGCTCGCCGGCGGACGCCATCCGCAGCTTCCAGGACGGGCGGCTCGACTACCTGGCGCTGGGCAATTTCCTGGTGCGCTCGCCGGAGTTGGTCGATAACGCCGCCGCCGCGCGACAGACCGCCGCGGTGTGAGGAAGGAGTCATCATGCGTTGCGTCGTCACGGGAGCCGCCGGCTTCATCGGGTCGCACCTCTCTGAGCACCTGCTGCGCCAGGGGCATGATGTCACGGGGGTCGATGCGTTCATCCCC
>DATFNV010000605.1:0-9775 GCA_035266225.1 Gemmataceae bacterium
CCATTCCCCCTGCGATGCGGTTGGATCACCCCTCGGCCCTGGGGGCGACGATTTCCACGGCGTTCGACTGCCCCGTTCAAAGCCAGACCCGAGTTCCCCAGCGACGTCGGGCCGAGACGGCGGTTGTTCAGGCGTGCGTAAACGGTCGTCCCACCGGTCAGCGCGGCAGGAGACGTTCGGCATTGCCATGTGCGATCCGCTCCTTGTCGGCTGGGCTCACCGGGAGCTGATCCAGAAAAGCCCGCGCCCTGGCCATCGATGCATAGGGATAGTCCGCCGAGAACAGGATCCGCTCGGCGCTGACCTGAAGCAACACGTCAAGAAACGTCGGCAGGAAGTTGAAGCCGCTGATCGTGTAATGGAGGTTCTCGCGGAGGTAGGCGCCGATCGGGCGCTCCAGCTTCGTCACTGCCGGGGGCAGAGCCCATTCGAGCCTGGGCAGCATGAACGGAAGGCCCTCGCCCAGGTGGCCGATCACGACCTGGAGGGTCGGGTAGCGGTCGAAGGCCCCGCTGAGGATGAGGCGCAGGACATGGGTCGCGGTCTCGAGGTGCCAACCCCAGGCCGCGGTCGCCAGCAGGCCCGCTACCTCCGGCGCGTAATTCCCCGTGTACGAGGCCGTGATCACCGGCTGCGGCGGCGGTGTCGGATGGAGGTACAGCGGCACCCGGAGTGCGGCGGCACACTCCAGGATCGGCCAGAAGAACGCGTCGTCCAGGTAGCGGCCGCGGGCGTGGCCGTTGATCAAGGCGCCCTTAAAACCGTGTTCGCGGACCACGCGCTTCAGCTCGTCGGCAGCGGCGTCCGGGTCCGGGGTCGGCAAAGCGGCGAACCCGGCGAAACGGCTGGGGTGACGGCGCACCGCCTCCGCGAGGCGGTCGTTGGTATCGCGGGCGAGCGCCACCGCTTCGGCCGCGTCGAGTTGCTCCACGCCGGGGGTCGTCAGCGAGAGGACCTGCACGTCGATCCGGGCGGCTTCCATGTCGGCGATCCTTCGCTCGTCGAGGTCGCACAGCTGCTCGACCAGCTGGTGGTAGCCCCCCCGTGACCTGGGGATGGGCGTGGGCCGCTTGGGCCTGGTCCTGAAGTCGGCGCCCCGGCCCCCGCAGGAAAGCGGCGGTGGCGTAGTGCTCCTCGAGCGTGATCGTTCTCAGCGGCGCGGGATTGCTCTGTGGGTCCATGACGGCTCACTTTTCTTTGCTCGGGAACATCACTTCACGCTGCTGGGCTCTTTCTGTTCCGGTTCGTTCGGGGCAGGTGGCAGGTTCTGGAGTGCCCTTCGCGCCACGTCGAGGGCGGCCTCCGCCCTCTTCAGTTGCGTCCGCTCGGCCTCGACGTGCTTCTCCGTCAGGTAGCCCTTCCTGAGCATGCGTTCCGACCAGCTCACGCGGTCCTTCCAGGCCTCGACGTCGGCCTCGGCGGCGGCGACCTGGCGCTGGATCTCCGCCGCTTGTTTCTGGGCCAGGTCCTTGGGCCGCTTGAAGATGTAACGGGCCCCGGCCGTTACCAGCTCCCACCCTTCGTCGCCGAGCTTGTTGAGTCCGGCGGTCAGGTCCCTCTTGCCGAGGGCACTCACTTGCTCTTCGGTCAGGACGTGGTATTCCCACTGGAACACGACATCTGGTTTCGACTCGGCCGCAGACGCGGCCGAGACCGGCAGGATGCCGACGGCGACTGCGAGCACGAGCAGGACGACCGCCAGGGGACTAGACTTCATTGTAGATCTCCAATATGGTTTTATGTCCAGGTCCAGTTCGTTATGCGGCGCCGCCGTAAGAAGACGTGTCACCCGACCCTTCCCAGACGGCCCGCCTCCAGGGCGCGGCTACGACGCCCACGTCTGAGGTTAGCCCCAGAAGGCGCCATTGCAAGGGTTTTCCCCCATCGATCTCGGGTTGCCGACCCCTACCGCTGGGATAGAATCGGGGCGTCGCAGTGGAATTGTGCGGAGCACAGCGCCAGCCTCCGTGCGATCCGCTTGCCCTGGACCTCACCGACGACCAGGGGCGCTCGCTGGACACGGTCGAGGAACTGCCAGAATTGCTGAACGACCTCTGTGAGAACGGGCACAGCCGGTCACCAACCCCCGCGTTCGTCAAACCGTAGCAAGCCCAACGATTCGAGGAGAAAAGCGCAATGCGGCCGACGACTTACCTGCCCGTCCTGCTGGCCCTGCTTGCGCCGTCCCTGCGGCTCAACGGCACGGCCCGCGCGGAAGAGAGTAAAGCCAGGCCGAACATCGTCTTTATCCTGGCCGACGACCTGGGCATCAACGACCTGGGCTGTTACGGCCGCAAGGATCACGACACGCCCCGCCTCGACCGGCTGGCCCGGCAGGGACTTCGGTTCACCAGCGCCTACGCCGAACCGGTCTGCTCACCGAGCCGTGCGGCGCTGCTGACGGGTAAGGCGCCGGCCCGCCTTCACCTGACCACCTTCCTGCCCGGCCGCCCCGACACGCCGGCCCAGAAGCTGCTTCACCCCCGCATCGAGCTTCAGCTCCCCCTGAAGGAGAAAACGGTCGCCCGGCTGCTCAAGGAGGCTGGTTATACCACGGCGTGCCTCGGCAAATGGCATCTGGGCGGCACCGGCTTCGGCCCCGACAAGTACGGGTTTGATGTCGTCCATGCCGGCCAGGCCAATACTCCCCCTTCCGAAACGGAAGGGGGCAAGGGCGAGTACGACCTGACCCATCACGCACTCCAGTTCCTGGACAGCAACAAGGGCCGACCCTTTTTCCTTTATCTGGCGCACAACAACCCGCACATCCCACTCGGGGCGAAACTTGAGCTGGTCAAGAAATATCGCGATGCGTTCAACCCGACCTACGCGGCCATGGTGAACACTCTCGACATCTGCGTCGGTCAGGTCCTTGACAAGCTTGACGAACTCCGCCTCGCCGACCGGACCCTGCTGGTCTTCGCCTCGGACAACGGCGGCCTCCATGTTCTGGAATCGCCGGACAGTCCCGCGACGCACAATACGCCGTTCCGCGCCGGCAAGGGCTTTCTCTACGAGGGCGGTTTACGCGTTCCCTGGATCGTGCGCTGGCCGGGCCACGTCCCAGCGGGGCAAACCTCGGACGCACCCGTGAGCATGACCGACTGGACGCCGACCTTGCTGGACGCTTGCGGCGTCAAGCCGTCGGAGAAACTTGATGGGGTCAGCCTGGTCCCCTTGCTGGAGGGGGGCAAGCTACCGACCCGCTCCCTGTTCTGGCACTTCCCGCACTACACCAACCAGGGAGGCCGTCCCGCAGGCGTCGTCCGCGACAGCGACTGGAAGTTGATCGAGCACTACGAGGACGGCTACATTGAACTGATCCACCTGGCCCGGGATGTCGGCGAAACGCGGAACCTTGCGCAGGCCGAGCCGAAGTGGGCGGCCGAGCTGAAAGCCCGACTCAGGGCCTGGCGCAAGGAGGTCGGCGCCCAGGAGAACACGCCCAATCCGCAGTTCGATGCCGCGCTCCACAAGCAGCTGTACGAGGACCTAGACGCCTCGAAGCTGAAGCCGGCGGCCACGGCGGCGGCGATGCGGCCCGAGCTAGAGGCGTGGCGCAAGGCGATGAACGCCGTGCTGCCGACGAAGAGGGACCCGTGAAGGCCGCCGCGCCCCGCATTGCGGGGTTCGCGTCTCTCCAGTAGGATGCGGCAGTGGCGACGCATCCTCCCCGGGAGCAGAAGGCCCACACCCGACTGGCGCGGCCACGGCCCGCGTTGCTGCGGCGGGCGACCTCATCCCGCCTCACCGGGGACGGCCGCCTGCCTGGTTCCGTGGCGGGCGCTGGCCGGAACCCGAGGGAACCCTCCCATGAGCGTCCTGTACCTCCCCACCGCAACCGTCGTTACCCACTTGCTTGTCACCGCGCTGGCCCTGTCCGTTGGCGGGAGGGCCCGCGCCGCTGAGACGGCCAAGAAGCCCAGCGTCCTCATCATCCTCGCCGATGACATGGGGTTTTCCGACGCCGGGTGCTACGGCGGCGAAATCGCGACCCCCAACCTCGACGCCCTCGCCAGGAATGGCCTGCGCTTCACACAGTTCTACAACACGGCCCGGTGCTGGCCGTCGCGGGCAGCCCTTCTGACGGGGTACTACGCCCAGCAGGTGCGGCGGGACACGATCTCCGGGATCAAGAGCGGAGCCCAGGGCACCCGACCGCCGTGGGTCAGGCTGTTGCCGGAGATGCTGAAACCGCTCGGCTACCTGCGATGGCCAACGAACACCCACGGTCAGCAGCGGTGAGGGGAGGGGTCATGGACAGCACGCGGCCGTACCGCCCGGCGCCAGAGCTTCAGCGGGTGCTGGACGACATCCGGCGCCTGGGCAACCCGCTCGATCAGATGACGCGCAACAGCGTCGCGGACCTCTGGGGGCTGCGGGAAGTCCTGGCCGCTAACAGGCTCAGTCGTATCCCGGTGGGCGGCGTTCGCGACGTCTGCATCCCCGCGCGCAACCGCCAGATCCCCGTCCGCATGTACCTGCCCCCTGGGCGGGAGTTGGCGCGCGACGGCCGGCTTCCCGCCCTGGTCTACTACCACGGCGGGGGCTGGACGCTCGGCAGCATCGCCACTTACGACAGCCTTTGCCGGGGATTGGCCCGCGACAGCGGCGCGCTGGTGGTCTCGATCGATTACCGCCTCGCCCCCGAACACCCCTTCCCGGCGGCGGTGGACGACGCCCATTTGGCCCTGTGGTGGGTCGCCCGTAACGCCGACGACCTCGGGGCCGACGCCCGGCGGTTAGCCGTCGGCGGCGACAGCGCGGGCGGCAACCTCGCCACCGTGGTCGCGATGCGGGCGGCCAAGGAGGGGCTGCCCGTGGCGTTCCAACTACTGCTGTATCCCGCCACTGACTTGACCCGCACCGACCGCCTCTCGCATGGGCACTACGGGCGTGACCACCTCCTGACGACGTGGGCCATCGAGGCGTTCCGGGGCTTCTACGTGCCCGACCCGCGCGACTGGCGCCGGCCAGAGGTGTCGCCGCTGCTGGCCGCGGACGACGACCTCCGATGGCTCCCACCGGGGCTGGTGATGACGGCCGGTTGCGACCCGCTGCGGGACGAGGGGGAGGCCTACGCCCATCGCCTGGCCTCCCTGGGCGTGCCCGTCGAGTACCAACTCGAGCCGGAGTTGACCCACGGCTGCCTGAACCTGTTCAACGGCGCGCTGTTCCCTGACGCCGCCCGCCGCGTCGAGCCGGTGGTGGCCGCCCTCGCCGCGTTTGTCGGCCGCGCACTGGAGAGAGGCTGCTCGGGATAAGAGCCGTGCGGCGAAACCCGGACGAAGCGGCGCCTGGCCTTTACGCCCTTGGCTTCGGCGCTGCCCAGGGAGAAGAGCGCCCCAGCCCGAACGGCCGTGGGGCATGCTCATGACGTCCCGCAAGACCGCTGATTTGCCACTCCACGGGGGCCGCACCCCGGCGTCCCCGCAGCACCACTTCCCGGTCCGGGTGGGGCCGTTCCTGTCGGCGGTGCGGCAGGCGGCGGCGGTGCGCGGCCGCAGGGCGGCCGGTTGCTGGGCCGCTTCGAGCTGGGCCCGGAATTGTTGGAGTCGTGCCGTCCCGGGGAGGGGCGTGCCCGGGTCCGCGGGCGTTTGCCGTTATCGGGAGCCGCCGTGGAGGTGGCGCTGAAGGCCAACGACCTCATCGAACTACTGGCGGCGCTGGAACCCGAGGTGACGCTCCGGTTGGGGGTGACCGGGCCGGAAGCCCCGGTCATCGCCGCCGGCGGCGATGACTACTGGCACGTCCTGATGCCGCGGGGGCGATCGTAGGGCGGGTGCTGGGCAGGCGGCGGCGCCGCTTAACGGGCGGTCCAGCCGCCGTCGATGACGATGGTCTGTCCGGTGATGTTGCGGGCCTCGCGGCCGGCCAGGAACTCGATCGTCGCCGCCACTTCCTCCACGGTGATGAACCTCCCCTTGGGCATCGGCCCCAGCATGATGCGGTCGATGACCTCCTGCTCGCCAATGCCGTGTTCCCGCGCTTGCGCCTCGATCTGGGCCTCGACCAGGGGGGTGCGGATGTAGGACGGGCAGACCGTGTTGATCGTGATGTCGGCGTCGGCCGTCTCCAGGGCCACCACCTTGCTCAGCCCCAGCAACCCGTGCTTGGCCGCCACGTACGCCGCCTTGAACGGCGAGGCCACCAGCGCGTGGATCGAGCCGATGTGGACGACCCGGCCGAAGCCGGCCGCCCGCATCCTCGGCAGCACCGCCTGCGTCATCAGGAACGGGCCTTTCAGCATCACGTCCAGCAGCTGGTCCCACCGCTCCTCGGCGAACTCCTCCAGGCGGGCGACGTGCTGCACCCCGGCGTCATTGATCAGCAGGTCGATCGGCTGGCCGCCGAGCGACGCGAACAGGTCGCGCACCTGCTGGGCCGACGTGACGTCCAGCGCGTGGGCCGTGGCCCGCTCCGCCGCGGCGCCCATCAGCCCGACGGTTTCGCGCACCCCGTCGAGGTTCCGGTCCGTGAGCAGGAGGCGGTGGCCTTGGGCCGCGAAGTGCAGCGCCAGCCCGCGGCCCAGGCCACTGGCGGCACCCGTCAACAGGATGGACATCGGCCCGCCGCTCACGGTTTCGCCTCCCCCCACAGTGTCCCCGTCTACTGGTGTGTGATAACATGGTCGGCGGCGGCGGTCAACGAACATTCGCTCGCGCGACACTTCTCAGGAGTATCGGCATGAGCCAGGGCTTGACTCGTCGGGAGTTCCTCTGGGATTCGGTCGTCGCGGGGGCCTCGGCCCTCGGCCTGGCGGCAGCGCCAGCGGTGCGGGGTGCCGACCGAGCCCCTGCTTCCCCGGTCAGCATCAGCCGCTGCAAGGCCTACGACTTCAAGGACGTGCTGGAGCAACTGCAGACGATGATGGACCAGCTCGGTGGCCTCCGCAAGCTGGTGGCCGGCAAGACGGTGTGCGTCAAGGTGAACCTGACCGGCAACCCCCGCCAGAAGATCCTGGACCTGCCCGCCAGCCGCACGTACCACACCCATCCTCACGTGGTCCTGGCCGCCACCACCCTGCTCGACCAGGCCGGCGCCCGGCGCATCCGGATCGTCGAGACCACGTACCAGAAGGGTCCCCTGGAGGACCTGCTCAAGGACGTCGGCTGGGACCTGCGGGCGCTGTCCGCCCTGTCGGCCAAGGTGGAGTACGAGGACACCCGCAACAAGGGCCAGGGGAAGCGCTACCACGAGGTGAAGGTGCCCTGGGGCGGCAGCCTGTACCCCGCCTACCTGCTGAACCATGCCTACGTGGACTGCGACGTCTACGTGTCGTTAGCCAAGCTGAAGAACCACGCCACGGCGGGCGTGACGCTGTCGCTGAAGAACAACTTCGGCATCACGCCGACGGCCCTGTACAGCCAGCACGAGGACAACGAGGAGAGCACCAGCGCCCGCGTGGAGGTCTTCCACAAGGGCGCCGTGCGGCCGGCCGACGGCGTGCCGCAGGAGCTGGCGGACCGGCCGCGCCAGCCCTCGCACCGGGTCCCTCGTCACACGGTAGACGCGGTCGGCATCCGGCCGATCGACCTGGCCATCATCGACGGCATCGAGACGGTTTCCGGCGGCGAGGGGCCGTGGCTCAAGCTGGCGCGGCAGGCGCCCGGGCTGCTGCTGGCCGGCCGCAACGCCGTGTGTACCGACGCCGTGGCGACCGCGGTGATGGGCTACGACCCGACGGCCGCGAGCGGGACCGGCCCCTTCCCCGGCGACAACCACCTGGCTATGGCGGAGGTTGTGCGGAGTGTCATGGCGCATGATTAGGGAGGACCTCGCACGACCTCCTCACCGCCCGTGGCGCCGACGACAAACGCTTGCGAACGCTCATCTATCCCTTCGGGGGCACTTCCAGACGTCATTTTCGTCCCGTTCAAGCGCTGGCCTCCTGCTCGCACCAGCGCCCTTGTCGTCTTCTCCCCCCCCTGTCTGAGTGACTAATAATAGATACATAAGAAGAAAATCACTATAATAATATATATTAGTGGTATTTGCCTTGCTCTCAACGAGCGCTGCGCCAACCCCGTAGGACCTCGCCCGGTTCGGCGCCTTGACTGGCCCCCGCCAGAGCGTCTCCACACCGCCGGTGCGGCGCCAGCCGCCTTGCCCTTGCCCTCCGGGTCCAGCTGTTGGGTTACCGGGCGAAGCACCTGGAGGCCGGCCACCGGGCCTACGGGCAGTTCCCGCGACAGGGCCGGCCGGTGGAGAGTGGCGCGGTGGGGAGCGCGATCCGTCGGGTAATCAACCTGCCGCACCGGGAGCCCGGCCATCGTAGCCGGCCTTCTCCTTCAGCCGCACGCCCCCGCTACCGGCGTACCTGAGGGCACAGGCCGAAAGGCAGTGCCCGACGAAGTGCCCGCGCACTTCGCAGGTCGGCGCCTCTCAGCCGCCCAGCGGTTTGGCGGACGCGGGTAGCCCGGCGTTGGCGCGGAAGGTGTGCCGTAGCCGGTCGGTGTGGAGCGCCAGCAGGGACTTGCGGTCGAGTCCCATCGCCTCTCGGAACGGCCCGGGCAGCCAGCGCACCTGCTGGGTCGCGAACGGCTGCACCGGCAGCGCCTTTGCGTGTCACCCTGTCGGCGGTCCGGGCTGGCCCTGACGGGGAAACGCCTGCGGCCAAGACCGCAAACCCCGCCATCACCCAGCCTGGTGGCCAGTCTGCCGCTGGGCCCTCGCGAAGGTGCTGCTGTCAACAGTCCGGGGTGAGCGGGTGAGCGCGCCGAAGTGCCAGGCTCCCCGCGATGGCCTCCTCTCAGCCCCGTCCGCCTGTGCGTGACCGCCCACCCTTGGACTGTTTCCGCACCCCCAGGGCGACGCCTGGGCCTTCGCGCACCGCCCCAAAGGCGGCGGCGCGGGGGCGAGGACCAACTTCTCCGCCGTCAGAGGCAAGCGGCATGCCACTTGCCCACAGGGGGAAGGCCGAATCCGTCCCGCGGGCACAGGTCCCCCGCTCGCGGCAAGGTGAAGGAAGATGAAAACCCTCGTTGTTCCTCTCGTCCTGCTGTGTCTTCCGCTGCCGTGCGTGGCCGGGAGTCTGCCGGTCATGGACCGCGTCCCGCCGGCGGCGCCGGAGAGGCAGCAGGCGCCGTCGGCCGGCCGGGGCCGCCTCTCCGACGGCTTCCTCAGCCAGCGCCTGGCGGTCAACGAAAACTTCAACGCCGCCCCGGCCGTCGTGAAACGCGACGGCGCGCCGCAGAGCATGCCGGCGCGTGGCTGGGGGCGGCACTGGAAATGAAGCCGTTGCCCCGCGGGACGGCCGGGAAGACCAGAGCGTTGTTTGGGACCGCGATCTGGGGAGCATCAACGACTCACCGACTGTTTGGTCGAGACCTACCGCGAGCGCCGCACCGGGCGCCTCGGCCAGCTGCTGGCCCGGGAGTGGGGGCGGACGTACCCTCTTGCGGCTTCGGGAGACTCCAATGAAACCGACCCGTTTCTCATGCCCCTGGGCGGTCATCGCCGCCGTCCTGTTCCCGGCCGTCGCACCGGCCTTCGACCCACCGGTCGATACGGCCGGGCCGCTACGGGTGCGGATCGAGGGCCCGGACGAGATCACCCGCGCCGACACGCCACTGGAGGTCCGCGTCATTGCCGACAACCTGGGTGACCGATCGATCGACGCGGCCGTCCGGCTCGGCCTGATCGACGGCTGGAAGTCGGAACCGGCCGGGGACGTGCCGCTGGCGCTCCAGCCGAAGGCGACGACGAAGCTCGCGTTCCAGGTCCGTCCGGCCGGGGACAGCGTCTCCGGCCACTACCCGATCCACGCCTTCGC
>DATFNV010000606.1:0-5860 GCA_035266225.1 Gemmataceae bacterium
GCGAAGGCGTGATACCTTGTCGGAGAGCCGGATGCGGGAAATCCGCCCGTCCGGTTCGATGAGCGGGAGGTGGAGACGGGGCAAGGGGTGATACTCGGGCACCGGCAACCGAAAGGGCCGGCAACACGCAAGGCTCCCCTAGCAGCCCGTTGAAAAAGTCCCGAGAAGCTGAACCTCATGCGGAGAAATCCGCCTCTCCAGCAGTCGAGCTTCGGCTGCTGGAGGGGTTTTTCAACGGGCTGCTAAACTACCGCGCCACCTCTCGACTCTACTCTGGCTCCTTTTCTGGCCTTTTCTGGCCCGTGCTAACCAGCCACACGAATAGCTGTTTTTTCCGTCGCCAAGGTCGCTTCCGCGTGAGGCGGCGCAGGGCGGTCACGGTCGGTGAGGGAGGAGCGGTTGACAGCCGCGCACGATTGCCTTGCAGCTTGGCCGGTGGTGGTGTACCGTGAAGCGAGAAAGGAGCCGGCCATGATCGAGTTGACCGACGACCAGATCCGATTGCTGAACACGCCCGGGGGTGCCCCGCCGCGCGCGAGGAACCCCCGGACTAAGGAAACCTTCGTGTTGCTTCGGGTCGAGGAGTACGAGCGCCTGACGGCCGACGAGTACGACGACAGCCCGTGGACGCGCGAAGAACTCGAAGCCCTCGCCTGGGAAACGGGTAAGGGGATTGGTTGGGAGGAAATGGATGAATACGACCGGCTGCCGGAGAAGCCATGAACCGGGGCGATGTGGTTCTCGTCCGCTTTCCCCACCCATCCGGGGTTCGGGGCAAGAGACGGCCTGCTGTCGTGGTGCAGGCCGACAGCTACTCGGCGGTGGTTGGTACGCTCGTGGTGGCTGAGATCACCGGCAACCTGTCCATGGCGAGCGATCCCGCCTGTCTGTTCATCGCTGTGACCGCCCCGGAAGGACAGGCCACCGGGCTCACCCGCGACTCCGTTGCATCCTGCCTGGCGCTCGCAACCGTTTATGCGGACGCCGTCGATCAGACGCTCGGTTCGTTGTCGCCAGCGATGGTGCAGCAACTCGACGGCTGTCTGAAAGTCGCTCTGGGATTACCGTAGCCCAGCCGAACAAGCCGCTTCTGCGGACGTTGGGGGCCATCACGGTACTCCAGGCTCAGCGGCTCCCCAGGCCCCCAACGCCGCAGAGCTTCGTTGTTCGTAAAGACAATTTGTCTTTACGAACTGCGTCCCCTTTCCGAGTCCCTCCCCGATTTGCTCAACGACCCGCTCGTCAACGCGCTGACCGGGTTCCTCGACGGCCGCGTCGGTCTTCCTGATCCGCCCCGGCGAACTGGACGAGGAGCGTGCGTCGGGAACGGGCGCCCCAGGCGAGACACGGGCGGGACTGGCCGAGTTGCTGCGCGACCGCCGGGTCGTCGTGCTTTTCACGGCCACCGCCCTGTTCCACCTGGCCAACGCCCCGGTCATGCCGTTCGTCGGCGCCTACATCACGAAGCTGGGCGGCACCAACGTGCAGGTGGCGGCGGTGGTCCTCTTGGCGCAGACGGTCATGATCCCCGTGGCCCTGGCGACCGGCCGGCTGTGCGACCGCTGGGGGCGGAAGCCGGCCTTCGCGGTCGGCTTCCTGGCGCTGCCGCTGCGCATCTTCCTCTATACCCTCACGAAGGACCCGTGGGGCCTGGTCGCGCTTCAGGCGCTAGATGGCATCGGCGCCGGCGTCTACGGGGTCGCCGTGGTGGCCATGATCGCCGACCTGACGAGGGGCAAGCGCCGCTTCAACGCCCTCCAGGGGCTGATCGCCAACGCCCTCGCCGTCGGCGGCGTCGTCGGCCCCCTCGGCGCCGGCTGGCTGGCTGACCACCTCGGCTACGACGGCTTCTTCTACACCTTCGCTGGCATCGCCGCGGCCGCGGCCGGTCTGTTCCTGCTGTCCATGCCGGAAACGCGACCCGCCCGCCCCGCGAGTGGCCAGGGGCGGCCGGCCACGTGACGGGAGCGACCCCTTGGACGGATCAGCAGCGCTCTGGCTCACGACCGCCATCTTTACCGCCACCTACGCGGGGTTGGCGCTGGGCAAGGTCCCGGGCCTGCGCGTGGACCGGGCCGGCATCGCCCTGGTCGGCGCCACGCTCATGCTCGTGACCGGCCTGCTGACCCTGGACGAGGCGACGGCCCAGGACTCGATCGATTACAAGACGCTGGTCCTCCTCTTCGGCATGATGGTGGTCGTCGGCTTCCTACGGCTGTCGGGTGTGTTCGCCTGGCTGACGGGAGTCGCCCTGTCGCGTATTCGTTCCCCCCACGGCCTACTGGCCGTGACGACCCTGCTGTCCGGCGTGCTGTCGGCGTTCCTCATCAACGACGTGGTGTGCGTGGCCCTGACTCCGCTGGTGCTGCACCTGGCGCGGCGGCTGCGCTGCGACCCGGTGCCGCACCTGATCGCCCTGGCGACGGCGGCCAACATCGGCTCGACCGGCACCATCACCGGCAACCCGCAGAACATCTACATCGGCTCTCACTCAGGCATCTCCTACCTGCGCTTCGCGGCCCGCCTGATGCCCGTCGCGGCCCTCGGCCTCGGCGTCAACTTTCTCGTCGTCGCCCTCGTCTGCCGCGGCCGCCTGCGCTTCACCGCGCCGCCGCAGGACTCCCCCGCCCCGGGCGGCAGGCGCCCGGCGCGCGCCGCGCAGGTCTGGCTGCGCTGGAAGAGCGTGGCGGTCACCGTCGTCGCGGTGGTCTTGTTCTTCACGCCGCTGCCGCTGGAGCTGGTCGCCCTCGGTGCGGCGGCGGTGCTACTGCTGGGGCGGGTCAAGCCGGAGAAGGTCTACCGGCAAATCGACTGGGGCCTGCTCGTCATGTTCGCCGGGCTGTTCGTCGTCGTCCACGCCTTCCGGATGCACGTCGTGTCGCGCTGGGGGATCGAGGGTTGGGGCTGGCTGCTGGGGCGACCGGTGGACCTGCTCAGCCTGGTATCCGCGGCGCTTTCCAACGTGGTCAGCAACGTCCCAGCCGTGCTGCTGCTGGAGCCAATCCTGGGGGCGGTGCCCGCGGCCAACCGCGAGACGGCGTGGCTGGCCCTGGCGATGTCGAGCACCCTGGCCGGCAACCTGACCGTGCTGGGGTCCGTGGCCAACCTGATCGTGGTCGAGAACGCGCGGCGCGAGGGCGTCACCGTCTCGTTCTGGGACTACGCCAGGATAGGCGTCCCGGTGACCGTCCTGACGCTGGCACTGGGGATCGGCTGGCTTCTCTTCGTCCCTTACTGACTCACGGCGAGCCGTGGCTACTTCTGCCCTTCCAGCTCCTTGACCAACTCGGCGACCAGGGCGGGGTTGTCCTGCTTGACCAGGTGGTCGATGCGCGCCTGTGGGACGGCGAGCTTCTGCATCGCCGTGACGGCACCGGCCCAGGCCTTCTGGCGCTTCTTCCCCTGGGTCAGGTACAGCTCGCCGACCAGCTCCGCCAGGCGCTGGACCATGAGGATGTCCTGGTTGTCGTAGTAGCGCTTGATGATCTTCTGCTGGTGGGGCGTGTAATCCTGCTGAGCCATATCGATTTCCCTCTGTGGGCCGCTTGCGGCTTCGCATGACCTGCGAAGCCGCAAGCGGCCAGTTCGTGCCGAAACGGCGCGCCGCTACTATAATCTGCACGCAAGCGGACGAAAACACCAGGCCGGTTGTCCAGCAGGTGATTCATGCGCGCCGTGGTTCAGCGGGTGTCTCGGGCCCGCGTGGTCATCGACGGGGAGACGGTCGGCGAGGTCGGCTGCGGCCTGCTCGTCCTGCTAGGGGTGACGCACGCGGACACGGCCGAGGCAGCGGCCTGGCTGGCGGACAAGGTCGTCGGGTTGCGCATCTTCAACGACGCCGACGGCAAGATGAACCGGAGCGTGGCCGACGTCGGCGGCGGCGTGCTGGTGGTCAGCCAGTTCACGCTCTACGGCGACTGCCGGAAGGGAAGGCGGCCGAGCTTCATCGACGCCGCCCGCCCGGAGGTCGCGATCCCGCTGTACGAGGCGTTCGTCAACGGCATCAAGGCGCTGGGGGTGCCGGCGGCGACGGGGCGCTTCGGGGCCATGATGCAGGTCGAGCTGGTCAACGACGGCCCGGTCACGCTCATTTTGGACAGCAAATCGTAGCCGCTTGCCGACGGTCGGGCCGGCTGTTACATTCTCTCCGCGGCCGGTAGTTACTCCCAGGGCGTGTGCTGCGCCAATATGGTCGGGCTTCCTCTCCAACGGGTGAGACCCTCAGATGTCGTTGCAAAATCAACTGTTCGGTAGGAAGTCGTTGCAGGTGCTGCTCGACGAGATGGCGGGCGAACACCGCCTCAAGCGGGTGCTGGGGCCGATCACGCTGACGTCCCTGGGCATCGGCGCGGTCATCGGCGCCGGCATCTTCGTCGCGACCGGGGCCGCGGCGAAGGACGTGGCCGGGCCGGCCCTGATGCTGTCCTACGTCGTCGCCGGCGTGACCTGCATCTTCGCGGCGCTGTGCTACGCCGAGTTCGCCTCGATGGCCCCCGTCGCCGGCAGCGCTTACACCTACGCCTACACTACGATGGGCGAGCTGTTCGCCTGGATCATCGGCTGGGACCTGGTGCTGGAGTACGCCGTGGGGGCCGCCACCGTCGCCACCGGCTGGTCGGGCTACTTTCAGAGCGTGCTGCTCAAGCTCGGCATCGCCGTGCCGATGGTGGTATCCGGGGCGCCGCACAAGTATGACCAGGGACACCTTTTGCCCAATGTCATCGCGGACTATCCGATCAAGGTAGTCCAGAAGGAGTTGGATGAGGAGAAGCCGGCGCGGGCTGATGGGATCGAGGGGCCGGCCAAGGGGAACTTCTGGGTCTTCACCGTCAACGAGGAGGAGCGCGACGGAAAGGTCGTAAAGGTCGTGTCGAAGGACGTCGTCGTGGGGGCCGTCGGGTCTCCGAAGACCGAAGCCCGGATCAAGGACGGAGACTCCTTCCCGATGACGGTCACTCAAAAGGTGATGGAGACGAAAGCGAAAGCGGCTACCTGGGCCGACGGCGAAACCAAGCCCGCTAACGGGATCGTCTGGGCCTTCACCTACCGAGAGCAACGAGAGCAGAAGACCGTCGTGGTGGGCTCGGTGGGCGATTCTGTCGTGGAGGCACAGATTCAGAACCCGCAGCGGGCGATGCTCAACCTGCCGGCGATCCTGGTCGTGTTTCTCGTCGCGGCGGTGTTGGTGAAGGGGATCAGCGAGAGTGCCGGTGCCAACGCTGTCATGGTCGGCATCAAGGTGGCGGCGGTCCTGTTCGTGATCGTCGTCGGAGCGTACTTCGTCGAGAGGCAGAATTGGACGGGGGACTTCGCCCCCTACGGCTGGACGGGAGTCAGCTTCTTCGGCATCCCCATCCTGGGCCAGGAAAACCCGGCGGGCGAGCCGGTCGGCGTGCTGGCGGGGGCGGCCATTATTTTCTTCGCCTACATCGGCTTCGACTCCGTCTCCACCCATGCCGAGGAGGCCAAGAACCCCCGACGCGACGTGCCCATCGGCATCATCGCCTCGCTCATCGTCTGCACCATTCTCTACATCGGGGTCGTGGCGGTGCTCACCGGCATGGTTCCCTACAAACAATTGAGCAAGGAGGCCGCCGTTTCAGACGCCTTCAAAGACGCCGGGCTCGGCTGGGCGCAGCTCATCATCGCGGTGGCCGGCGTGGCAGGCATCACGTCGGTGCTGCTGGTCATGATGCTCAGCGCCCCGCGCGTCTTCCTGGCGATGGCCCGCGACGGGTTGGTGCCCAAGTCATTCTTCGCCGACGTCCACCCGCGCTTCCGCACGCCCTGGAAGAGCACCATCGCCATCGGCATTTTCGTGGCGATCATGACCGGGTTGCTGCCGATCGACGCCCTGCTG
>DATFNV010000607.1:0-3789 GCA_035266225.1 Gemmataceae bacterium
GCGAAGGCGTGATACCTTGTCGGAGAGCCGGATGCGGGAAATCCGCCCGTCCGGTTCGATGAGCGGGAGGTGGAGACGGGGCAAGGGGTGATACTCGGGCACCGGCAACCGAAAGGGCCGGCAACACGCAAGGCTCCCCTAAACTACCGCGCCACCTCTCGACTCTACTCTTTCCCTCTTTTCTTTCCTTTTCTTTCCCCCTTTTCTTTCCCCTTTTCTTTCCCCCTTTTCTTTTCCTTTTCTTTTCCAGGGTTGCCGGCGACAGGGGACGGCCCTGCCCTCCTGCCGGGGAACGGGTCGTGGTCAGACGACGGGGGGGCCTCATGCCGCCGCAAGGGACAGGGCTCGCAGCAGGGCCGTCAGAAAGCGCAACCACGCCTGACCTCGCCCGGCAGCCGGGGCTTCGGACACCAATCGTATCGGCCGTTGAGCCGTGAACGACATCATGGGACGTCTCCCTGCGAAAGTCACGAGGATCGAAGGACTCGGGTTGCCGCCGTGCGAATCGAACACTGGCACTATCAGCGACATGACCGAACCCGCCGGGCAGGGGACAGAAAAAAGGAGCGAAGGCGGGCGCCGGCCTGGCCCGGATTGTGTGTCCCCTCGCGGACGCATTCGGGCATGTCCCTGAAGAGTGATCGTCGCCTCTTCCGGACTTTCGAGCCGCCGTCCGCCATGAAACCGAGCGCGCCGGGTAATTCGTTATCGCTTCCGCGCCGCGTGGCGTATAATCGGGGCCACGTTCCATCCCGCTCTAGCCCCGTCGGGAGTACCCTGCCGATGTCGTCCGCTGATGGGTCCGTCACGCGCTGGCTGGGTGAACTCCAGGCCGGTGACCCGGCCGCGGCACAGCAACTCTGGGAGCGCTACTTCCGCCGCCTCGTCGGCCTGGCGCGCAAGCGGCTGCGAGGCACCCCGCGCCGCGCCGCCGACGAGGAGGACGTGGCCCTGAGCGCCTTCGACAGCTTCTGCCGCAGTGCCGAGCAGGGCCGCTTCTCCGACATCGCCGACCGCGGCGGCCTCTGGCGGCTGCTGGTGTTGATGACCGCCCGTAAGGCGAGGCACCTGCGCCGCGACGAGGGCCGGCAGAAGCGTGGCGGCGGGGCGCACTTTGCCGACGACACGCCCAATGATCCGGACGAGGATTCGGTGCTGGGGCAGGTGCTCGGCCGCGAGCCGACGCCGGAGTTCGCCGCGCAGATGAGCGAGGAGTGCGAGCGGCTGCTGCGCATCCTCGACGACGCCGAGTTGAAGGACCCCGAGCTGAAGTCGGTGGCGCTGTTGCGGATGGAAGGGTACTCCGTCGAGGAGATCGCCGCCCGGCTGGGGTGCGTGGCGCGCACGGTCAAGCGCAAGCTGCGAGTGATCCGTGACACCTGGGAAAAGGAGCTGGCACCGTGAGCGAGTCGTTGGGGCGAGTCGGGGAGGTGCCGCCGGCGCTGGGCCGTCGGATCAATGTGGCGTGCAACCGCTTCGAGGCCGCCTGGCGCGCCGGCGTCGCCCCGCGCCTGGAGGACTTCGTCGCCGGCTGGGAGGGGGCCGAGCGGGCGGCGCTGCTGCGCGAGTTGGTGCCGCTAGACGCCGACTACCGCCGCGGCCGCGGCCAAGCGGTGACACCGGATGACTACCGCGCCCGCTTCCCTGAACTCGGCGACGATTGGCTGGAGGAGAACGCCGGCCTACCGTCGCCGGTTGCCGGCGTAACGGCCGCAAGGCGTTCCGATGACACCTTGCCCCGAGACGACCCGCCCCTGGGGAGGCGCTCCTTCGGCGACTATGAGTTGCTGGAGAAGATCGCACAGGGCGGCATGGGCGTCGTCTATCGGGCACGGCACCGGAAGCTGAATCGGCTAGTGGCGCTGAAGATGATCCTGGCGGGCAGCCACGCCGGCGCGATGGACCTGGCGCGCTTCCAGACGGAGGCGGAAGCGATTGCGCGCTTGCAGCATCCCAACATCGTGCAGGTCTACGAGGTCGGCGAACACGACGGAAAGCCGTTCTTCTCCTTGGAGTTCTGCGGCGGCGGCAGCCTCGCCCAGAAGCTCAACGGCACGCCGCTGCCGGCGCGCGAGGCGGCGGCGCTGGTGGAGACGCTGGCGCGGGCGATGCACGCGGCGCACGAGCAGCACGTCATTCACCGCGACCTGAAGCCGGCGAACGTGCTGCTCTCCAACGATGGGACGCCGAAGATCACGGATTTCGGGTTGGCGAAGAAGCTGGACGAAGCGGGTCAGACGCAATCGGGCGCCATCATGGGGACGCCGTCGTACATGGCGCCGGAGCAGGCGGGCGGCAGGTCGGGGCAGGTCGGCCCGCTGGCCGATGTTTACGCGCTGGGGGCGGTGCTGTACGAGTGCCTGACGGGCCGGCCGCCGTTCCGAGCGGCGACGGCGCTGGACACGGTGATGCAGGTGGTGAGCGAGGACCCGGTGCCGCCGGCTCACCTGAACGCGAAGGTGCCGCGCGACCTGGAAACGATCTGCTTGACATGCCTGCACAAAGACCCATCGCGGAGGTACGCGAGCGCGGCGGGACTGGCGGACGACCTCCGACGATTCCGGGCGGGTGAGCCGATTGCGGCACGGCCGGCGAGCACTGTGGAGCGGCTGGGCAAGTGGACGCGACGACGACCGGCAGCGGCGGCACTCTTGGCCGTGAGCGTGTTGGCGGCCATGCTGCTGGGAACCCTCGCCGTGTACTTCCTCGACCGATTGGCGAGGGAGCGCAACGATGCCATCACGGCACGAAGCGATGCGGAGAAAGCGGTCCTGGAGGAAGCCGCGGCGCGCAAGGTGGCCGAGCACGAATGGGAACGGGCAGAGGGGCTGCTCTATGCCGGCCAGCTGAAGCTATCGCAAGCAGCTTGGAACGAGAACAATGTCGTGGTGGCGATGCAGCACCTGAACTCGACCCGCCCGGAGTACCGCGGTTGGGAACATCGGTATCTCTACACACTCTTTACGAGCAACCAGCAGACCTACACCGGGCACGCTGGCCGTGTCTTCAGCGTGTGCTTCAGTCCCGACGGCAAGCACCTGGCCAGCGCCTCAGAGGACGGGACGGTGAAGGTCTGGGACGGGGTGACGGGCCGGGCGGTCCTTACCCTCCCCACAGGCCCTGTCAACACCGTGTGCTTTAGCCCCGACGGCAAGCACCTGGCCAGCGCCGGAGGCTCGATGGGGAAGCCAGTGGAGGTGAAATTGTGGGACGCGGCGACGGGCGGGCCGTTTCACACGCTCAAGGGGCATACGGCGTGGCAGGTCTGGAGCGTGTGCTTCAGCCCCGATGGCAAGCGCCTCGCCAGCGCCGCCGGGAACGACCACCCATTTAAGCCGCTGCAGCGTGGTGAGGTGAAGGTGTGGGACGTGGCGACGGGCCTGGCGGTCCGAAGCCTCATGGGTGAGGCCCCCTGGGTGACCAGCGTATGCTTCAGCCCCGACGGCAAGCGGCTAGCTACCGGCAGCGGTGGGGATAGTTCTAGCCCGGGGAAGCCGGTCGAGGTCAAGGTGTGGGATGTGGAGACAGCCCAGGAGATCCGCACTTTCAGCAGTCACACAAAGCGTGTCACTGGTGTGTGCTTCAGCCCCGACGGCAAGCGTATCGCCAGCGCCAGTTGGGACCAGACGGTGAGGGTCTGGGATGGAGACAAGGGGCGGGAGGTCCTCACCCTCAAGGGGCGCACGGCACAGGTCTGGGGCGTGTGCTTCAGCCGGGTCCAATCCCGAAAAGGGGTGAAGGTAAGTGGGCTTTCGGGTATCCTAGGCGATGGGCGCCCACGGCTTATTC
>DATFNV010000608.1:0-27504 GCA_035266225.1 Gemmataceae bacterium
CATGCGAATTCTGACGGCCTGGCTGTGTTGGTTCCACGCCGGCATGACGACGAGGATGTCCCCGTCGCTGTCTTCGTGCGGGGTGCCGTAAGCGTAGGACCCGAAGAGGATAACCTTGTCCGGGCTGAAGCGCTCCCCGATCGCGCGCGCGTAGCGGCGGATCACGCGGATCGGGATGTCGGCCCCGCTGTACCGGCGCTTCGGCGGGAACGGGAACTCGGATCTTCGGGTAGCGGTCATGTTCTCATTGTACCCGGACGAGCGTCGCCGCTGCTCGCACCAAACGGTAAAATAAGGGGTTCGTGTGAACTTAGCGGTGCGACACAAGCCCGAGGCGCCAGCGAGGGAGTGCCGCCGAACCCTCGCTGGCGCCACGGGCTTGTGTCGCACGCCAGTCGTTACGAAAAGGCCCTCGCGCAACGTGTGGTGCTCCGGATCAGGTGCATGGGCGAGGGGAAGATACGGGGCGGAGTCCCCATCCGGGCGTGAGAGATCGTCAGGGGTGGATGAGGCGGCGCAGCCAGTAACCGGGGCGACGCCTGGTGTGGGCGACGGCGAACACTCTCACTCGGGACGGGTCGATGATTTCGTAGTAGAGCACGTACTGGAACCGCCGCACCCGCATCTAGCGATACGTCCCCTGGAAGATCGCTCCCTGATCGGGTGCAGCCGCGATTCGTTGCACAACCTGATCGACAGCCAGTTGAAACCGTGCAGCAGCGGCAGGGCTGCGCCGCTCATACCAACGGGCAGCTGTTCGCGCTTCCCGTGCGGCCAGACGATGAAAGATAACGATGTGCGGGGGCACGGCGGTCCATCAGTCTTCGAGCCAAAGGTCGGACGCGGGAATCCCGGGGTCGGTCCCGTCAGCCATTTCAGCACGCCGCCGATCCAGTTCTGCGACCAGTTCGTCTTCGGTCATTTCGTCCCCCTCCTCGGAGAGCGTCTCCAGCAAGCGCTCCACCAGCAGGGCACGCTCCGCTTCGGAGAGCGCCAGGGCGGCGTCGAAAATGGCTTGCGTCTGCGGGGTCATCGGCGGTTTCCTTCCTCATCAGGCCGCTGACAGTTGCGCCATCGACTCGCCATTGTACCAACCTGGTGCCGACAGCGGGAAGCACCGAAGTCCCAGCCGCCGCCCCGGATCACCCGGTCCGAGCCCTGTGGCCGTTCTGTTGCCATGGTCTGATTCTACCCGCCCGACTGTCGTTTCCGCCAGGGGATCAGTTGGCTGAGGGATGCTGCGTAAGTGTGTTCGTGACCGCGGGCGGCCGGTTGGGAGCGGCGACGGTGCCACGCCGAACCGCGGCGCCGAGCCGGCCTTGACGCGCCGCGGAAGAAGGGATAAACCGCCGTCCGCGGACCGGGCGGTCAACGAACGACCGTTCAAGCCTCTGCGCACCTCGCCCCTCAGACCGCACCGCCCTGGCGGCGCCGCCATTCCCTTATGAGTGTTCACGTTCCGACCTGGACGACTCTTGCCGTGGTCCTCCTTGTGGGGGGGTGCGCGACGCCGCGGCCCTATCCGCCGCCGCGGCTGTCTGCCTCCGCCCGGCTCGTCGAGGTTTCAGCCCCGCCGTCCGCCGAGGCGCCCATCCGGCAAGTCGCGGCCGGCGGCGACTGCGCGCCCCCACGCCGACCGCGTGACGTCCTGGTCCTGTCCGGCGGGGGCATGTACGGCGCGTATACCGCCGGGGTCCTCAAGGGATGGACCGCCTCGGGGCGCCGGCCGCGCTTCGACGTGGTGACCGGGGTCAGCACCGGCTCGCTGATCGCCCCATTCGCCTTCCTCGGCCCGGACTACGATGCCGTCCTGGAGCGCGGCTACATCACCATCCGCCCCGGCGACCTGTACCGCCTCCGCGGCCCGACGGCCCTGCTCTGGGCGGACTCGCTCGCCGACTCCGAGCCGCTCCGCCGCCGCGTCGAGGCCCAGCTCACCCCCGACGTCGTCGCCCGGGTGGGCCGGGCTTACGCGGAAGGGCGGCGGTTGTACGTCGGCACCACCAACCTGGACACCAAGTCGCTCGTCGTCTGGGACCTGACGGCCATCGCGGCCGGCAACGATCCGCGAAAGGTGGAATTGTTCCGCGACGTGATCCTCGCCTCGTGCGCCATCCCCGGTCTGCTGCCGCCGGTGCCGATCACCATTGAGGTGGACGGCCACCGCCACAGCGAACTGCACGTCGATGGCGGCGTGAGCGCTTCGCTCTTCCTGCCGCCGACGGTCTTCGGGGCGGATGCGAAGGCGGAAGCGCCGGCCGCAGCCGGCCCCAACGTCTACGTGATCGTCGCCGGCAAGGTGAAGCCGGACAGCCGGCCGGTCGAGCGGAGCTTCGTTCGCGTGTCGGGGGAGTCGCTGACCGCCGTCCTGCAAGCGCGCTTCGAGGGCGACCTGTTGCGGGTCTTCGTCCACGCCCGCGATGCCGGGGCCGGCTTCCGCCTGACCGCCGTGCCGCAAGAGCTGCCGCTCGACTCGAACTGGATGGCGCTGGACGGCCCGGCCCTGCGGCGGCTGTTCGACGCGGGCCGCAAGTTCGGCGCCGGCGATCAGGCCTGGCGCACGAGCCCGCCCGGCCTCGGGCCGGGGGACCAACCGCCGCGGACCGGGGTGCGCTTCACCGTGACCGAGTAGCCCCTCAGCGGAACAGGGAAGATGGCACCCCCCAGCGATCCTCAAACACCAAATCCGCGAGCGGCTGCCGGCCCTTCCAGCCGACCTCTTCGAGCATCGGCCTTGGCCGGAACTCGATCGGGTAGCCGACACACAGGTAAGCGACGAGCTGGACGCCGGGGGGAAGTTGCAGCAGCCGCTCGATTGCCGCCCGGTCGAGGATGCTGACCCAGCCGACGCCGACCCCCTCGGCCCGCGCCGCCAGCCACAGGTTCTGGATGGCCAGGCAGGTGCTGAACACGTCGGTCTGCGGCATCGGCGCCCGGCCGAGCACGAACGGCGCGTCGCGGCGCGTGTCGCAGGTGACGGCGAGGTTTAGCGGGGCTTCGAGGATGCCTTCCAGCGTCAGCCGGGCGTACAGCTCCTTGCGGCCGGGATCCTCGATCCGTGCCGCTTCCCGGGCGTTGACCTCCTCGAAGACCGCCTTCACCTGCCGGCGCAGTTCCGGGGCGCTGACGACGATGAAGTTCCACGGCTGCATGAAGCCGACCGACGGCGCCAGGTGGGCCATCTCCAGGACGCGCCGCAGCACCTCGGGCGGCACCGGCACCGGCCGAAAGCGGCGCACGTCGCGGCGGTCGCGCATCACCTTGCAGATGGCCGCGCGCTCCGCATCGGAGAAGGAGGCGGGGACGAAGTCGGGTCCGCTGCTGTCCATAATCGGGGTCCGCCTCGTTGACGATCAGGCCGCCCAGGAGAGCACCAGCGGCAGCTCGCCGCCGGCGGTCGGGACGGTGAGGTTGAGCGGCGCCAGGCGGCGTGTCTTCTTCCGCGCGAACTCCGGCACCGCCCGCAGGCAGCCTTCCAGCAGGTCCAACTCCCAGGCCAGCGGCGGCCGCATGCTCAGCCCCAGCTCCATGCGGTAGACCGAGGGGTACGCCTCCGGGCCCGCCACCGGCCAGCCGTTGCTCTCCGCTTGCGCCACGTCCTCCGCCGGCAGGTCTTCCTTGTCGCCGAAGACCACGGCCAGCGCGGCCGTTTGCCGGGCACTCTCCTCCTCCGGCAGGTCGCCCTCCTGGATGCGCAGCAAGGTGGCGAGGTCGTCGTAGAGCACGAGGCCGCGAGTCATGCCGGCCTGGCCCATGACGACGGCGTACCAGGGACTGCTCTCGAAGCGCCTACAGTCGATTCGGATGGGGCGTTCTCCCGTGCGGTTCCACGGGGCCTGCCGGTAGAAGAGGGCGGCGGCGTCGAAGAAGGCGCCGACGGCCTCCGGCGTCACGCCCGGCATCTCCAGGAGGCTCGGCGAGCCCTGCGACGCCAGCTGACCGCTCAATTCGTCGAGAAGTGCGTCGAGCCCGTCGAGCGCCTCGACGGTGACGCAGCCGACGTTGAGGGCGTCCAGCGGCGGCCGCAGCGTGCTCGACCACTCCTGCTCCTGGGCGAGTTGGACTTCGGTGGGCCGGTGGGGCTCGCCCGCCTCCGGCTGGCGCATCGCCTTGAGCAGCACCTGCCAGCCTTGGGTGGCGGTCGGCGGCTCGTGTGTCAGCTCGAAGGCCAGCATGAGGTCGTGGGTGCTGCTGAAGACACCGGTCATCCACGGCCGCACGGCCTGGTCGCCGGTGCGGACCCGGGCGGCGAGTTGGCGCGTGCCCAGCTGCCACACGTCGAACGTCTGCGGGAGCCGCTCCAGGCGCTCCCGGTCGAAGGGCAGCGGCCCCTCACGCGTGTCGGCCATGCGATCCTCCCGAAGTTTGTTCCCTGCGGCAGCCGCGGGCCGGCCGCCGGCGATGAACCCTTCCCAGGCATTATAGCGGTAGCCGCGGCTGCCCCGGTGGGCAAGATGACCTCCGGTTCGGATGTTGTTCGCGCACGTCTCCCGGTATAATGGGGATGACGGCACCGGTGGACCACGGCAACCGGGCGGACGCTGGTCGGCGGGGGTCGGGGCAAGACCCAAGGAGGAGGTAGCGATGCAGCCAGGATACGGACCCTTCCCGCAAGCACCGCTCTGCCTGGCCTTGGTACTGGCCCGGTCGGTTTCCTACAGCGTGGAGCTGGGGGCCTGGTCGATTGTCAGCCCGTATTTGTCTCTCACTGTGGAAGCATTCCCGGTCGAGTTCGTGGCCCTGGAGGCCTACGTTGTGCTGACGGCCTGCGACGGACAGGTGCTCGTCGAGTTGCGATTGGTGGACGTGGATGAGGCCCGCCCGCCGGTTTTCCGGCAACTGATCTCGGCGACCTTCAACGGGCCGCTGGACGTTCAGGAGATCGTTTTTCACCATCACAAGGTTCGCATTCCGGTTGAGGGCGACTACCGACTGATGCTGACCGTCTACAGGCCGAACTTCACGCATCCAGAATTTGTCATCGAGCGCCGTATCCCCATTCAGCAGTTCGAGGAGGATGAGCCATGAGTCCAGAAAAAGGTCCGATTCGAGTGGATCGAAAGAATTGGGCGGCGCGCATGCCGCCGATCATAAAACGAGACCCCTCGGAGGAGGCCCTCCGGAAGCCGCTGAGCAACGTGCCACTGCGCCGGCGCCCCGGTCCCACGCCCCGGGTTACCGAAGAGCCACTGCACGTTGATCGGGCGGCGGTTGAGCAGGCCATCACCGCGGCTGAGCAAGGGAACACCATCGACGTGCGGGCGGAAGGCTGCGAACTCACCCTCCGGGTCGCGCCGGCGCTGCGCGATGCGCTCGCGGCCAGTGGGCTCGAACCGGGTCAGCTCAAGGGGTTCTTCCAGCGGATGGCGAAGGCGGTGGGGAGCAAAGAAGCGTTCTCCCAACTCCCTCCGATGGACGGGATGCCGGACCTGCGGGTCTACAGGACTGCCCTCGCCTGGCCGAGGGCGGGAGTGGGGTATTCGTTTCGGGTCGTGCTGACCCTGTTGCCCGACTCCTCCGCGGTGCTGGCCGTAAGCTGCGCCTATCGCCGCGACCGTCTCGATTGACCGCTCGCGGTCACGGCTTGGCCCTGGCGGGCTCACTCCCACTCCTTCGGCGCGTCCATGCTTCCGGTGAACATCCCCAGGTAGCTCGTGTACCGCGCCGCGCTGATCTGCCGCCGTTCCACCGCCCGCTTCACCGCGCAGCGCTCCTCGTGCGTATGCGTGCAGTCGGGGAAGGCGCACAGCGGCACCAGCGGCCGCATCTCGGGGAAGAAGCCCTCCACCTCCTCGGGGATGATGTCCCACAGCTCGAACTGGCGGATACCTGGCGTGTCCACCACCCAGCCGCCGACCTCCAATTTGATCAGCTCCGCCGTCGTTGTCGTGTGCCGTCCCTTCTGGTTCACGTCGCTCACCTCGCGCACCCGCAGCCCCAGTCCCGGTTGAATGGCGTTGAGCAGCGACGACTTGCCGACGCCGCTTTGGCCGGCGAACACCGTCTGCCGGCCGCGCAGCCGATCGCGCAGCCAGTCGATCCCCTGCCCCGTGACGGCGCTCGTCAGGAAGGTCGTGATGCCTAGCTGGCTGTACAAGCCGACCAGCGACTGGAACGGTTCCGGATTAACAAGGTCCGATTTATTCAGACAAATGATGGGCGCAATGCCGCCCTGCGCGGCACTGGCGAGGTAGCGGTCGATGAGGTGCTGCTTCAGGTCCGGCTCCAGCAAGGCCATGACGATGACGACCTGATCGACGTTGGCCACCAGGACGTGCTCCCGGCCGCGCGAGGCCCGCGTCAGCATCCCGTGCCGCGGCTCGACGCGCTCGATCATCCCCTCGTCGTTCGGCGCCGGCCGGACCCACACGCGGTCGCCGGTCGCCACGATGCTGCGCTCGTCGATGGTCAGTGTGCGCAGCAGGCGCCGCACCGCACAGCGGTATTGCCGGCCGTCCTCCGCCTCGACGACGCTGACGAGGCCGTGGACGCGCAGCACCCGGCCGGGCAGGCACTGGCTGGGGTCGATGGCGGGCCGATCCGCCGCCTCGTCGCCGGCCGGCTCCCCGACGGATTGCTCCGCGATGATGGTGCGGCGGCGCGACAGGTCGCCCTTGGCGCGGACGCGCTCGTCGCCGGCCGTCGCCTCCTCGGCGAAACCGTGGTCGTGGAAGCCGCGCGTCCACTGCTTCGCCCGCGGCGGCTTGGAGCGGTTCTTCCGCAAATCGACGCGGACTTTTTTCTTCTTCGCCATCCTCAGCTCCTCCGCGAGCCACGACCCGAAAGCGTCATTCTACCAGCCCCGACGTCCCGGCAGCGTCCGGAGTTCGCGCAGGGTGGCCGACTCGCGGAGCGAGTCGGCCACCCTGCGCGCGATCGCGGCAGTCCGTGCCGCGCCTGTCGCCACAGGTCGCGGTTGGCCCCGGCGACCCAACGGCCTCAAGCCGGGTCCGTTGCATGACTTGCGGGCAGCCCCCCGGCCCGGCACACCATTTGCTTCCCCATCACGCGATCATGCGTTCATGCGACGCGATCCCTCTCCCCGTTGACCTCTCCTCACTCTCCCCGACAACGTGGTTGCCCTTCATCACCCTTGCGAGGAGGCATCAGGCCATGCTCGGCTACCTAATTGACATGGATGGGGTCCTTTACCGCGGCACGCAGATGATCCCCGGCGCCGATCAGTTCGTCGGTGCCCTGCGTGCCGCGGACGTCCCGTTCCTGTTCCTGACCAACAACAGCCAGCGCAACCGCCGGGACGTGGCGACAAAGCTCCAGCGCCTGGGGATCGACGCCGGCGAGGATCACGTCTTCACCTGCGCCATGGCCACCGCCCGCTTCCTGGCCCAGCAGAAGCCAAACGGCACCGCCTTTGTCATCGGCGAGGGCGGCCTGCTGACGGCCCTGCACAACAACGGCTACGCCATCGTGGACCGCGACCCGGATTACGTCGTCGTCGGTGAGGGGCGTACCATCACCTTCGAGGTGGTCGAGGCGGCCCTCAACATGGTCCTCGCCGGGGCGAAGCTGGTCGCGACCAACATGGACCCGAACTGCCCCACGGCGCACGGCATGCGGCCGGGGTGCGGTGCCCTCGTCGCCATGCTCGAAGCGGCCAGCGGCATCAAGGCCTTCAGTGTCGGCAAACCCAGCCCCGTCATGCTCCGCGGGGCCCGCAAAGAGTTGGGCCTGACCTCGGCGCAAACTGTCGTCATCGGCGACACGATGGACACCGACATCCTTGGCGGGGCGCAACTGGGCTACAAGACGGTCCTCGTCCTGAGCGGCATGACACGCCGCGAAGACCTCGTGCGCTACGCCTACCGGCCGGACCTGATCGTCGATTCCATCGCCGACCTCGACCCGAGCCAACTCACGGAGCGCTTCGACGAGCCGGCACCTCCGGCCCAGCGCGAGCCGTCCGCGCTGCGGGCGCCCCAACTTGCGGCGCGCGGCTGACGGCCGGGGCGGGCGGTGATGTTCGACCATCAACATCCGCTGCCGCGCGATTGGGCACGCCCGCCCGGCTCCGGGTCATGACAGCGCCTGGCCCACGGCGCAAAGGCTGAACACGTGGAGACTTGTGGCGGAGAGCGAAATGCCGTCGGGTGAGTGGCACGACGTTTGCCTTCTGTTAACAACCAGCAACGTCACCTTCCCCGTCTGATACGAAAAGAAGGCCGACCATGAACACTCCTGACCTGTCCCGACTGACTGGTCTTCCGGCCTCCGACGGCCCCGCCGACGTGGCCGAAGTGTCGTTCCTGCTGCCCGGCTGGCAGTTCGCCGCCCTGGAGAGCGCCGCCCAGGCTCGCGGCCTAACCTCGGCGCAGCTGGTGCGCCGCGTCCTTCGCCAGTTCATCAACCGCCAGGAAGACGAGTTGGAGGCCGACGAAAAGCTCAACGTCTCCTGTCAATGGTGAGCGCCCCGGAGGGCCGACCGATACGCGGCGCAGCGGCGCCGACATGAAGTCTCTTGATCGTCCCTTCCCTTGGTCCCGCCACGTGGTCTGGCCACTGAGTGCGACGGTGGCCCAACCGCTGGCGGGATTCTTTTTTCGCCGCTCTGCTGTTACCATCTGCCTTCATGAGGATCTCCGACCCGCTCCGGGCCCACGCTCGCTGCATTGCGCGCCTGCTGGCCCAGACCTATCCCGACGCCCACTGTGCCTTGCACTACGCGAACCCGCTGCAACTGCTCGTCGCCACCATCCTTTCGGCCCAGTGTACCGACGTCCGCGTCAACCTGGTCACGCCGGCGCTGTTTGCGCGCTACCCGGATGCCGCCGCGTTTGCCGCGGCGAAGCCCGGCGAGTTGGAGGAGCTGATCCACTCGACGGGATTCTTCCGCAACAAGTCGCGCAATATCATCGCCTGCTGCCGGCAACTCGTCGAGAAGCACCGTGGGGAGGTGCCGGCGACGATGGAGGACCTGGTGCCGCTGCCCGGCATCGGTCGCAAGACGGCGAACGTCATCCTGGGGAACGCGTTCGGCGTGCCCGGCATCCCCGTCGATACGCACGTCGGCCGCCTCAGCCAGCGCATGGGATTGACGGAGGCGACGGACCCGGTCAAGATCGAGCGCGACCTGGCGGGCTTGATTCCTCGGAAGGAGTGGACGATGTTCGGCCACCGGATGATCTTCCACGGGCGGCAGGTGTGCCACGCGCGCAAGCCGCTGTGCGAGCAGTGTACCCTGGCCGGACTGTGTCCGCGGGTGGGCGTATAATCCTCACCGTTTAGCCGCCGCCCAAGATTCATCGGTTCGCGAAACGAGAAATCGAGCGCGGCCGCTAAACGGATCACCGTGACCGACCCACCGGAGTCCCGATGAACACGCTGCTCGACCGCTTCTGCCGTTACGTCCGCATCGACACCCAGGCCGACGAGAAGGCCACCACCTACCCCAGTTCCGTCGGCCAACTCGAGATGGGCCGGCTCCTCGTCGAGGAATTACAGGCGCTGGGCCTGCGCGACGCCGCCCAGGACGCCCACGGCATCGTCCTGGCCACCGTCCCCGCCACCATTTCGCGGCTGGCCCCGACCGTTGCCTGGATCGCCCACGTCGATACCTCGCCGGAAACCAGCGGTCACAACGTCAAGCCGATCGTCCACCGTTCTTACGACGGCGGCGACATCGTCCTGCCCGGCGACCCGCGCCAGGTGATTCGCGTCAAGGACAACCCCGACCTCGCCGCCCTCAAGGGCAAGACGATCGTCACCACCGACGGCACCACCTTGCTCGGCGCCGACGACAAGGCGGGGGTAGCGGTCATCATGGAGGCGGCCGCCCACCTCGCCGCCCACCCGGATATCCCGCACGGCCCGATCCGCGTCTGCTTCACCTGTGACGAGGAGATCGGCCACGGCGTCGATCACCTCGACCTGGCGAAACTCGGCGCCCGCGTCGCCTACACCCTCGACGGCGGCGGCAGCGGCGAGATCGACGGCGAAACCTTCTCCGCCGACCTGGCCGTGGTCACCATCAGCGGCGTCAACGTCCACCCCGGCCTCGCCCGGGGACGCATGGTGAATGCGGTGCGCCTGGCCGGCCTGTTGCTCGATCGGCTGCCGCGCCAGGGGCTGTCGCCGGAGACGACGGAGGAGCGGCAGGGCTTCCTGCACCCGTACCGCATCGAGGGCGGCGTCGCCGAGGTGACGCTGCGCATCCTGTTGCGCGACTTCGAGACGCCGCGCCTGGCCGACAAGGCCGACGTGCTGCACACCGTCGCCCGCTCCGTGGCGGCCGAGTTTCCGCAGGCGCAGATCGCCGTGAAGGTGACGCCGCAGTACCGCAACATGGCCGAGGGGCTGAAGAAGGAGCCGTGGGCGCTGGCCTTCGCGGAGGAGGCGATGCGCCGCGTGGGGCTGTCGCCGAAGCTCACGATCGTCCGCGGCGGCACCGACGGCTCGCGCCTGACCGAGTTGGGCCTGCCGACGCCGAACCTGTCGTGCGGCGAGCACAACCTGCACTCGCCGCTGGAGTGGACCTGCCTCGAAGAGATGGAGACCGCAGTACGCGTGCTGGTCGAACTGGCAAAGGTCTGGGGGGTCGCTTCGTGACCAAGGAAAACGGGACGCGAGGAACTGCGGGATCGGCTCCGATTGCTCCCCTCGTTCGGCTCGGGCTCCTGCTCGCGGCCTGGTCGCTGGCCGGCTGTTCTTCTTCCCCGCAAGGCGCCGGCGAACCGAGTCCGCGGGAGGTGCGGCGGCAGCTTGCCCAACGGCTGGCGGCCAACCCGGAGCACCTGATCCTGAGCGAGTTCCACCAGGAGGGGGAGAACAGCTACGCGGGAAAGGCTGAGGGGCCCGACGGCACGACCTACCAGCTGAAGGTGACGACGCAGGGCCGCAGCATGAAATGGAGGGCCGAAGGCGAACAGCGGTTCGGCAAGAGCGAGCCGCCCATCCTGGGAGGTTGGATGACGTGGGCGGAGCCGCCGTTCGACGAGAGATATCCCGAGGCCATGCAATGGCTGCGGGCCGTCGCCTGCGTCCTGCAGTCCCTGGTCGTGGTGTGGGCGGTGCTGGGTCCGCTTGGCTACCGGCGCCGCTATTCCCCGCGCGCAGAAAAGATCCTCACCGTGCTGGCGGCCGTGAGCCTCGGCTTTGCCATGATGTGGGGCTATCAATTCGTCACGAACAGGGGAGCCGAGTGACGCAACCGGCCGCTGAGCGATTTTCAAAAATCGGCGAAATTGTCTCTTGACTTCGGTTTCGATGGCCGTAAAGTGAATAGTGTCCCGCTGGGAGCATCTTCGGTGATTGGGCGACGCCGAAGGAGCCACAGCGGGACATTTTCATTTCCCCCTCAATCACGTCACTTCCCGCACCCCCCAACAACCGCTTCGAGATCCCGTGCGACGCGAAGACAAGCCGTCGCCGACGAGGTCAGTTGTCGGGGAGAACCCTCGCACAATCCGGGAGAATCGGGGCGCGGGCGCTGAGTCGTTGACAAGATGATGATATCTGGGTAGCTTTCGAGAAGGGATGAGTTTGTACCAGGAGGGTCGCAGGATGGTCGAGATCGAGCGGTCGCCCGGGCAGGTGGTACGGATTGGCGCGTACACGCTGCGGGTAGTCGCTGTCCTTCCCGATCGTGTCGTGATCGCCCTCCACGGCCCGGGTGAGGAGGGCGAGCCCCGCGGGCAAGAGCCTGCCGTTCCCTGGGAGTGCCTCGCCTGGACCGTGTCCGAAGAGCCCGGCCCCGCCGGTCGTCTCCTGGCCTGAAGCCAGGTCCGCCGGCGCGGGTCAGCGTAGGATCGCAGTCGCCATCACCGACACCCCCGAGCCTCCTCGGGGGTGTTCGCATTCATGCCACCCGCTTCGTCGCGTTCAGCCAGCGGAAGATGAGGAAGCCGCTGAAGTCGTGCAGGAAGTGCGCCGTCATCGTCACGGACAGCTTGTCCAGGTACCACAGGGCCGCCGCGAAAAGGAGCCCTTGCCAGACCGCCCACAGCGTGAACGGCCACAGCGACCGCCGGACGTGGTGCAGCAAGCCGAAGACGACCGCCGACACGATCAGGTAGCAGACGCCGAGACTCAGCCCACGAAACACCAGTTCCTCGCCGAGGCCGGCCATCGCGGCCCCCGCCAGGATCGCCGCCAGGCCCTGCCCGCGGAAGACCTCGGCCAGCTCACGATGGCGCCGCCGGTACGCCGCGCCGAAGGCGAGGCAGAACAGCCCGTGCAGCGACAGGTCGCTGAACAGCACGGCGCCGACGACGGCGACGCCAAGGAGGCAATTGCGCCAGGACGGATCGATCGGCGGCGGCTCGGGGAGGAGGTGGCGCAGGCCGAGGCCGAGCAGGGCGAAGAACGCCAGTCCCGCGAGTCCGCCGAGCCAGGTGCGCTTGAGGAGGAACAGCATGCGTCGGCAAGGGGAGTCAAGGAGTCCGCAGCCGCAGCCCCCACCCCAGCAGCCAGAGGCAGGCGCCGCCAAGGATCAGGCCGATGCTCAGCGCCAGAAGCTGATAGGCGCGGATGAATTTCGACTGGGCCTCGCGCTCGTACTGATGGGCCAGTCCTTGCCACCCGGCCGCGTCCAGGTTGATCCCCTCGTGGACGCGGTACCATTGGGGGCCTTTCTCCTGAAGCCCCACCGCCACGCTCCGAGCGAAGTCGATGCTCTCTCTGGCCTCATCGGCGTCGTGAAAGTCCACCGCGCAGAACACCGAGCTGCATACGCCCGCGCCTAGGAGCAACAGGCCCAGGATCGAGAACAACGGCCGGAGCGACAGGCGGAAGCGCTTTTTCATCGAGGCGGCCAGGGGTGCCGCCTGGACCCCTTCCGGATCGATCATGGCCAATTTCTCCCCGGCACCGATCCTCTTCAAAGGAGACCGCCCGGGAGATGACTTTAGCCCGCGGCCGGCACAGTCGCAAGCGTTTTCCTGGCGGTATTCTCCCGGAAACGCAGCGGCCGCTTGCGGCTTCGCAGGTTGGACCTGCGAAGCCGCAAGCGGCCGGCGGGAGATGGCGGAAGGATGGGCTACGGGAAGATGGCGATCAGTCCAATGATCGCGGCGGCCTCGCCCAGGGCCCCGGTGCTGCTGAGGTCCGGCGGGTAGAGCAGCAACGGCACAGGGTCGTCCTTCTGGCAATAGCCGGAGCCGGTCTCGACACAGTCGCACGGCCGGCTGGCGAAGTGGTAGGGCACCAGGGCCAGGTCGGCGAAGAAAAGGGCGGCGGAAGCGAACGGCTGCGCGAAGCCCAGCTCCCAGCCGTAGCGCTCGGTGTTGAGGTCCTGGAAGTACAGCCGCTTGTAGTTGACGTAGTTCGGCTCGGCCAGGGTCACCTGCGGCGCGAACTGCCGGGGCGTGTACGTCTCCTCGGTCGGCGACTTCTCCTCGGGGAAGATGGCCTTCCCCGGCCGCTCCGTCTCACGATTCTCCTGGCGGATCTGCTCGCGCAGGGCGTCCTCCGACTGGAGGCGGATGAGGCGCTCGTAACTGGCCGGCAGGAGCTGAATCAGGTAGTCCATCTGCTCGTTGCCGAGCCCGATCGCCGTTCCCCGCGGCGGGCCGAAGGCCTGGGCCTGGCGGACCTCGACGAGGTCGGGCAGGGAGGCGGGCAGCGGCGGGGTGGTCGCCTTGTGCTGGAAGCTGGACTTCTTCATCGGGACCGGGGCCGGCGCCGGCCCCGGCGAGGTGGGGGCCGGCAGCGGCGTCAGTCGCTCCGGGTCTTGCGCGGCGGCGAGGCCGCCGGCCAAAAGCAGCAGTCCGACGGCGGCCAGGCTAGCCGGCGTCCGTACCGGCGTGCTCCGCGCGGGTGCTGTAGTTGGGCGCTTCCTGCGTAATGGCGATGTCATGAGGATGGCTCTCCTGCACCGACGCCCCGCTGACCAGGATGAACCGGCTGCGGGTGCGCAGTTCCTCGATGTTCCGCGTGCCGCAGTAGCCCATGCCGGCCCGCAGCCCGCCTACCAGTTGATAGACAAACGGGGCCAACGCCCCCTTGTAGGGCACGCGCCCCTCCACCCCCTCGGGCACCAGCTTGTCGCGCACCGGCGACTCGCCCTGGCGGTAGCGGTCCTTCGAGCCGGCCACCATGGCGCCCAGCGAGCCCATGCCGCGGTACTGCTTGAAGGTGCGCCCCTTGTAGAGGATCACCTCGCCGGGCGACTCCGCCAGGCCGGCCAGCAGTCCGCCCAGCATGACGCTGTGGGCGCCCGCCGCCAGGGCCTTGGTCATGTCGCCGGAGTAGCGGACGCCGCCGTCGGCGATGACCGGCACCCCGCTCCCCTTGACCCCCTGCGCCGTGTTGTACACGGCCGTGATCTGCGGCACGCCGACGCCGGAGATAATTCGGGTCGTACAAATCGACCCGGGGCCGATGCCGGCCTTCACCGCGTCCGCCCCCGCGTCCACCAGTGCCCGCGCCCCTTCCGCCGTGGCCACGTTGCCGGCGATCACGTCGATGTCGAAGCGGCGCTTCAGCTCCGCGACGGTGTCCAGGACGTTGCCCGAGTGGCCGTGCGCCGAATCGACCACCAGCACATCGACGCCCGCCCGGATCAGTGACTCGGCGCGCTCGAAGTCGCGCACCCCGACCGCCGCCCCGACGCGGAGCCGGCCGCGCCGGTCCTTGCAGGCGTTGGGGAAGTTGGTCAGCTTGTCGATGTCCTTGATGGTGATCAGGCCTCTCAGTCGGTAATTATCGTCTACCAGGAGAAGCTTCTCCACCTTATTTGCCGTCAGAATCCGCTCAGCCGCTTCGAGCGTTGTATTTTCCTGGGCCGTCACCAGGTCATCCTTGGTCATCACTTCAGACAGCTTCTGGTTGCTGTCCGTGAGAAAGCGCAGGTCGCGGCGCGTGAGGATGCCCTTGAGGTAGCCGTTGACCGTGATGGGCACGCCGCTGATGTTGTGCTGCTGCATCAGCTTGCGGGCCGTCTCGACCGTCTCGTCGGGCGGCAGCGTGACCGGGTCGGTGATGATGCCGTTCTCGCTGCGCTTGACCTTGTCCACCTCGCGCGTCTGGTCCACGACGGACATGTTCTTGTGGATGATGCCCAGGCCGCCTTCCTGGGCCAGGGCGATCGCCAGGTTCGCCTCGGTCACCGTGTCCATCGGCGACGAGAGGATGGGGATGTTCAGGCGGATGTTCTGTGTCAGCTGGGTGCGCACGTCCACGTCGCGCGGGACCACGTCGCTGTAGGCCGGCTCGAGCAGGACGTCGTCGAAGGTGATGCCCTGGTAAGCGATGCGGTCTTGCATGACGGGACCCTCGGGAGAAAGCGAGTTTCCCCAATTATATACAGCGGCCCGAAGCACGAGCGAGGTTCCCGCGGCGCCTTG
Source organism: Gemmataceae bacterium (assembly GCA_035266225.1). Classification (GTDB taxonomy): domain Bacteria; phylum Planctomycetota; class Planctomycetia; order Gemmatales; family Gemmataceae; genus DATFNV01. The sequence continues at coordinate 15,300 of DATFNV010000608.1, forward strand.
TAGCGACGAGCGTTCCGGCGTGCAAGACGGAAATGGACCACGGATGATGGCGAGCGGGGGGCGTCAGCCCCCCGGTGAGGAATCACCGGGGGGCTGACGCCCCCCGCTCGCCCTTACTGCGCCTGCCGGTGATCGCTGCCGCGCGCCGGTTGTCCGAGGTGCGGCGCCGGGACCGTCGGGCCGTCGGCGCGGATGATCTTGCCGGCGATGGCCGTGCGCGGGGCCGCCTCGCCCAGCGGGCGAACGAACGGCAGGATCACCGGGGCGTCATCTTCCCCGTACGCCTGGCCCCCCCGGGCGGCGTCCTGGGCGCGGCGGGCGACGTGAAACTGGAAGTCGTTCCAGAGCTTCTGATAGCGGCCGTCGCGCGGGTGGCGGAAGCGCGCCGCCAACAGCAGGCCGCGCGCCTCGTCGGCCCGCCCGGCCGTGCGCAGGCCGTTGGCCACCTTCGCCAGCACCGCCAGGTCGTCGGCGGCGAGGTGGGCCGCGGCGCGCAGGCATTCCAGCCCTTCCTCGATCCGGTTCAGGCGCAGGGCGAGCGCACCGTGGGCACACAGGCAGTCGCTTTGGCTGCCGTCCAGCGTCAGCGAGGTGCGGTAGTGCTCGGCGGCGCGGGCCAGGTCGCCGTCGCGGTCGTTGTCGAGGGCCTGGGCGAGCAGGAAGTGATAGCGCGGGTTGTCGGCGTTGTAACGCAGGGCGGCGGTGAAGTGCCGGCGGGCGCGAGATGCCTTCTTACGCCGCATCTGCAGCTCGCCGAGGCGGAACTGCACCTCCTCCGCGACGGCCGGCGACAGTTCGCGAAAGCCGGCGAGGCGGCCCAGGATGCGCAAGGCGTCCTGAGTGCGCCCGAGTTGCTGGAAATGGCGGCCGCGGGAGAGAAGGTGATCCACGAAACCGAGCGTCGTGCTCATCATGGCGCTGCCTCCATGCAGGTCATGGCGGAACGGGTCCACTCTATGGGGGATCATGATAACGCGGGGCGGCCGGCGAGCAAGCGCAATCGGCGCGGAATTTTGGTTTCCGTTTCGCGCTCGCTTCCCCCCGCGCGAGAGATTACACTCAGCCGCGGGGTGAAGCCCGCGCGAAACGGAAACCCCTGGGAGTGTGTACCATGAGAGCCGCCACAGCGCCACGCGTCCTCCTCTGTGCCAACGAGTCCGCCGCCGTCGAGGACGTGCGCCGCCTCCTCGACTCGGCCCGCTGCCAGGTCGTCTGGCACCCCATCGGCGCTTCCGACCCGGACAACGCCGACCTGCACCTGGCGCTCATCGACGGCGGCAAGGGCAACGGCGAGGCGCTGCGCTTCTGCCGCCGGCTGCGCGGCCGGCTCGGCGACGCCTTCGTGCCGGTCCTCTACCTCACCGGCGACGCCAGCCCCGCCGCCCGCCTCGCCCCCTTCGAGGTCGGCGCCGACACCTACCTGCTGCGCCCCTTCGCCCCCGGCGAGCTGCTCGCCCAGGTGCGCGCCTTCCTGCGCATCAAGGAGGTTCACGATCGGCTCTCGGAAAAAACGGCCGAGGTGCATCGCATCAACCGCCGCTTGCAGCAGGCCTACGGGCAGATCGACGCCGAGCTGGAGCTGGCCCGGCGTATCCAGCTGAGTTTCCTGCCGCAGTCGTTGCCGGAGGTCGCGGGGGCGCGCTTCGCCGTCCACTACCGGCTCTGCGGCCGCGTCGGCGGCGACTTCTACGACCTCTTCCGCCTCGACGAGAACCACGTCGGCCTGTACGTCGCCGACGCGATGGGCCACGGCGTCCCCGCCAGCCTGCTGACCATCTTCGTCAAGAAGGGGGTGCGGGCCAAGGAAGTCTTCGGGCAGCAGTACCGGCTGGTGCCGCCGGGCGAGGTACTCGGCCGACTCAATCACGACCTAGTCGAGCAGGCGATGGCGGACCACCCGTTCATCACGATGGTCTACGTGGTGTACAACCACTGCGAGCAGTCCCTGAGCTTTGCCCGGGCGGGACACCCTTATCCCGTGTACGTCCCGCGCGAAGGCGAGCCGCGGCTGTGGCAGGTCGAGGGGAGCCTGCTGGGTGTCTTCGAGACGACGTTCCCGGTGCAGTCGCAGCGCGTCCGCGCCGGCGACAAGGTGGTGCTGTACAGCGACGGCATCGACGGGGCATGCTTCGAGGGCCGCGCGCCTGGCAGCGAGAGCCTGCTGGCTTGCGCCGCCCGGCACCGCGAACTGCCGATCCAGGAGTTCGTCGCCGCCCTGGCGCGCGACCTGTTTGGGCAGGGAAGTCAGACGGACGACCTGACGCTGCTGGGGCTGGAGGTGCTGGAGCAATGACGATTTATCGTTTCGCGCTCGCCCGGTTGCTCGATTGGCGAATCGAGCAACCGGGCGAGCGCGAAACGATAAATCAGCGGCGGTTACTTCTTCGTGAAGTCCCCCGCCTCGATGATGACGAGGCGCTTGGGATTGACGTGCTTGCGGAAGGCGTCGTTGACCGGCTCCGCGGTCAGGTCGGCGACCTTTTTCTCGAAGTCCGCGAGGTAGGCCGAGGTGCGGCCGGCATGGAGTTGGCCAGTCAGCAGCGACGCCAGCGCCCCGTCACTGGAGCGCTGGTTCTTGGCGGCCGCCAGGTAAGCCTTGCGCCCCTCCTCGACCTCCTTGGCCGTCGCCCCGTCCTTGAGGAACCGGTCCATTTCCTCGGCGATGGCCTTGTCCACTTTCTCGATGTTCTTCGGGTTGGTGATCGCAAACATCACGAACGAACCCACCCGGTCGAGGGATTCAGCCTGGAAGTGCGAGCCGACGCCGTAAGAGAGCCCGTCCTTGCGGCGCACGCGGTCGGCCAGGCGCGACGCCAGCGGGCCGCCGCCGAAGACGTAGTTGGCGACCGTCACGGCGGGGTAGTCCGAATCGGCGTCGTTCATTGGGACGGCGAAGCCGGCAACGTAGACGGCGTTCTCCTTGTCCGGCGTCGCGATGACCACCTTCTCCCCCTTGACGCCTGTGTGGGCCTCCTTCTCGATGCGCTTGTACGGCGTGCCGGACTTCCAGTCCTTCAGCATCTCCGCGAGCGCCTTCTCCGTTTTCGGGGCGTCGAAGTCGCCGACGACCGCCGCCTCGCCGGCCAGGGCGCTGAGTTGCTCCTCGTACAGCTTGCGCACGTCCTCGATGGTCAGTTTCGCCAGCCGGGCCATCCACTCCTCGACGGTCGGGACGTAGCGCACGTCGTCCGACGGGTAGGGACTGAGCTTGCGCCGCAGCGCGATCACGGCGAGGGATTGCGGCTCAGTCGAACTCTGCCGCAGCTGGGTGACCTGCTGACGTTTGAGGATCTCAAATTCATTCTGAGGGAAGCTCGGCTCGCGCAGGACCTCGCGGAGCAGCTCGAGCGCCCTGGGCAGCGTCGAGCGCTTGCAGCGGACGCTGACCATGAGTGAGCCAACATCCCCGCCCACAGACAGCGTGATCTGGTTGTTGTTCAGCTCGTCCTGGAGTTGCTGGTAGGTGTGCTTGTGGGTGCCGCGCTCCATCAGCTGGCCGAGGAAGTCGGCGGCGTCCACCTTGCCCTTGAGTGCGTCGGCGTTGCCGTAGCGCAGCGTCATCTGCAAGACGACCGCCTCGCCGCGGCTCTTCTTGGGCAGCAGCGCCAGTTTGACGCCGCCGGGCAGCTCCGAGCGCTGCACGCGCTGCTCGATGTTCTCCGGCGTCGGGTCGAAGGCCTCGCCGGCGGCGACCGCGGCGCCGCCCTTGTAGTCCTTGACCAGGGCCGCCACGTTCGGCGTCTCGGGGATCGGCGTCCGCGCTACCTGGGCCGTCGGGACGTAGAGACCAACGGTGCGGTTGCTCCGCTGCAGGTACTTCTCGGCGACGCGCGTAACGTCTTCCGCCGTCACCTTCGCCACCCGGTCGCGGTGCAGGAAGAACAGGCGCCAGTCGCCCTTGGCCGCCCAGTCGCTGAGCGTCCGGCCGATGGCGTTGGCGTCCTTCATCAGCTGCTCGCGCTGGGCCAGGAGCTTCGCCTTGGCGCGCTCGACTTCCTCCTTCGTCACCTTCTGCGTCCCCAGCTTCTCCAGCTCGTCGGTGATCAGGTCGCGCACCTCGTGCAGCCCTTTTTCGTCCTCGGAACCGGTCTGGGCGAGGATGCGCAGGACGCCGGGGTCGTGCCAGCCGAAAGCGACGCCGCCGACGCTGCTGGCCTTCTTCGTGGGTACCAGCGCCTTGTAGAGGCGCCCCGACGGCTCGGACGTCAGCACGTCTTCGAGGATCTCGACGGCGGCGAAATCCTCGTGGCTGCCGGCGGGGATGTGGTAGAGGGCGCCGACCAGGCCAGCCTTGCCGACGCGGCGCAGCACCACGGTGCGCTCGCCGTCCTGCGGCGGCTCGTCGGTGTAGGTCGCGTCGATCTTGCGCTCGGGCCGCTTGAGGGCGCCGAAGTATTTTCCGACCAGCGCCAGCGCCTTTTCCGGCTGGAAATTGCCGGCCAGGATGAGCACGGCGTTGTCGGCTTGGTAATACTTGCGGTAGAAGGCTTGCAGCTTGTCGATGGGCACGCGCTCGATGTCGGAGCGGTTGCCGATGGTCGATTTGCCGTAGTTGTGCCACTCGTAAGCGACGGCCATCATGCGCTGATTGAGGATGTTCTGCGGGCTGTTCTCTCCCGCCTCGAACTCGTTGCGGACGACCGTCATCTCCGACGCCAGGTCCTCGCGCTTGATGAAGCTGTTGACCATGCGGTCGGCCTCGAGGCGCAGGCCGAACTCGAGGTTCTCGTCCGAGGCGGGCATCGTCTCGAAGTAGTTGGTGCGGTCCACCCAGGTGGTGCCGTTGAAGTCGGCGCCGTGGTCGCGCAGGGCCTTGGGCACGTCGGGGTACACGGGCGTCCCCTTGAAGACCATGTGCTCCAGCAGGTGGGCCATGCCGGTCTCGCCGTAGCCCTCGTGGCGCGACCCGACCAGGACGGTGAGGTTGACGGTGACGCGCGGGGCGGAGGCGTCGGGGTAGAGCAGGACGCGCAGGCCGTTGTCCAGCTGGTATTCGGTGATACCCTCGATGGTGACGACCTTCCGTGGCTCGGCGGCGCGCAGGCCGGCCGGCACGACCAGGGCGGCGAGGAGAGAGACCATCCAGGCGGCCCGGCGTGCGTATCGAAATCGATTCATGCAGCAAACTCCTGGGAACCGATAAAGACGGGTGGTAGGTAAGAGCGCCGCTCTGCTTGACCGCCGGGGAGGAATGTGTTAGGTCATCTCCCCCCGAGGCGGCCTCAGCCGGCGCTTCGGCCAGTTGATGAGGTCATTTTATGCACCCTGCCTTTGTAACTCAAGTCGCCCTGCCGTTGCGAAAGCTCCTGCCCGCCCTGCTCTTCGCCCCGGCCGTGTTCCTCACAGGCTGCGCCACCAACACCGAGACCGGCGCCCTGACCGGCGCCGGCGCCGGCGCCGTCGGCGGGGCCCTCGTCGGCGCCGCCCTGCATCGGCCGGCCCTCGGCGCGGCCATCGGCGCCGGCACCGGGGCCGTGGCCGGCGCCGCCATCGGCCACGCCGAGGACCGCAAAGAAGAACGGCAGCAGGCGCAGGCCGTCGCCTGGTCGGTCCAGTCTCAGCGGCAGGGGATGACCGACATCGCCACGATGGCCCGGCAGAACGTCCCGGACAACATCATCGTCAACCAGATTCGGACCAGCCCGGTCGTCTACAACCTGGGGGCGGAACACATCGATTGGCTGCGGACGAATGGCGTCAGCGACGTGGTGATCGCCGAGATGCAGACGACGGCGATGCGCGCGCCGCAGCGGGTCTACGTGGACGGGCCGGTGTATCAGCCGGGGCAGGTGATGGTCGTCGAGGAGCCGCCGCCGGTGTCGGTCGGCGTCGTGTGGGGGGGAGGCTATCGCCGCCGCTGGTGAGACACCCAGCCGCTTGCGGCTTCGCAGGTTGGACTTGCTAAGCCGCAAGCGGCCTGGTTCGCCTCCTTCATGTCGGCGATGGGCCGGCCGGCGCAAAGGGGTCGGCCGGGAAAGCAGGGCCCGGGCCGGGGGGCCGGTCGGCGTTTTCGGCGCGCTTGCCCGGCTTGTTCGGCGGCGGGTTGTTCGGCTGCTGGTTCCGCAACAGGAAGAAACCGCCGACGCCACCGCCGCAGCACAGGAGCAAGATGCCGACGACGATGCCGGTGATGACGAACGACGACATCGGCAAGCCCGGCTCCCTCTGGCCGCGCGGCTTGGCCTGCTCCTCCAACGACCTGGTCTTCTTCGGCTTGTCGTCCTCGTCGTCGCGGTCACGGCCCTTTCTGGACTTCGACTTGGACCTCGACCGGCCGCGCGGCGCGTCCTCGAACTCGTCGTCCTCCTCTTCGTCTTCCTCGCGCCGCTTCTGTGTGCCGCCGGCGGTGAAGGCGTGTTCGCACTTCTTGCAGCGGACCTTCTTGCCCACTTGCTCGTCGGCCAGGTTGTACGTCGCACCGCAAATCGGGCAGAGAACTTCTTTGGCCATGATACGCGGGCTCCGATTATTCGTTGCCGGGCACTGCGAGCGCCCGCCCTCCGGCCACCGGTCGCAACGGCGAGGATTTGCAGCCGCTCCGACGACGGCCGGGCGGGAGTTCGGCCCCGTTCTCGCATCCTACCCCGATCCCGCTCGATGAGCAACACCCCAGCGAGGTTCGTCAACGAACCGGCACCGCTTTCCGCTTGTGAAGGGCCCGACGAAGGGGTAGCATAGAACTGACCGGTCAGTTCCATAATGCCGCCGTGTCCCAACCAGGTTCTCCCTGGAGCGTGACGTATCCGTGCGAACGAAGACCCTCGACCAGGCCGACAAGATCCTTGGCGCCGCCACCCGCCTGTTCGGCACGCACCGCTTTCACGAGGTGCGCATGGAGGACATCGCCTCCGAGGCGGAGGTGGGCAAGGGAACGCTGTACCGCTACTTCGCCGACAAGGAAGAGTTGTACCGGGCGATGCTCGGCCGCTCGTCGGAGCGTTTCCTGCGGCGCATGGAGGCCATCGTCGCCGGCGGCGGCACGCCGCGGCAGCGCCTCGAGGCCCTGGTGGGCGCCGTGATCGAGGAATTCGATGCCGAGCCGCACCTGCTGGACCTGATCCAGCGGGCGGAGGTGCTGGCCGCCTCGGGGGCCGCGTTCCCCTGGCAGGAGCCGCGCGAGCGGATGCCGCAGCTGGTGCGCGGGCTGTTCGAGGAGGCGGCGGCGGAAGGCTCGTTCGGCGTGCGCGACCCGGAGATTACCGTGTGGATGCTGCTCGGCGGCATCCGGGCGCTGATCCGCTTCGGCGACCGCCCGCGCCCCGACGACCTGGCCCGGCGGGTCGTCGATAACTTCCTCGACGGGGCGACCGAATCTCGCTGCGGCGAGCGGGGGGCGTCAGCCCTCCGGTGAGAAATCACAACCGGGGAGCTGACGCCCCCCGCTCGCCAGCGCCGGCGGCGTCAGGAATTGGCGAACCACCTCGGCCAGCGCCTCGGGATGGGTCAGGTAGGGCAGATGGCCGCAGCCGCCGATCTCGACCCGCCCGGCGTTCGGCAATCCCTCCAGCAGCACCTCCTCGCAGCTCCGGCTCACCAGCGGGTCGCAGTCGCCGCACACCAGCAGGACGGGTTGGCGGACGTCGCGGAGGATCGGCCGCAGGTCGGTGGCGTGCAGCAGCAAGGCGTGCGTCGCCACGGCCGCGATGGGGCGGTCGTCATCGAGGTAGTAGCGCCAGACGTCCGGGGGGCGCGAGGCGAAGGGACCGAAGTGGGCGTGGCGCTGCAGGGTTTGGAAAAGCGGCAAGCGGTTGATCGTCCCAAGCCAGTGGCGCGCCGCCCGTGCCAGCAGCCACTCGGCAGGGGCCAGCGGCCGCCGCGCGAAGCCGCCCTGCAACACGCCGCGCGGGAAGCGCTCCGGGTGATCGTGCAGCAGGCGCAGCGCCACCGTCGAGCCGAACGAGGCGCCGTAGAGATAGCTTTGACGGACCCGTAAATAGTCCAGAAGCGCCAGGGCGTCGGCGACGAGGCTGGCGTGCGTGGTGCGGTGCAATCGGGCACGGTCGGCGCCACCCAGCGGCAGGTCGTAGGTAATGCAGCGGAAGTCGCGCGAGAGCAGCGCGGTGAGCAGGACGAAAACGTCGCCGCGGTCGGAGAGGCCGGGGACAAAGAGCAGCGGCGGGCCGTCGCCCCAGACGGCGTAACGGCAGCGGTAGCGGCCGGTGTCGAGGACGCCCTGCGTCGCCTCGCGATCGAAGCGCTGCTGGGCCTCGGCGAGGGTGAGCGGCGCGGGGCGCGGGGCGGTCAGGCAGGGGGGTAGGCCGGCGGCGACGGACATGATGAAGAGAGACTCCGGGGGTTCGGTTAGTCGGGATCCTCGGCGATCTGGCGCAGCCGCCGCTCCGCCGCCTCCCGACCCGCCGGGGTACTCATCCACTCGAACACCGCGTCGAAGACGTCCTCGAACTCGGTATCCCCAGCGAACGAACGCATCTTGATCTGCGTCCCACATCGGGGGCAGACGGCGTAGATGTCGAACGGAGATACGGTGAAGCGTGCGCCGCAGTGCTCGACCTCCCGGTAGGTCGGGAAGGAGCGGATCGCCTCCAGGAGGGCGTGGGAGAGCGGCACGTCAGGGTCGTTGTGAAATGCCATATTACACCGGCAAAAAACAAGCGGACACAAGGCTGACGCGCTAGCGAAGGGGGCGCCCCCACAAGCCTGACGCGCCAGCGGAGGAGCACCGTCATCCTTCGCTGGCGCCTCAGGCTTGTGTGAAGGGCCTTCCTTCTCGGTGTCCGAAGCCTCATCCTGGGGGACGGCTACCCGTAGAACCCCACACTGGCGAAGCTGACGCTCTCGTAGCCGCGCGGGTGGACGTACTGATCGTAGTGCAGCACCTTGCCGCTCGCCGGGCGCAGCGCCTCCAGCACCGTGTACGTCGGCGGCAGGCCGCAGATGCGGCGGCCGTCCTGCTCGCCGGCGATGACGCCAAAATAGCCGGCCGGGTCCGCCGCCTCCGCCCGGCGCAGGATCGCCTGGTCCTTGGCGCGGCTGTGCGCCAGGAAGCCGTCCGCCAGCGGGCCGGAGTCGCCGAACTTGGGACCGACGTGCGCCAGGTCGCCGCTGATGATCGTGCAGACCGGCTCGGCCGTCTCCGCCATCGCCCGCCGCAGCGCCTCGATCATGCGACCCACGTCCTCGCGCTCCGACGGCACGCTGCCCAGCTCGACGCTGTCGTGAAAGGAGCCGACCACCAACGGCACGATGCGGATGGGCCGCTTCCCTTCGTAGAGGTATTGCAGGAACACCACCTCCAGCTCGACCGACCATTCCGGCAGGTGCGCCTGCCATTCGTCGTCGAACAGGCCGTCGCCGTAGTGGCCGACGAGGCGATCGATGAAGTCCTGGTCGGTCGGCGTGACACCTAGCGGCGTCTCGAAGGCCTTGCGTGTCAGGGTGTAGCGGTGGGCGCTGAGGTGGCTGGTGCCGACGATGACGAACAGCGAGGCGTGGCTGCGCTCGGCGACTTCCTTGAAGCCCCAGGCGTAGGTGGTGCCGCCGCGGGCGTAGTCGATGTGCGGCAGCAGCGCCGCCCGCAGCCGGCCGTCGGGGCGCACGTCGCGCGGGAGTCCCGGGCCGCTCGGGCCGGTAAACAGGCGGCGCAGCTGCCGCCGCAGGTCGCCGGGGTCGCCCTCGTAGGCGCCGATGCAGGCCGGAGGCCGGACTGGGGCCTCGACGCGCTCGCGGAAGCCGGGGCCGTCGAGGAACAGGGCCCGCTCCATCCGCTCGGCGAAGGCGGTCAGGGCGTCGATGGGCAACAACTGGTGATCGAGGCGCCTCATCGCTTCGGCCTGGATGTCGCGCAGGCTGCGCCGGCCGTCGAACATTTGCAGCCAGAGGAACTCCAGGCGCGTCAGCCGCTGCGGCTCGGGACTGACGCGCAGCCGATCCCAGACGTAGACGTAACGCCCATCGTCCTCGTCTTCGACGGCGGCGAGGTGGGGGCGGAGCTGAGGGCGTTCCAAGACCGGCATCTCTGCGTCCTTCCGCAATGGCGTCAGGGGGTTGTCCCACCCCTTATTCTGACGGGGGCCGGCGGAACTCGTCAAGCACAGGGCCGCTTGCGGCTTAGCGTTCGCTTCACCGGGGTTGCGCGAACGCTAAGCCGCAAGCGGCGCTTACTTCGGCGCCGGCGCCGCCGGGAGCGGCAGCCCCACGGCGGCGTTGAACGACTTGACGTTGCTCCCATCGGCGACCTTCCACACCTTGACCTCGCCGCCGTAACCGCCCGAGGCGACCAGGTTGCCGTCCGGGCTGAGGGCCACCGCATAGACGTAATCGGCGTGGCCGCTCAGCGTCTTCAGCGTCGCGCCCGAGTCGGGGTTCCACAGCCGCACCGTCTTGTCGGCGCCGCAGGTCGCCATCAGCGGCAGTTTCGGGTGCAGCACCACCTTGAAGGTCGGCCCGCCGGACCCCGCGGCACGCACCTGCTTGCCCTCGCCGGTCGCGTTCCACGTCCGCAGCTGGCCGTCTTCGCCAACCGAGTAGGCCAGCTTGCCGTCGGGCTTCGCGGCCACGCCCCAGACCGTGTTCTGGTGATCGGGGAAGGTCAGCAGCGACTCCTTGGCGGCCAGGTCCCACACCTTGGCGGTCTTGTCGCGGCCGCAGGTCAGCAGCTGCTTGGCGTCCGGGCTGAAGGCGATGCCCAGCACCCAATCGGCGTGGTTCTCGATGGACTGCTCCAGCTTGGCCGCGGCATAGCCCGGCGATAGGTCCCAGACGTTGACGGTACGGTCGGCCGAGTTGCCGGCGGCCAGCTTCTTGCCGTCGGCGCTCACTGCCAGGCAATAGACCACGTCGTCGGTGTCGAGCAGCTCCTTCACCAGGACGGTCTTGTCGTTGACGCCGTCGAGGAGGGTGACGCCGTTCTCGACCTTGCCCTTGGCGTTGAGGTCGTAGATGGCGACGTTGCCTTCCTGCCCCGGCCGGCCGCCGGCGAGGGCGAGCTTGCCGTCGGGCAGGAAGGTCAGGGCCATCGCCCGCTCCGGCCGCATCGCCAGGCGCTTCTCCAGCTTGCCGCTGACGGCGTCCCATACCGTCAATTCGTACTGGCCGCCGACGACGACCTGCTTGCTATCGGGGGTGAAGGCGAGGGCGGCGACGGTGACTGGGCGGCTGTAGACGGCCGGCGGCTGCGGCGGCTTCCAGCGGACGCGCAGTTCGCGGAGCAGGTCGCTCTTGGGCGTCAAGCCGGCGTCGAGCTTCGCCCCTTCCTTGACCCACTGCTCGATGAGGGCGATCTTTTCCTTGGGCAGCGCCTCGCCGCTGTCTTTCGGCGGCATGCGCGAGGCGTCGGTGGCGTTGAGGAGGTCGATAGCGTACGACTCGTCGGGCTTGCCGGGGACGACCGGGTCGTCGTGGTCGCCGCCCTTGCGCAAGGTTTCGTAGGTGGTCATGTCGAGCTTGCCCTTGCGTTTCTTGGCGTCGTGGCAGGCGAAGCAGTTCTCCTTGAGGATGGGGGCCACGTCGTTGATGAAGCTGAGCGGGCCCTTCGCGGCCTGGGCCCGGGCGGCCTGCGGCGCGGCCAGGAGCACAGCAAGGGCCACGGCGCCGGCGAGTACGGCACACAGGACGCAGAAGCAGCGGTGCGAGCGGAGCATGGGGTGGGACTCCAAACAGGCAGGATCGAACGGGCAGGAGGCGAACGGAAATGATTATAGGGGAGGCGCGGGCCGAAACGCGAGCGAAAAGTTTAGCGGCCGCCCTCGATGGATCGTTTCGCGAAACGAGGAATCCGCGCCGCCCCGAGGGCGGCCGCTCAACGAGGACACGTCCTACTCAGCAGTGGTGCGCGGCTTGTCCTTGTTGCTATTGATGGCGCGGTCCTTGTCGCTGCCGCCGCAGCCCAGGGCGGCGAGGAGCAGCGCGGCCAGCAGCAGGGTCAACCATCGTTTCATGCCGTCCTCGGCGCGCAGAAAGGAGCCGGCCGTGCGTGTACGGCCGGCTCCGGAGAAACATTGTTCGGCGAGGGCGATTCCGTGGTTACTTGGCCGAGCCGGCGGCGGAGCCGCCACCATCGGCCTTTTTGCTCGAGGTGCCGCCGCCGCAGCCGACGCTGGCGGTGACGAGGAAGGCGGCGACCAGAACGAACGCGATCAGCTTCTTCACAACAACCATCCTTTCGCTTTGAATCGAGTACGAGAGACCCCGGACACACCTCATGGCCCGGGAGCTGGTAGAGGAATGTTCTCAAGCCCGGGCGAAA
>DATFNV010000609.1:0-34066 GCA_035266225.1 Gemmataceae bacterium
AAGGGAAGAAAAACGTCGCGAACGTGGAGACGGAAATCCGGCGCGTCGTTGAACGGGCGCTGAAAGACCTGCGAGACGATGCCGCCGCTTTCGGGATTCCACCCGGACAACCGCCTACCTCTCCTTAATGCGGATTCAAGCGACCTGTTGTTCGACCCCTGCCGGCAAGCCGGCAGGGGTCGGGAGAGGGCCGGTGGCCCGGTCTAGCTGGCGACCTGCTTCACCTGCCGGGCAAGCCGGCAGGGGTCGAGCAAGACCTTCTTTGCCTCCGCATTAAGGACAAAACGCCCCGGGAGAGAACACCTTCAACGCCCGATGCCGTTGCCATCGGCTACAATTATCGTGGTCGCCCGGCAGTCTCCTTCCGGTTCGTGTCGCGGAGGTAGCGGGATGTTGCGCGTCGTTGGCGGGACTGGGTCGAATTGTGCGGGAACTACGCGGCGGAATTTCGTGCAGGCCGGCCTCGTCGGTCTCGGCGGACTGGCCCTGGGCGACCTGTTCCGCCTTCAGGCGGCGCCGGGCGGGATCCGCGCCCGCGACGCCAGCGTCATCCTCTTCTGGCTCAGCGGCGGCCCGGGGCACATGGAAACCTGGGATCCCAAGCCCGACGCCGTCGCCCAGTTCCGCGGGCCGTTCGGGGCGATCCGCACTTCGGTCCCCGGCATCCAGTTCGGCGAATTGCTGCCGGAGCAGGCGCGAATCATGGACCGCCTCGCCGTCCTGCGCACCGTCAACCACGGCAGCGGCGACCACACCAAGGCCAACCACTGGATGCTGACCGGCTTCCCCGGGCCGGACTTCAACGCCCCCGACTTCATGGTCCAGCGGCGGCCGTCGATGGGCTCGGCCGTGGCGAAGCTGCGCGGCGCCAACCGGCGGGGGCTGCCGCCCTACGTCGCGGTGCCGCACCTGCGCGGCGGCACCGACAACTTCTTCCACTACGCGACCTACCTCGGCGGCGCCGCCAACCCGTTCATCGTCGAATCCGACCCGAATACGCCGGAATTCCGCGTCAGGAACCTCGCCCTGCCGAAAGACCTGCCGCTGAGCCGCCTCGAAGACCGACGGCACGTCCTCGACGCCCTCGACGCCCTCCGCCGCGACGGGGACCGCAAGGTCGCCGACCTCGACCAGCACTACCAGCGCGCCTTCTCTCTGCTGACCGGCCGGGAGGCGGTGCGGGCCTTCGACATCACTGCCGAGCCGGAGAAGGTGCGCGACCGCTACGGGCGGCACACCTTCGGCCAGAGCGCCCTGCTCGCCCGCCGGCTAGTCGAGGCCGGCGTCACCTTCGTCACCGTCAACTGCGTGCCGTGGGACCATCACGGCACCGGCGGACGCTACCGCACCGACGTGGGCGGCAAGCTGCTGATCCCGCCGTTCGACCGCGCCCTCGCGGCGCTGGTCGAGGACCTGGTCGAGCGCGGCCTGTACGAGAAGACGCTGGTCGTGGCGATGGGCGAGTTCGGCCGCACGCCGCGCATGAACGCCGACGGCGGCCGCGACCACTGGGGCGATACCTTCAGCGTCCTCATGGGCTGCGGCGCCATGAAGATGGGCCAGGTCGTCGGCAAGAGCAACGCCCGCGGCCAGTACCCGGTGGACCGACCCGTCAAGCCGCAGGACGTCACCTCGACGGTGTTCCATCACCTGGGCATCGACGCCTCCGCGGTCAGCTTCCCCGACAGCCAGGGGCGCGGCGTCGCCCTTGTCGAGAACGGACAGCCGATCCGCGAGTTGCTGCGGTAAGGGATGTCGCTTCTCCTTTCCACGCGCGGATGAACCGATGGAACCACTTGCGAACGTCAACGGCGTGCCGATGCCGCTGTCCGAGGTCCGGGTGTCGGCGCTGGACCGGGGCTTCCTGTTCGGCGACGCCGTCTACGAGGTGCTGCGCGTGTACGGCGGCAAGCCGTGGCTCGAGGAGGAGCACTTCCGCCGCTTCGAGCGCAGCCTGGCGGCCATCCGCATCGCCGGCGTGGACGTCGGCCGCCTGCGCAGGCGCATGCACGACACGATCCGGGCGGGCGGCTTCCGCGAAGCGACGGTGTACCTCCAGGTGACGCGCGGCGCCGCCCCGCGCGGTCACGGCTTCCCGGCCAACGTCACTCCGCTCGAGTTCCTGTACGCCCAGGAGTTCCACGACTCCTACGCCCCGGCGCGCGAGCGCGGCACCGGGGTCGTCACGCAACCCGACATCCGCTGGGGCCGCTGCGACATCAAATCGACGAACCTGCTGGCGAACGTCCTGGCGGTGCAGGCCGCCAAGGAGGCGGGCTGCCTGGAGGCGCTGTTCTACCTACCCGACGGCACGCTGACGGAGGGGACGCATACGAGCTTCTTCGGCGTGCTGCACGGTACAGTCCTGACGGCGCCGAACAGCACCGACATCCTGCCGGGCATCACGCGCGGCCTGATCCTGAGCTTGGCGGCGCGGGCCGGCGTCCCGGTCCGGGAGCAGGTGCTGCGCCGAGACGACCTGGCGGAGGTGTCGGAGTTGTTCCTGACGGGGACCACGTCGGAGGTGCTGCCGGTGGTGTCGGTGGACGGCCGGGTCGTTGGCGGCGGCCAACCCGGGCCGGTCACGCGGCGCTTGCAGGAAGCGTACCGCCAGGCGGTGCGGGAATTCGTGGGCGGGTGAGCGGCCCGCCGGGGCCGCCGCGAGAGGACCCCGGCGAGACACCCCGCCCCGGGCCTTACACGGCGCCCCCGCGACGGAAACTTAGCGTCAGGCCAGCGCCGCTGGCGATCACGCCGAGGATGCCGACTCCGACGAAGGTCATCCCCCATGTCCGCAGATCCGGATCGACCGGGGTCGCGGTCACCCCCGCGACGCCGGCATCGACCTGCACCCCCGCCGGCGGGGCTTCGGAGCGAGCCAGTTTCACCGACCCGTATATCACCAGCACGAGACAGAGCAGACCGAGGGCGATCATCGCCCAACGAAAAGGCTTCATGTTACCGACCTCCCATTACAGGTTATTTCAGGGCCGCTTCGACCTTGGCGGCGTAGTCCGGCGGGATCTTCCACTTCCCGGTGGCGGAGTCTTTCACCGCCGGCACGTCGAACAGGGTCACTTTCCTGGAGCCGTCGTCCGACTTGAATTCCAGCGCCTTGAACCTGCCGCGTGACGGATCGCTGGCGTCCACGGTGAATTGGCTGTCTTTCTCCTTTCCGGTCAGGCGGTCCAGGATGGCCTCGGTGGCGCGCACGGCCACCGAATTCAGCAGCTGGGCCCCGGCGTAGACGAAGAACCGAATGGCCAGTTCGGCAACGGGCTTGGCCGCGCCGGAGCAGCCGAGGTTGCCGATCAGCAGGAGCAGCGGGAGTGCCACGCGCAGGGACATCGGGGGGGACTTCATTCGGACATCTCCTTCTTTGTGAGCGGCGAGGCCCAGACGACCCGGCCACAGGGAATCACCAGCGAAAGCCCGATCAGGCTGAGGCCCAGGAGGGCGGCCGAGCCGAAGTGTCGCAGTTGGTCACCGAGGGCCGGGGTGAAGGGCGCCGCGTACGGCCACCAAAGCCGCCAGGCCGCCGGCTCCGCCCCCCGTCCCCCAGTAAGGGCAACGACGAGGAAGAGGACCACCGGTGTCAGCAAGCCGACGAACGCGGTCAGCGCCCGCCCCACGGCGGAGCGCGCCCGGGGGCCAACGAGCAGCACCACGGCGCCGGCCAGGAGCAGGTGGGCGAGGGCGCCGAGAGGGGGGACAAGCATCCCGCGCCACGGAAGGCCGTGCCAGGCGGCCGCAGCCCAGGCCCAGCCGCCCCCGACGACGCCGGCGGCGACCACCGTGGCCAGCAGCCGTCCGGCCCGCGCCGCCGACAACTCGCGCGGCGAACACGGCGTCAGGCGCAGCCAGAGCGTATGGCTCACCCCGAAGCTGGACGCCAGCGGCAACAGGGCGGCCGGGAGGAGGAAGGCGACGCAACCGATCGTCCAGGCCCAGGAGAACATTTCCCCCAGCAACAAGACTAGGGTGGCGGTCCGATCCCCCCCGACGCCAAACCCGTCGGCCGGCATGCCGGCGACCGTTGCCCGTTGGCCGTCCCAGCCGACTCCTCCGAGCGCCAGCGCCAGGCCGGCCATCCCCAGCAGCAGGAGCCTTCCGGCATACCTCCCCAACCCGTGACACTGATAGCGTGTCAGCGCGATGACCCGCCGGACGACACGGCTCTTGCAAGCGTCAGGCATGGTTGCCCCTCCGGGCGGTCAACTCGATCCGCGACGTTTCGGCGGCGCAGGCAGCCCGCCCCAGCAGGTTGACCAGTTCCCCGCCCGGAAGGCCGTCGTACTCCTGGCACTCCCCGTTGACTGTCAGGGCGCCGTGAAAGCCGTCGCCCCCCACGGGGAATAGCCGGCGGTCCCGCAACTCGAATACCTCCGCGCCGAGCGCCGCCAGCTCCTCGAAGCGGTGTGAGATCCACAGCACCGCGGTGCCGTGCAGCCGGGTCGCCTGCGCGATCTGCGTCAGGATGAGGTGGCGGCTGCGGCGGTCGAGTCCTTCGGACACCTCGTCAGCGATCAGCAGGCGGGGGCGTTTGCCCAGCGCCAGCACGGTCTGGAGGCGCTGGAAGTGGCCCTTGTTGAGGGCGCCGATGGGGCGGCGGCGGACGGCCGGGTCGGCTAGGCCGAGCGCCTGTTCCAATTCGTCGGCGTCCGGCACCTCGAGGCCCGAGGCGGCGAACAACTCCCGATGCGCCGCCAACAAGCGGCCGACCGGCACTTCCGCGGGGAGGGCCGCCACCATCTCCGCATGCGCCGATGGGTCACCGATAAACGCCAGCTGCGAGGCGTGGTCACGGCCGGAGGCGCGGCGGCCGAATAGCAGCACCTCTCCCCGCCGGGGCGCGATCTGTCCCAGGGCCAGCCGCGCCAGCGTCGATTTCCCCAAGCCGTTGTCCGCCACGACGGCCCGGATCTCGCCAGCCGCGATCTCCAGGTTGACCTCGTCGAGCAGCAATTCCCGGCTGCCGGGGTAGGCGAAACTTACGCCGGAATAGCGGAGGACCGTCGTGCCGTGTCGGAGCGAGTCGGGTGGCAATTGACCCATGTGCGAGACTTCCTGGTGCATGAACAAGGGACCTGTTGTTGGACCCCTGCCGGCTGGCCCGGCAGGTGAAGCAGGTCGCGGGCTAGCGCCGGCGGCGCCCTCTTCCTTCTGTTCCCCGACCCCTGCCGGCTGGCCCGGCAGGTGAAGCAGGTCCAGGGGCTAAACAGTGGCGCGCGACTCTAGCCTTCGACCTGCTTCACCTGCCGGGCCAGCCGGCAGGGGTCGAAGGCAGCAGCGCTGCGCCACGACCTGTAGCCTTCGACCTGCTTCACCTGCCGGGCCAGCCGGCAGGGGTCGGGGTAAGGACCGCCGCAGGGGCTTATGGCGGGAGCCGTGGGCGAGACGGCTCCCGCCCGCTGATCGGTGAGGGCTGCCCACCGCCGCCCGCCAGGGCCGGCGCGAGGCGACCCTTGATGTCCGACTCGAACGGCTTCGTCCGCCGCTCAAGCGATTGGTCGTAGTCACGACTTGTAGATCGAACGAACGGGGGGAGCGAAACCTTACAAATCCCCAGCAGAATCTGTACGAACCCGGAAGACCGGGAGGTTAACGCCCGTCCAGAGGCTTGACCGGCTACCGGCGCAGGCGAAAAATGTTGTTAGGTTATCCCTCTCTGGAGCGTACTACTCATGTCGGGCACATCGGGATCAGGCACGCGCGCGTCGCTGATCGAACGGATTCGTGGCGGGGACGGCTGGAAGGAGTTCGTCGATGTTTACGGGGGCATGATCTTGCGCTGGTGCCGGGACAACGGTGTGCGGCCGCAGGACGCCGAAGACATTACGCACGACATCCTGGTCTCGATCCACGCCAGGATCCAGAAGTACAAGCCCGACGGTGACAGCGCCAGCTTCCGCCGCTGGCTGAAGGCAGTTGTCCTGAACCGGTGGCGGGACATCAAGAAGAAGGGCGACGGGCGCATGGCGCACTTCCAGGACGGCGCGGAACTGGAGAGAGCGTGCGAGGAGTTAGTGGCCTACGTAGAGCCCGTTCATCGCCGCCTGGTCGTCGAGGAGCTTCTCACCCAGGTCGAAGCCCGGCTCACCAACCCCGTCGAGTGGGTGGTCTTCTACCTCTGCGATGTGGTTCATTGGAGCCCGAAGGAAGTAGCCGACCTGCTCGGCGTCAAGCTGACCTCGCTGTACGCCTACAGGTCTCGTGCGAAAAAGGTCGCCCAAACAGTCTTCGAGCCGGCGGACCTGGCGGGATAAGACGAGGCGGGAGGCGCCCATGAACTGCGGGGTTTCGCGGGGCGAATTGCGGCGTTTTCTGGAGGAAGACGGCGACGTGGCGTCCCGAGGGGCCCTCGCCGAACACGTGACCAGGTGTCCGGACTGCACGCGGGCGCTGGACGAAATGACCGGCCTTGACGAGTCAATTGAGTGGCGGCCGTTACAGGACGCAGCACCCGCGCCCCCGCCCGACGACGAGGCGCGGCGCAGCCTCGAGCGCCTGCACGAGTCGCTGCCCTCACCGCCGCCCTGCTTTCCGGGTTCCCACGACGCCGAGGCTCTGTTGGGATCTCTGGGTCAGTTTCAGGTCCAAGCGCTAATCGGGGCGGGGTCTTACGGTTTCGTCTACCGAGCGCACGACACAAAGCTCGACCGTCCAGTGGCGCTAAAGGTGCTGGCGCCCGATTTGGCTAGGCAGCCAGCGGTCGTCGCGCGGTTTGAGGACGAGGCCCGCGCCGCGGCCCGGGTCAAGAACCCGCATGTCGTCATCGTCCATGACGTCCCGGCAGCAATCGCGGAGTTCCCGTACCCGTTTTTCGTGATGGAGTTTGTGGACGGCCCATCCCTTGCTAAGGTGCTGGCGGTGGAGGGGCCTCTCGACCCCCGGCGCGCGGCCGAATACGGCAGGCAGGCCGCCCTCGGGCTGGCAGCGGCGCACGGGCGGGGACTCGTCCACCGCGACGTCAAGCCCGCTAATCTGCTCCTGGACAAAGACCAGATCAAGGTCGCCGACTTCGGCGTCAATCGTGCCCACGATGGGCCGCGCCGAGCGGGCGGCAGCGTTCTGGGCACGCCCGATTTCATGAGCCCGGAACAGTTCAACGACCCGACCAACGTCGATCCCCGTAGCGACATCTACAACCTGGGTGGCACGCTCTACCAATTGGTCACCGGCCGGCTACCGTTCGAGGCCGCCCCCGACGCCTTGAAGCGCCAGGTCGTCGGATGCGCCCCGGTCGCCGTTTGCGAGCGTGTTTCGGGCCTGCACCCTGACCTGAACGCGATCATCATGCGCTGCCTGGAAAAGGGGCCGGAAGACCGATTCGATACCGCCGCCGAGTTGGCCGAAGAGTTACGCCGCTTCCTTGCCGATGAGCCGGTCCTCTCGCGGCCGGCAGGCCGGCCGGAGCAGACCTGGCGCTGGTGTCGGCGCCACCGTGGCTGGACGGCGCTGCTGACGGCTGTGCCCCTGTTCTTGCTCCTGCTGACGGGGGTGTCCGTCCCCCTTGCGGTGTGGGCGGTGCGCGAGCGCAACCGAGGTGAGCGGACCGTCGAGGTGGCGCGCGAGTTTGCTCGTGAGTTGTCCGCGTCGGGAGTCAACTTCGTCGCACTGGGGGAGCGCGACAAGGCGCGCCAACTCCTTGAAAAGAACCTCGCCCTCCACGAGCGCCTGGTCGAGCAGTTTCCCGAGGACCCGGCCTTGCGCCATGACAGGGCTCAAGCGCGAATGAACCTGGGCAACTGGTACCTCATCGATGGGGAGCACGCGGCGGCGCTGGAGTTATACGAACACGAACAATGTGAAGCGGAACTACGCTCGCTCTTCAAGAACGGCCCGCGGCCCAACGTCTATCGCCACACGCTGGCGCACCTCCTGGATAACAAGGGCCGGGCCCTTCTGGCCCTCAGGAAGCCGAAAGAAGCGGAAGAGAGCCACCGCGAGGCGCTGACGCACCGGCACTATCTCGTCAAAAAGGTCGATCAGAAAAAGCCCGAATACCGCGCCTTCCTCGCCAGCACGCTCAACCACCTGGCCAACGCACTCCAGGCGGGCGGGCATCCAGACGAGGCTGCCGGTCGGTACGATGAGGTGATTGACATTCTGGCGGGACTGGCCAAAGAGCAACCGAAAGTCCCGTCGCACCGAGAGGAGTTGGCGAACGCCTGCCTCAATCTGGGACAACTCTACCGCACGGCGCGGCCGGACGAAGCCCGTAAGTTGTTCGAGCGCGCCGTTCGCCACCACCGGGACCTCTACGAGGAGAGTCCTCAGATCCCAGATTACGCCGCCGAACTCGCCGTGGGATTGGTCGGTCTCGGCGACCTCGACGCCGATCAGCAGCAATTCGGGGAGGCGCTCGGCTGGTACGACAAGGCGATCGAGCCCCTGGGTCAGGTTTGGAAGCGCGACCACAACCATCCCCTGGCTATGCAACAGTCCGCCGAAGCACAAGCAGGCCGAGCAACCTGCCTACTGCGCCTCGGCCCGCGCGAAGAGGCGCTCAAGGCCGCCGACAGTGCCGCCGAGTCCGGGGCCGGCCCGGCGGTGCCAGCAGACACGCTGGTCCGCGTTGCTCGCGCCCTGGCCTTGGCCACGGCCGGCGACGAGTCCCGGGACGCTAATCGCCGGGCGGCAGACGCCGTCAATTTGTTGCGAAGGGCCCACGAACAAAGATGGTTCGAGGATTCTGACAACCTAAAGCTTCTCGATACCGGCAAGGACTTTGACCCCCTGCGCCCCCGTCAGGACTTCCGCCAATTCCGCGGCGAGCTACGACGACCAGACTGAACGACTGGCCGTTCCGCGCACGTGTCGGGACCCGAGAGCCGCAGTCGCCGCCGGTTGCTCACCCACCGTGCCTGCCTCGCACTTGCCGGGGGTGGTGTTGTAGCAACCCGGCGGGCCCTCCCGCCCCGGCGGCGCCGGCCTGGCTCGGCACCGGTGGGGGCGCCTGCCCGGGCCGGCGGTGTCGGCGCAGCCCCTACATATCGAGCCCGTTGTCTGAACTTTCGCGGTTTTCCATGAACAAAAGGCCAGACATGGCGGAGGCCACGGGGTGAAAGGGAAGTCGCAGTTTCCGTCAGTCCTTCCTCCCCTTCGGCTCTTCCTTCTCCTTGAGCACCTCCTCCGCCTCCGCTCGGAAATTCCGCAGCTCCTCGACATAGTGCGGCGGCGGATCCTTCAGGGCCTCGGTCCACTTCACGGCGCGGTCGAAGCAGTCCTTCGCCCGCGCCGGGTCGCCGAGGCGGGCGTGACACATCGCCAGGAAGTAGAGGTCGAAGCCGTCGGACCGGCCCTTGCTCGCCGCAAGGCTCTTGTCCAGGGTGACGACCGCGGCCGCGTACTGGCGATTGCGGTACTCCGCGACGCCGAGGGTGTTCAGCAAGAGGGGGTTGTCCGGCTCCCGCTCGAGCGCCTTCTGAATCAGCCCGAGCGCCCGGGCCGGGTCGCGCGCCCCTTCCGGCCCGGTGACGAGGCGCCACGCCTGG
Source organism: Gemmataceae bacterium (assembly GCA_035266225.1). Classification (GTDB taxonomy): domain Bacteria; phylum Planctomycetota; class Planctomycetia; order Gemmatales; family Gemmataceae; genus DATFNV01. The sequence goes on from DATFNV010000609.1 coordinate 9,498, forward strand.
TTGTTGAGCCGGGTCGGGTCGCTGGCGCCGATCTTGAGCGCCTTCTCCCGATCAGTCGCGGCCTTGTCGGTTTGTCCAAGCGCCTGGTAACAGTCGGCGCGCCGTTCGTACAGCTCAGCGTCCTGCGGGTAGGTGGCGATCACGGCGGTCAGGTCGTCGGCCGCCTCGTCGTGGCGCTTGCGGGCGCGGTTGAGATCGGCCCGCAGCAGCCGGGCGTGGGTGTCGTAGGGACATTTCTCCAGGAAGCGCGTGGCGTCGGCCGCGGCCTCGTCCCAGCGCTTCAGGCGCGCCGCGGCCTCGGCACGGAGCAGGTAGGCCGTCTCCAGGTCGGGGCGGAAGGCGAGGGCCGCGGTCAGGTGGGCGTGAGCGTCCGCGAACTGTCCCGACTCCAGAAGCAAGCCGCCGAGCCGGTAGTGGGCATCGGGGTCGAACGGGTTGAGGAAGAGTCGTTCGACCGCCTTGCGGCCCTCGTACTGGGCCAGCTTCGGCCGGCTCAGGCCCCACTCGGCATCGAGCAATTTTACCTGGAGCGGGGCATCGACCGCCGGCCGGGCTTCCTCCGGTTTGCGCGGCGGATAGGGTGGGGCGTCCCAGTCGAGGTCCAGTTCCGCCAGCTGTTCGCGGATGCGGCGCAGGTCGAAGACGTACAGCGCCCCGCTCTCCGCGCCGCTGGCCAGCAGAAGCGTGCCGTCCGGGCTGAAGCCGTTGGGCGAGATGGACCCCGTTTCCGGGGAGGGCAGGCGGGCGATTTCATTCTCCGCGTCGGGGGCCAGCAATCGAATCGTGCCATTGCCGCTGCCCTCCGCTCGGAAACCGCCGTCCGGGCTGAAGGTGCCGCCGATCAGCACCCGCTCCCTCCGCCAGCCCTCCTCCCAGGGGCGCGCGTTGGCCGGGGCGATGTCGCCGGCCGGGCGGACGGGGATCGCGGCGAGGGAAGCGACCTCCAGCCGTTGACTTTGCTTGCCATCGGAGTAATGCAGCCAACGGCTGTCGGGGGAGAAGCCGCCGAGTTCGGCCACGTCCGGATAAGGCAAGTTGGCCACCAGCCGGCCGGTGTCGGCGTCCCACACCTTGAAGCGGCTTCCCGACTCGTCGTACCAGTGACTTCCGGTCACCACCCAGCGGCCGTCGGGGCTGACGACGACGAGACGCACGTCATGCTGGGGACCCAGGCGAAACGTGCGCCGGGGCGGGCCGCGGTGGATCACGAAGGCCCCGTCGTTGCGGAGCGGCACCACGGCGATCCGCCCGTCCGCGGAGCACGAAAAGCCGCTGTCCACCACGTTCGCGGGCTTGTTCGCCACCCACTCCGGCGGGCCGACGCGCAGCCGGTCCGGGGAGTCGGCGGAAGCTCGTACCGGCCAGCGCAGCAGGCCCGCGTTCCCGAAGACCCAAAGCGCGCCGGTGCCGTCGAGCCTTACCCCTCCCCAGCGCATGAAGCTCCCCGGCACGAAGTCGAGTTCCTCGCCCGTGAGCAGGTCCCAAAGGCCGCAGCCGCTCGCCGTGTGGACCGCCAGCAAGCGCCCGCCCGGGTGGACGCTGACCGAGAGGATCGGCTCCGGGCCGTGCGGCGTCGGCCGCAGGAGGGTGCGCATTTCCTGGCCGCCGGCCAGGCGGACGAGGCGATTCACTTCGCCGGTCCCCGTGATGCCGAGTGACTGGTCGTCCGAGCTGAAATGCAACCCGCCCGCGCCCGACTGGCTGAGGAGCAGCTGCCCCGTGGCCGCGTCCCACAGGCGCAGGACGCCGCCCCAGTCGTTGCTCACGACCCGGTCGCCGGCGTGGCTAAACGTGAGACGGATGCCATCAGTTTTGTGGCCTTGCCAGGGGCCGGTGAGCAGCCGCCCGGATTCCGCGTCCCAGAGGTGGATCTGATAGCCGCCGGAGCCGACCGCCATGCGGTGCCCGCGCGGGTGCCAGGCCACGGCGGAAACGCTCGCCGGGTGGCCCAGGCGCAGGAGTCGCTTTCCCGTTTCGATGTCCCAGATGACAACTTCACTGCCGTTGGCGACCGCCAGGCGGGGCAGACGGGGGTGGTAGGCCAGGCAGTAGGTCGGTCCCGGTCCCGGCGGCAGGTCGCGGAGCCGGCGCCCCGTTTCCGTGTCGTAGACGGTCACCGTCCCGTCGCGATGCCCGAAGGCCACCTGGCGGCCATCGGGGTAGAACGCCGTGGCATCCTCGTGGGCGCCGTCGAGGTCGTCCAGCACGCGGACGGGCCCCCGCCCATCGATCCGCCACACGCGGGCCGGCACCGTGTCCGTTTTGCCGCCGGTGTACCCCCGAGTCCCCAGGGCGACGAAGCGGCCGTCCGGACTGTACCACGAGTCGCCGCGCAGCCCGTGGACGGGTGGGGGCAAGCCGGCGAGGGCGTACGCGGAGAGGAGGTGGCGGCGGAAGACCGGATCGAGGCCGTCGGGCAACGGCTTGTCAGGACCGGCGGGCCACTCCAGGCCCGGCTCCATGTCGGGCAGACACAGCGCCGCCACGGCGATGTTGCGAAGGCGTACCTTGTCCTCGTCGCGCAGCCCGATCTCGCGGCCAACGTCGAGGGCGTCCCGGACGCGGCGCAGAGTGCCAAAGCGCTGACCGGGACGGCGGCTCATGCGGATGGCGTCGGCCTCGGAAACGTAGGACTCGAAGAGTTTGCGCTTGCCCTCGTGCTCGGCCGCGCGGGCCCGGTCGCGGTCGTCCTTGGCTTGCCGTGTACTGGCGTCGGCCCGGACGGCGAAGGCCGACGCCACAATCGTCCCCAGCACCAGCGACAGGGCCACGGCAGCCAACAGGCACGCCACCGCGGGATTGCGCCGGCACCAGCGCCAGGCCCGTTCGGCGTTGCTCGCCCGCCGGGCCCGGATCGGCCGATCCGCCAGGAAGCGGCGCAGGTCCTCGGCCAACTCCTCCGCGGTGGGGTAGCGCTCGGCGGGGTCCTTGCGCAGGCACTTCAGCACGATCGTCTCCAGGTCGCGCGGCACGCCGGGGTCGATACGGCTGGGCGGCAGCGGGGCCTCGTGCAGCGACTTGTCGATCAGCCGGGCCCGGTTCGTGTCGTCGAAGGCCGGCCGCAGCGCCAGCAATTCGTACAGCGTCAGCCCCAGGCTGTACACGTCGCTCTGCGGCAGCGACTGGCCGTCGAAGCGCTCGGGCGCCATGTAGCGGATGGTGCCGATGATGTCGCCGGTTTGCGTCAGTTCGTCGCCGCCCTCCATCTTGGCCAGGCCGAAGTCGGTCACCCACACGGTCCCGGCCACGTCGAGCAGCAGGTTCGACGGCTTGACGTCGCGGTGCAGGATGCCGACGCGGTGCGCGTAGGCCAGGGCGTCGGCCACCTGCAGGGCGAGGCGCGCGGCGCTGCGGTAATACTCGCCGACCGACGCGCCCGCGGACAGCGTCGCCGTCGAGCCGGCCCTGGCCTCCCGGCCGGTATCGGTGCCGGATCGGGGTGCCTGGTCGGCGGCCGCGTCAGGCGCCGGCGCGAACTGTCCGCTCACGAGGCCCTGGACGAGGCTGCGGCCGAATTCGGTGCCGGCTGTCGCCGGAGACCCCGCCGCCATCCGGCCGCGCAGGTGCTTCAGGTCGTGCAGGACCTTGTCGAGTCCCTCGCCCTGGATGAACTGCATGGCGTAGAAGTGGGCGCCGTCGCACTCGCCGACGCCGAAGACCGGCACGATGTTGGTGTGGTGCAGCTTGGCCGCGGCCTTGGCCTCGCGGCGGAAGCGCTCCAGGTAGGTCGGGTTGAGCAGCGCGTGCCCCGGCAGCACCTTCAGGGCGACGTGGCGGCCGAGCGACTCCTGGACGGCCTCGTAGACGACGCCCATGCCGCCGCGGCCGACCTCGCGCAGGATGCGGTAATCGCCGAGGCGCTCCGGCCTGGTGGGCCGGGCCGGCTCGGGGCCGCGCTCGTAGGGGGTGGTTAGGTCGCCGGCGCCGGTCCCCGGCTGCTCCCGCGCGGCGAGTGTGGGGAACAACTCGCGGATCTCGTCGGCGTGCTGCGGGTACTTGCCGAGGTATTCGGCCAGCGACGGCCTCTCGCCGCGGCGCAGCCGTTCGGCGAACTCCTCCGCGAGGCGATCCACCGGGTTGCGGTCGGCGCCTGAGTTGGTCATCACCTGTCCCCCCTCGCTCGACACCCCCTTCGGCCTCGCGGCGTGTCATCTCCTCCACCAGCCGATACGACCACGCCGGCATTGTAGCCAAATAGCGCGGCAAAAGACTTGTAGGAACTGTCCCCAGGTCCACCCGCTCAACCGCATGTTTTCGTTAGGAACAACACTCCTGGATTGCCCGTTTTTCCTGTCAGCACTTTGTGTGCCGTCAGCGGGGTCGTAGCGACAAGGAAGCCAACTACCGCCGGGTCGCCCCCTCCGCCGCGGTGAGCTACTCATCAAGCCACGGATCGCCATGCAGCCGTTGCCGTAATGGGGTGTCAACTTCCGGCGGCGCCTTCTTGATGTATTCGCGGGCTTTCGCGGCACCGTCTGTTCTCAAGCCATATAGGTATTCTACGGCGTTGTCCACCGTAAAAGCCATGTTCGGGCGCTCCACGTCCGCGAACTTGGTCTTGTCCACCTCGCCGAAATTTGAAGGGAGATCAGTCCAGATTACCGCGTCGATGTCGTTCTCCGCGGCCCAGTCACTAATAGCCCTGGAAGCTGAGGGTAGAACATGGCTGCGACACTGAGCATTTCTGCAATTCACGTAGCCGATGGATTCCGGGTCTGTGTGTTCTCGTCGGCTCAGGCTACGGATGGCATCATTGAGATTCCGCTGAGAACTGATGGCAAACCACGTCGAATTCCATTCACCATTCTGGGGGTCCAGGACCAAGGTAAGCGCGCCGGCCCGGCTTTCCGACACTCGTGAAAACTCAATTGGTAACTGAGGACCGCCCCGGGACCAAGCCGTCGCCAAATCAAGGACTCCCTCCGCCCACAGGAGCGATCCCCATCCAAGAACCGCAATGGTCACGTTCGGACTCCTCGGCCTGCAATCGCTGGTCTCGTGATCGATGCGAGGGACGCCGGAAATGACCAAGGCGGCACGGGCGCCCGGATTCCGTCGTGGTCACAAATTACGGTTTCTTCTCGAATAGTGGTATGATGGCAAACACAACTCCCAAAATCCCCAAGAGCACACCGAGGAATCCGAGCCACGTTGCCAGCCGTACCACAACCTGTGGATGATGAAGGCAAGCGCGGATCCCGTGCCATAATGGGACCTTGCTGATCGTCACATGCAGCTGGTTATTCCCGTATGCTATTCCGAGTTTTTGACGGTACCAAGCGTTCATGAGAATGGTCGGATTTGTGTGAAGGTCTGCATCAGAATGGCCGCGACTCCGTCTCACATGGTTATAATAAGTCTCATCGGCCGGCCCGATGACCAACGCCTCGCAGTAGACGCTCTTCCCGGAAGGCTGTGACTTTATGCAAATGATGCGCCGTTGGGCGTCCAGCTCAGCATTCAAGTCAGGATCGTGGATCCAAACCCAACCCTGGCTAACATCTTCGACCAATGACTGGTGAACGTCATATCCCTTCATTTGCTCCTCTTTTCTAACGACCGAGTTCAGCAGCGGGGCCGACATCCGCAAGGCGGAAGCGCTGCGCGCTTTTGGCGGCAACTGAGATCCGCCAAGTCGAACGAACTGATTAGCCTGACTGCCCGGTCAGCATCACACAGGCCACGACAGCGAACACCGCCGTGGTCCGCCAACGCCGGCACGGCCGTCCCTTCGTTTAGAACATCACTTGCGCCGTCTGTCAAGCACCGTCGCGACGTTCGTGCGGTTTTCTCTCTTGACCCGGCGGCCTCTTTACTGTACTCCAGTTAACTGATCGACCATTCAGATTCTCGCCCGGGAGGACACCCCTGAGCGGCGACCCCATCCCCCAACCCGCACGGGCCCGGTCCCTTCAACCGCCGACTCCGCCGCCTTTGCTCAATCGACTGCGGGAGGTTCGGTCGCCACGCCACGGCATCGTCAGGCGGGCTAGGTCGGTTTGCCGCCTCATGGTATAACAGGATCCGACGCAGACTCACGCTTCTCTTCGCGCCCGCCGAGGCCGACCGATGCCAAGCCCCTTCCCCGGGATGGACCCGTATCTCGAAGCTCACTGGCGCGACGTCCACGCCGGCCTTGTCGTCTACTCAAGCGACACAATCCAGCCCATTCTCCCCCGTTCTCTGCGCGCCCGCATCAATGAGCGCGTGATGCCGGAGATGCCCGCAAACATCGCTCGCCACCCGCTGTGCTCCGATGTCTGGGTGGTCGAGTGCGCCGCCCGGCGGGGGCTGGAAACACGCCCGGAAGCGGGCGTGCCCCTGTCGGAGCCGCTCCTCATTGATACCGAGCCCGAGCCAGCCACCGCAACTTTCCTCGAAATCATCGACACTGAAAGCGGCAATCGCGTCGTCACCGTCATCGAATTCCTCAGCCCGAGCAATAAGTCCCCGGGCCGGAACAGCAAGCAGTACCTGCGCAAGCAGCGCGAGATCTGTTCGTCCGACACAAACCTGGTCGAGATCGACCTGAACCGCTTCGGCACCCACACGCTGGCGTTCCCCCTGGACCACCTCAAGCCCCACTTCCGCACGCCGTACATGGCCTGCGTCCGGCGGGCCACGCGCCGCGACAAGGCGGAGGTCTACCCGATGCCGCTGTGGGAACGCCTGCCGGTCGTGAACGTCCCACTGCGGCCGGACGACGCCGACGTGCCGCTGAACCTGCAGGCGCTGGTCGAGCAGTGCTACCGCAACGGCGCTTACGAAGGCACGCTGAACTACGGCATCGCCCCCGACCCGCCGCTGCTCGGCGCAGAGAGGGATTGGGCCGACAAGTGGCTGCACGAGAAGGGACTGCGACCCCGCAGAAAGCCGTCGCGCCGCAAAGGCAAGCCGGGGTCGCGCTGAGGGTCACTTCTGCCGCAACGCTTCCTCCGCCTCGGCCCGGAAGGTCTTCAATTCCTCGACGGCCTGCCCCGGCAGGTCCTTTTGCCTTTCCATCCAGTTCACCGCCCGGTCGAAGCAGTCTTTCGCCTTGGCCGGTTCGCCAACCCTGGCCTGGCACATCGCCAGGAAGAAGAGGTCGAAGCCGTCGGCCTGGCCCTTGCCGGCGGCCAGGCTCTTCTCCAGGGTGACGACCGCCGCCGCGTACTGCCCATTGCGATACTGGGCCACGCCCAGGGTGTTCAGGAAGAGGGGGTTGTCCGGCTGCCGCTCGATCGCCTGCTGAATCAGCTCGAGTGCCCGGGCCGGGTTGCGCTGCCCTTCCGGCCCCGTGACGAGGCGCCACGCCTGATTATTCAGCGCCATCGCCTCCGGCAATTTGGCCAACGATTCGGCGCCAACCACCCGGACCTCCAACGACCCGGGGGCGGGGTCGGCACGTTCCGGGTAGGGCGACGCGTCCCAGTCCAGACCGAGCCTGGCCAACTCCGCCCGGATTCGTTTCAGGTCCCAGACGTGGATCGCCTTGCCGTCGTCGGAGACGGCGACCAGGCGCGTGCCGTCCGGCGTGAAGCCGAGCCAGTTGGCGACGTCCTGGTGGGGGTCTTCCAGCCGGGCTTTTTCGTGGCCAGTGGCCGGATCGAGCAGGAGGATCACACCTTGGCCGGCGTCCACGGCCAGGAGGTTCCCATCCGGGGAAAAGGCCATGACACCCGACGGGATGGCCGGCCCCTCTTCCCAGGTGCCGACAGTCAGGATGCGGCCGCCCTCAGCCGCCGATACGGCCAAGCGCTTCCCATCAGGGCTGAATGCGGGGGGGCCGGCCCAGCTGAGTCCCTTGACGAGTTGCCGGTGTTCCGTCTCCCAAATCTTGACGCCGCCGCGGTGGGTGAACGTGGCTACAAGCCGGCCGTCGGGGCTAATCCAGGCGCCGCGCACGTCTTGCTGCGGCCCGAGCCAGATCGACCGCTCGGTGTGGTCTCGGTGCAGCACCAAGGCGCCGTTGGAGATGGGCTGGGCAATGAGCTGTCCATCGGAGCTGCAGCTGATGCCTGTGGCAGTGCCTCCGTTGAGAAGGCGAGGCGGTCCGATCTGCCCGGGCGTCCCAGTTTTCACGTCATGACGGATCGGCCACAGGAACAGTCCGTCCGGGCCGTTAGTCAGCAGGGCCTCGAAAGTGAAGGCCACGCCCCAGACCGCGTTCGGCCCGATGCGAGCGACCTCGTCCCCTGTTTCCAGGTCCCAAAGGCGGGCGCCGTCACTCATCGCCCCGGCCAGGAGGCGGCCGTCAGGGTGGACGGCGCCGCCCCAGTAGTCCAGGTCCTTGCCCGGGCTCGACTGCTGGACCAGGGTACGATATTCCCGGCCGACCGCTACCTCGATGAGCTTGAGACGATTGCCCTCCTGGATAATGAGGCGGCCATCGGGGCTGAAGCGAAGGTTGGAACCCGCCGGGTGGCTGAGGACCTGCTGGCCGGTCCGCCAATGCCAGAAGCGCAGCTTGCCCTCCCAGCCATTACTGACCACGAACTCGCCTTCCGGGGTGAACGCTATGCGTATCCCGCCGCTCCGCCAGCCTTCCAGGACGGCCACCTCTTGGCCGCGAGCCGGGTCCCAGACATGGATGCGGTGGTCGCCACAGGCCGCCGCCAGAAATTGGCTGGCCGGGTGCCAGGCCAGGCTCAAGAGCGGAGCTTTCGGGCGCCAGGGCGTGGCCAGTGCTTTTCCGCTTCGCGAATCGAGGACGTGTACGACACGGCCGTTCGCTGGTGCCACGGCCAGTTTGTTCCCAAGGGGATCGAACGTCATCTGGGTGGCCGGGCCGTCGCCCAACTTGTCCAGGAGCTGCGGAGGCTGGTGAGGGGATGTCAAGTCGTAGAGGAGGATCGCGCCTTCGGTCCCGGCAAGAGCCATGTGCCGGCCGTCCGGATGAAAAGCATGCCCGTACGAACCGGACTTCCGTTCGACGATGAGCGCCGGGGGAGAGCTGGCCAGGTCCCAGACGCGCCGCTGGGGCCCCTCGCCGCACAACAGAAACAGGCCGTCCGGGCTGACACTCAACCAGTTGTCGCCTGGGAAGCCGTCCAACGGAGCGATCTCTTCGTCGGTGTCCACCCGGCGGACAGTGATGTGGCCGTGGAGGTCGTCCCAGGCATAAAGCCGGTGCCGGTCATCACAGTCCCAGTTGTGGGTTCCAGGAGGGATGCCGTCCCACTCTCGCAGGGGGCGCCAGTCGGGCAGGGCCAGGCAGGCGATGGCCTCGTTGCGCAGCCGGTCGAACCACTCCGGCGGCTGGCCCAGCTCGCGGCCGATGGCGACCGCCTTTTGCAGGGCCGCCAGGGTCTCGAAGCGCTGCCCCACGCGGTGGCTGTAGCGGATGCCGTGCGCCTGGCCGACGAGGGCTTCCGCCTCGCGTAGCCGCGCCTCGCGCTCCGCCTCCTTCGTCTTCACGAGGGAGGCATTCATCTGCGCCGCCGAGAACGTGGACACGATGGCGACGGTGACGAGCAGCAGGGCCACGCAGCCCAGCAGGCTCGCCACGGCCGGGTTCCGCCGCGCCCAGCGCCACAACCGCTCGGCGCTGCTGGCGCGCCGCGCCCTGACGGGGCGATCCGCCAGGAAGCGGCGCAGGTCCTCCGCCAGCGCGTCCGCCGTCGGGTAGCGCTCGGTCGGGTCCTTGGCCAGGCACTTCAGCACCACCGTCTCCAGATCGCGCGGCACGCGCGGGTCGAGCCGCCGCGGCGGCGCAGGCGGCTCGTGCAACACCTTGTCGATCAGCCGGCCTTTGTTGGTGTCGTCGAAGGCCGGCCGCAGCGTCAGCAACTCGTACAGCGTCAGTCCGAGACTATAGACATCGCTTTGTGGCAGCGAGCGGCCGTCGAATCGCTCCGGCGCCATGAAGCGCAGCGTGCCGACGATGTCGCCGCTGTGGGTCAGGTCGTCGGCTCCTTCCGCCTTGGCCAGGCCGAAGTCGGTGACCCAGACCGTCCCCTGGGCGTCGAGCAGCAGGTTGGACGGCTTGACGTCGCGATGCACCACGCCCTGTCGGTGGGCGTAGGCGAGAGCGTCGGCCACTTGCAGGCCGACGCGGGCCACGCTGCGGTAGAACGCCGCCTCGGTGCCGCCGGACGAGAGCGCGGAGAAGGAGTTCGCCTCGGCGCCGCCCACCGGTGCCGCCGCGGCTTGTTCCTGGGCCGTCGCCGCCGCGGTCGTGCGCGGGGCCGCGAACTGTCCGCTGAGCAGCTCGTGTGCCAGGCTAGCCTCGAACGGCGTCCCGGCCAGGAGTCCGTCGCCGCCCTTGCCGCCGCGCAGCCGGCGCAGGTCGTGCAGGACGCGGTCCAGTCCCTCGCCGCGGATGAACTGCATGGCGTAGAAGTACACGCCGTCCTCCTCGCCCACGCCGTAGACGGGGACGATGTTGGTGTGGTGCAGTCGGGCCGCCGCCTTGGCCTCGCGGCGGAAGCGCTCCAGGTACGTCGGGTTGAGCAGGGTCTGCGGCGGCAGCACCTTGAGGGCGACGTGGCGGCCGAGGGAGACCTGCTCCGCCTCGTAGACAACGCCCATGCCGCCGCGGCCCACCTCGCGCACGATCCGATAATCGCCGAGACGCTCCAGGGCTCGGGTGGTGCCGGCGTCGGTGCTGCCCTCGAAGGCCCCGGTCGCGTCGGCCGGCGCCGGCTTGAGCTGTTCCATCGCGACCAGCGCCGGGAACAATTCACGGATCTCGTCGGCGTGCTGCGGATAGCGCTGCACGTAGTCGGTCAGGGAGGGGCGCTCGCCGCGGCGGTAGCGCTCGGCGAACTCCTCCGCCAGTTTCTCGACCGGATTGCGGTCGGCGCTGGAGGCGGACATGAGACGACTCCTTGGCGAGCGGCGCGGCGTCAGCCCGCCGGTTACGTACCGGCGGGCTGATTACGTACCGGCGGGCTGACGCCGCGCCGCTCGCTACGGTTCAAAGAACCCTGGCATGCTCGATAACACTTCCTTCAACCTCTTCAGCGCCCGGATGTATCGATTGCTCGCCGCCGCTTTCTGGAGGCCCAGCACCGCCGCCGTCTCGCCGTTGGACAGCTCCTCGAAGTGCCGCAGCGTCAGCACCTCACGGTCGATGGGGTCCATGCTGTTGAGCGCTTCCTGCAACTTCAGCTGCATCTCGGCCCGCACCGCCGCCAGGCTGGGCGAGGTCATCCGCCCCAGCAGCTGCGCCGCCAGCGACACCGACGACGCCTGCGGCAAGGCACCGCGGTACAGCGACACTTCCTGCCCCACGTCGCGCATCTTCGTGCCGAGGTGCTGGCGGTGGACCATCAGCAGCCGTTGGCCGGTCAGCAAGCGCAGCCAGAGGAAGAACGGCATCGTCGGGTTGGCGGCGTAGTCGGCGGCGCGGTTGGCCACGTCGAGGTAGGCGTCCTGCAGCACGTCGGAGGCATCGACGCGGCCCTGCAAGCGGCGGTCGAGGCGCAGCTTGACCATGCGGCGCAGCCGGTCGCGGTAGCGCGCGAACAGGTCGGCCAGCGCCTGCTGATCGCCCGCGGCGAGGCGCCGTAGCTGTTCCTGAAGGTCCTGCGAATCGTCCGCCATGCTCGGCCCCATGAGACGATAACTGCGAGCCGGCATCGATTGTACACGGACGAGGCACGGATTGCTGGGTGTCAGGCTCTGACCTGGACGCAGCTTTCGCACAGGCTCTCGATCATGTCGAGGCTCCGGTGTCCACCGGCTCGGGTCACTTCGATGGCTCGCCGCAAGTGTCGGCTGCCCCATCTCCCACCTGTTCCGCTATCCTACCTGATGCCCGAATCGATCGGTCAGGGCTTGGGGTGGTCCTTCCTCCTGTGGACCATCGACAAAGCCTGGAGCCACAGCCGAGCCCCGATGCGGAGGGTCAGATGACCTGGCGAACGAGCCCCCCGGCTCCCCTTCTCTTGTCGGCCGCCGTGATTGCCGCCCTGGGCCTCGCGCTGCTGGTGCCGTGCGACCCGGCCCGCGCCCAGGGCTACGCCCCCGACGAGGCGGTCAAAAAGATGACCGTGGCCGAAGGCTTCGCGGTCAAGCTCGTCGCCGCCGAGCCGATGGTGCGCCAACCCGTCGCCATCGAGTTCGACGAGCGCGGCCGACTCTGGGTCATCCAGTACCTGCAATATCCCAACCCCGCCGGCCTGAAGCGCGTCAAGGTGGACCGCTACTCGCGCACCGTCTACGACCGCGTGCCGGAGCCGCCGCCGAAGGGGCCAAAGGGAGCCGACCGCATCACCATCCTCTCCGACTTCGACCGTGACGGCCGCGCCCACAAGTCGAAGGACTTCCTCGGCGACCTGAACCTCGCCACCGGCCTCGCCTTCGGCCACGGCGGCGTCTTCGTCCTGCAGGCCCCCTACCTGCTCTTCTACCCCGACCGCGACCGCGACGACGTACCCGACGCCGACCCCGACGTGCTGGTCAAGGGCTTCGGCATGGAGGACGCCCATTCCGTCGCCAATTCGCTGACCTGGGGGCCGGACGGCTGGCTCTACGGCTGCCAGGGCAGCACCGTGACCGCCGACATCGACGGCGTCGAGTTTCAGCAGGGCGTCTGGCGCTACCACCCCATCACGCGCCGCTTCGAGCTGTTCTGCGAGGGCGGCGGCAACTCGTGGGGCCTGGACTTCGACCGGCAGGGCAACCTGCTCTACAGCACCAACGTCGGCGGCTTCACCATGCTGCACGGCGTCCAGGGCGCCTATTACTGGAAGTCGTTCGGCAAGCACGGCGCCTTGCACAACCCGTTCGCTTTCGGCTACATCGACCACGTCCCTCATCGCAATTTCAAGGGCGGCCACGTCACCGTCGGCGGCATCGTCTACCAGGGCGACTCCTTCCCCGAGCGCTTCCGCGGCAAGTACATCGCCGGCGACCTCCTCGGCCACGCCGTCTACTGGCACGACCTCACGCCGGATGGGTCGTCGTTCCGCTCGGCCCACGGCGGCGACTTGCTGCTGGCCAACGACACCTGGTTCGCCACCACCGACGTGACCCTGGGGCCCGACGGCAGCGTCTACGTCGCCGACTGGTTCGACAAGCGCACCGCCCACCCCGACCCCGACGCCGACTGGGACCGCAGCAACGGCCGCGTCTACAAGATCGAGGCCAAGGGGACGAAATCCGCCGCCCCCTTCGATCTGGCGAAGCTGCCGAGTGACAAGCTGGTGTCACTCCTCGCCCACCGCAACGACTGGTTCCGCCGCAAGGCCCGCCAGGTCCTCGCCGACCGCCGCGACCCGGAGGTCATCTTCCCCCTGCGCACGCTGGTCGCGGAGGCCAGGGACGCGGACTTGCAGCTGCAAGCGCTGTGGGCGCTGTACGTCAGCGGCGGCTTCAACGACGCCGTCGCCGACAAGCTGCTGGGCCACCGTAACCCGGACGTCCGCCGCTGGACGGTGCGCTTCCTCGGCGACGAGCGCAAGGTGGCGCCGGCACTGGCGAAGCGGCTGGCCGACCTGGCGGCGTCGGAGCCGGACGTGGTGGTGCGCAGCCAACTCGCCTGCAGCGCCCGGCGCCTGCCCGCCGCGGACGGCCTGCCCATCGTGCGCCGACTCCTGGAAAGGAACCTCGACGGCAACGACCCGCACATCCCGCTGCTGCTCTGGTGGGCGGTGGAGGAACACGCGGTCGAGGCGCGAGAGCAGGTGCTGGAGGCGTTCGGCACCGCAGAGGCCTGGAAGCGGCCGCTGGTGCGCGACGCGATCCTGGAACGACTGATGCGCCGCTACGCCGCGGAGGGCGGCGAGGCCGGTTACACGGCCTGCGCCCGGCTGCTGACGTCGGCACCGGCGGCCGAGCGCGGCCGGCTGCTGGCGGCCCTCGACCAGGGCTTACAGGACCGGCCGGCCGCCCCGCGCAAGAGTCCCGGCACTCTGTTCGGGGACCACGCCGTTGTCGAGAAGCCGCCGCAGCCGCGCGCCTCCCGCGACGAGAAGCTACCCCCGGCGCTGGCGAAGCAACTCGACGCCCTCTGGACTGACGACACGACGGACCTCACGCTGATTCGCCTCTGCGCCCGCCTCAACCGAGCGGCGGCTCACGACCGGGCCGTCGCCCTGGCGACCGACCCGAAGGCCCCGACGGCAACGCGCCTGGCGCTGCTGCAAGCGCTCGGCGACCTCGGCAAGCCCGCCTGCGTGCCAGTGCTGCTGAACCTCGTCGGCGACGGGGAGCCGGAAGCCGTGCAGGTGGCCGCACTCGAAGCACTTCAGCACTTCGACCGGGAGGAAATCGCCGCGGCGCTCTTGCGGCACTACCCGAAGATGCCGTCCCGTTTGCGGGCGCGCACGAGTGAAGTCCTGCTCAGCCGCAAGGCGTGGGCAGGGGCGTTCCTGCACGAGATCGACACCGGCCACTTCGCCGCCAAGGACGTCCCTACCGAACAGCTGCGCGTCGTGGCGCTGCACCGGGAGCGGTCGCTCGACGACCTGGTTCGCAAGCACTGGGGCAACATCCGGCCGGGGACGCCCGAGGAGAAGCTCGCCGAGATGCGCCGCCTCAGCAACGACCTTCGCGCCGGGGCTGGCAACCCGACCGTGGGGCGCGAACTGTTCAAGAAGCACTGCGCGACGTGCCATAAACTGTTCGGCGAAGGCGAAGCGATCGGCCCCGACCTGACGCACGCCAACCGCAAGGACCGCGACTACCTGCTGGTCAGCGCCGTCGATCCCAGTGCCGTCATCCGCAAGGAGTACCTCGCCTACGTCGTGCAGACGACCGACGGTCGCACCCTCACCGGCCTCATCGCCGAACAGACGCCCGGCGCCGTTACGCTGGTCGATGGCAAGAACCAGCGCACGACAGTCGCCCGCGGCAAGATCGAGTCGATGCAAGAGTCGCCGGTGTCGCTGATGCCGGAGAACCTGCTCAAGGAACTGAAGCCGCAGGAATTGCGCGACCTGTTCAGCTACCTGCAAACCACCCACGAATAACTTCCGTTTAGCGGCGGGTCGCAGACCCGCGCGGGTCTGCGACCCGCCGCTAAACAGGAGGAACCACCATGCACCGCCTTCTGTCCCTCGCGGCCTTCGCGTTGCTCGTGCCCGCCGCCCCGGCCCAGGAAACGCGCAAGTACGACAACCGCCTCACCCCCATCAAGGATCCGAAGCCGCTCCTCGCCGACCACCCCGACTTCATCGAGCCGATCAAGGAGCTGACGCGCTTCGAGGCCCCGCTCCTGGTGGACGACGAGGGCGCCGACCTGCACGTGCGCGCCTGGCGCTTCTCGTACAACGCCCGCGCCGTCATCGAGATGCCAAATCGGCTGAAGGCGTCGGACACGGCGGTCATCGTGGTCCACCCCTGGGGCATCGACGACGGCCAGGGGTGGAAGACGCCCGAACCGGCCGGCGTCTGCGACTTCTGCACGCCCGCCAAGAACGCCCTCGCCGCCCGCCACACCAGCGAGGTCGTCAACCCCTTCCTCAAGTCGCTGCGCGGCAAGGCGGCACTGGTCCTGTACAGCCTGCCCGGCGACGAGGACCCCATCCGCAGGAAGCTGTACCGCTCTTTCAAGGGGCGGCCGACGAAAGAGCAGCGCGAGCAGGGGGCGAGGGAGCTGAAGGAGAAGCTGAATGCCTTCGTCTACAAGGGCGATCCGCTGCCGAAGGAGCTGACCCTGTCGAAGGACCGGCCGGTGGTCGATTACTTCAAGCAGTTCAAGGGGCTCGACGCCGGGCCGCGCTTCAACAACGCCGGCTTCTGGGACCTGCCCATCCCGGTGACGAAGGACATCGACGTGGACCCCGACGACGTGGTGATCTACGACACGCAGGGTTACGAGCCGCTGAAGAAGTTTCTTCAGGAGAAGAAGGTCCGCCACATCCTCTTGACCGGCTACGCGACGGACATGTGCTATTGCAAGACGACCGCGGGCTACCAGAACCTGTCGAAGGACTTCGACGTCTTCCTCGTCGGCGACGCCACGCTGGCGACCTACCCGGCCAATAGCAGTCCGAAGTTCGCGACCAACGCCGCCATCTCGTTCGCCGCACTGGACCAACTTGTCACGCAGGTGTCGTGGGTGAAGTACCAGGCGCCCAAGAAGTAACTCTCGTTTAGCGGCCGCCCTCGGGGCGGCGCTCTTACGCGCCGCCCCGAGGGCGGCCGCTAAACGAGGTCGGAGCTTGCCATGAGTCCCATCCTCACGCGCCGCCGTTTCCTGGCCGGCACCGTCGCCACCGGCATGGGCTACCTCTTCGCCCGGGCGCCCGCCTTCGAGAAGCACGCAGAATCCGACAAGGCCCTCGTCGCCGTCACCCTCGACATGGAGATGTCGCGCAACTTCCCGAAGTGGGACGACACCCACTGGGACTACGAGAAGGGCAACCTCAACGACGAGACGAAGAAGTACACCGTCGAGGCGTGCCAGCGCGTCAAGGCGGCGGGCGGCCTGCTGCACTGCTTCGCCGTCGGCCGCACCTTCGAGCAGGAGAGCGTCGGCTGGCTCAAGGAAATTGCCCAGGCCGGCCACCACATCGGCAACCACACCTACGACCACGTCAACGTCAAGGCCACCAGGCCGGAGGACATCCAGTTCCGCTTCAAGCGGGCCCCGTGGCTGATCGATGGCAAGGAGCCGAAAGACGTCATCCGCGAGAACATCCGCCTGACGACGGCGGCGCTGAAGACGCGCGTCGGCGTCGATCCGGCGGGCTTCCGCACGCCGGGCGGTTTCGCCAACGGTCTGGCCGACCGGCCCGACCTCCAGGAGATGCTCGGCGACCTCGGCTTCAACTGGGTCAGCAGCAAATACCCGGCACACCCGATGGGCGAGTCCGGCAAGGAGCCGGGTCAGGCGGTGTACGACGGTATCGTCAAGGCCCAGCCGGAGGCGCAGCCGTTGGTCTACCCGAAGGGGCTGATCGAGGTGCCGATGAGCCCCATCAGCGACATCGGGGCGTTCCGCAACGGCCGCTGGAAGCTCGAATGGTTTCTGAAAGCGATCCGCCTTGGCGTCGAATGGGCCATCGACAACAAGGCGGTGTTCGACTTCCTCGGCCACCCGTCTTGCCTGTACGTCACCGACCCAGACTTCAAGGCGGTCGGCCTCATCTGTGAACTGGTGAAGAAGGCGGGGGACCGAGCGGCCCTGGTCGATCTGGGGACGATCGCGCGGCGGGCCCGGGCGCGGAAGTAGGCGCGCGGGGTGGGCGGTTGACCGCACACCGGGTGTCAGTTCTGCACACCCCCTTACGGTACGAAGCGAAGGCGGAGAAACTGCGCGACCTGTTCCTCAGGCCCCGTCCCCGCCGGCGCGAGGTCGGCTGGGGGCCGTCGCCGGGGCGCGGAGTCGTCGCATTTCCCCCGCGGATAACGACTTGAGGCTGGCCCGGGGTGGGGCGGTAGCGGCCGCCGCCGTGGAGGCCACGAGCAGACCTCGGCCGGCGGTACGCGCTTTGCTAACTCTCACCCTCCGTTGCCGGCGGGGCAGGGTTCGACCCATGCCTGCCCCCGCGGCCCATCCTGACGTTTGCACCTTGCTGATCTCCCTTTTTCCGACAAAGGATCCGAGCAAGGAGATGGTATGAACCCGCTCGAGGTATCTGCTTGCTTCGCCGCCTACGTCTGGTGCTCCGAGGTACGACGGGGGAAGGCGACGCACGACGAGGCGGCGCGGTTCGCCCGCGCCAACTGGGCGACCTTCCTCCCCGCGGCTCACACGGGTTGGGGCAGACTGTTGATGCGGTTGGCGAAGCCGCCGCGGCGGGCGGACGGGCGCGGAACGCTGCGCCTGTACGCAGAACGGGCGGGGGAACGACCGATAGAAGGAATGGCCGAAGCGATTTGAGGCAGGAGACAGTGCCGTGTACCACACGATCCAGTTCGCCGTCGAATTCGAGGCCGCCGTGGAAGTCTCCGCGAAGCTTCCCCTGGAGCGGGTCCGTATTCGCAAAGGGGAGCGCCTCGAGGCCCAGCTTCGCCCTCACGTCGTGGAGACGGACGACGGCCCCGTGGAGGTCGCCGACCTGTTCTTCGCCGACGGCAGCGCGACGCGCAACGTGCCCTTCGTCTCCTTCGCCTTCGTGGACGCGGAAGGGGAGTGAGTCATCGTACCCCCCGGTCGCTCCCTTCGTTTTCCGCGGAGGCTGCCGGGGGAGGCGGGGCGCGACGAGCGGCGACGACCGCGCCCACGGCTCCCCCGACGACCCCTCCAGCCGGGCCGGTGAGGAACATGAGGAAAACGCCCTGGTCGAAGGCCGAAAGGAGGATATTGAGGAGAAGGATGACGCCTACCCCCAGGCCGGCGCCGGCCGCGGCCCCGATCGCGAAGCCGAGCAGGAGGGCGCTGCCGCGGGATCGGTGAGCCGAGGCGGGCTTGCCGTCCGCACCTGTGGCGTACATTCCGCCGACCACCGCCATAAGACCGCCGAGGAGGATCAGCGGGGGCCCGCCCAGTAACCCAACCTTCGCGAGGAAGAGGAACGGCTCGGGAGGAGCGACCCCAAGGAGTATCAAGCCGAACGGGTAAGCCAGGAGGAGCGCGCCGGCGACGACCCCCCAGAGCCCAACCTGGCGCAGTCGATTCATGGGGTTCACTACCGCTTAGCGCTGGCGGCTCGCCTCGTAATACGCGATCCACGCCTCCGGCGTCATCGAGGCGACGACCCGGCCGATCACGTCCAGCGGCAGGTGCTCCAGTTTGCGGAAGCGCACGCACGACTTGCCCATGTCGAGCTTCTTGCCGGCCTTGCGGAACTCCTCGCGAAGCCGCTCGCCGCTCTTGGTGTCCCCGCACACGCACATGAGGTACAGGGCGTAGTAATTCTTCTGAGCCGCCAGCGCGGCGTAGCTGAGCGGCTGGCCGTTGTAGGTGTTGGGGTACTGCTCCAGCGGCACCTCGTAGCTGATCATGCCCCAATTCATGGTCTCCTGATACCCATCGGGCAGGTTCCGCAGGACGACTTCGCGGACCGCGGCCACGACGGCGCGGCGCTCTTCGGGGAGCGATTCCAGGTACTCTTCGACGGTGGCGGCGTTACTCCGAGCCATCGGCAACCCTCAGGCGAGCAGTTTTTCCACGACCTCACCGTGAACGTCGGTCAGGCGGAACTGCCGCCCCTGGAACTTGTAGGTCAGCTTCGTGTGGTCGAAGCCGAGCAGGTGCAGCAGCGTCGCGTTCAGGTCGTGGACGTGAACGCGGTCGTCGGCGGCGTTGAAGCCGAGGTCGTCGGTCGTGCCGAGGGTGAGGCCCGGCTTGACGCCGCCGCCGGCCAGCCAGATCGAAAAGGCGTTGGGGTGGTGGTCGCGGCCGTCGTCGCCGCCCTGCACCATCGGCGTTCGGCCGAACTCGCCGCCCCAGATCACCAGCGTGTCGTCGAGCAGGCCGAGCCGCTTCAGGTCCTTCACCAGCGCCGCCGATGCCTTATCGGTGTTGGCGCAGTTCTTCTTGAGGTCGTTCTTCAGGTTGCTGTGCTGGTCCCACGCTTCGTGGAAGAGTTGCACGAAGCGGACGCCGCGCTCGACCAACCGCCGGGCCAGCAGGCAGTTGTTGGCGAACGACGCCTTGCCCGGCTCCGCCCCGTACATCTCCAGGACGTGCTTCGGCTCGCGCGCGATGTCCATGACCTCCGGGGCGCTGGCCTGCATACGGAAGGCCATCTCGTAGGAGTTGATGCGCGTGGCGATCTCCGGGTCGCCGACGGCGTCGAGGCGCATCTTGTTCAGCCGCCGTAGCGAGTCGAGCGAGTCGCGCTGCACGTCGCTGTCGATGCCTTCGGGGTTGGACAGGTAGAGAACCGGGTCGCCGCCGCTACGGAACTGCACCCCCTGGTAGGCGGTGGGCAGGAAGCCGTTGCCCCAGTTGGAATTGCCGCCGCTGGGCCCCTTGCTGCCGCTGCTGAAGACGACAAAGCCCGGCAGGTCGCGCGACTCGCTGCCCAGCCCGTAGCAGGTCCAGGCGCCGAAGCTCGGCCGGCCGAACTGCTGCGAGCCGGTGTTCATCAGGATCTGGCCGGGCGCGTGATTGAAGGCGTCGGTCACCATCGAGCGGACGATGGCGATGTCGTCGGCCACGGTGGCCAGGTGCGGCAGCAATTCGGATAACTCGGCCCCGCACTTGCCGTGTTTGGCGAACTTGAAGCGCGGGCCGAGGAGCTTCGAGTTGGGGTTGATGAAGGCGGCGCGGTAGCCCTTGAGCAGCTCGGGCGGCGGCAGGGTGCCGTCGAGACGCGCCAGCTCGGGCTTGTAGTCGAACAATTCCGGTTGGCTCGGGGCGCCGGCCATGAAGAGGTAGATGACCCGTTTGGCGCGGGGCTTGAAGTGCGGCGCCTTCGGGGCGAGCGGGTCGTCGAGGGCCGCTTGCGGCTTGGCGATGCCGTCCTGGGCGAACAGGTCCATGAGGGCGAGGGAGCCGAGGCCGACGGCACAATCGCGGAGGAACCAGCGGCGGGCGAGGAGCCGAGGGTCGGGAACGGGGCCGAATGGGGGCAACTGTGTCATGGGTCATCCTCCGACCTTTGCCGGAATGTGGCGGGCTAATAATTCGTCCAGCCGGGCGTCGTCCAGCGGGCCGGTCCCGTTGGGGTCCCAGCCGAAGACGGCCGCGACCTGATGTTGTTCCAGGCCAAAGGCGTGCATCAGGTACCAGGCCAGGACCGGGCTGCGGGGCTCCTCCGGATTGATCCGGCTCAGCAGATCGCGCAACATCTGCGAAGGAGCCAGACCACGACCGGCCTGTTCGCGGAGCCGTGACAGATGGTCCTGCTCAAGCGTTAACATCATCTCACCCTCGCCGCGAACGATCATGGCGTGAACAAAACGTCGATCGAGCGATACTGGCCTGGCGTGCCGTCAGCCGCCAACACGGCAAGGGTACGCATGCCGCGTTCCGCAGCTCGAGCCGCGGACCACGTTTGCCGGGCCGCGTCTTCGACCGACATCCCGCCTCTCTGCGTGAGTGCGTTGACCTGATCCAGGTTGTCCCCGAATATCCACTCGCCTCGTATCCCGGCGATCGCGCAACCTTGCCGGAGAAAGTGCTCCCAGGCCAGCTGAACCAACCATCGCCCCGGACAACCCGTTCCGTCCTTGGGGAGGTTCTGCACGTGATAGCTGAAATTGCCGGTCTGTACGCCGACGCTCGCCATGATGAAGTTGCCCGGCTTCCTCCGGTTCCTCAACAAGAAGACCGTGCTCGTGGCCGCCTGGATGTCCGGTTCACAGGCCACCACGCCGGCGGGAGGCAGGACCACGAGTGTCGGGCCAGACATCGCATCCGCCCTCGCCGCCGCGGCCGGAAAGCGATCCACTACTTCAACTCGCGCACGAACAGGTTGGCGAAGTCCATCTCACCCTCCGGCTCAAGGACGAGTCTTCCCTTTTCAGCCAGACCCAACGAAACCCCTCTTTCATGGCCGAGTTCTTTGCCGTTGAGCGTAACCGTCAAATCCCGCCCGACTTCCCTCCCATCCTTCACTGTTACCACCAAGCGGTTCCATTGGCCGGAGGTCTTGACGTTGGGATCCTTCACACTTGTGGAGAACTTCCCCGTCGGTTTTTCCACCGAGTAAGTGCCAAGAAGGGGGTCAAAGTAGGCTTTCAGCTTTCCCTTATCATTGGCGCGGAAGCAGAGTGTGCATGGCTTGGCATTCTTCACCGGGAAGCGGAAATCCACGACGTACTCCGCGTTGCCGATTTCCTTTTCCGTCGCGAGTGGCCCACCCTTCCCGTCGTAGTGCAGCACCGTATCCTTCGGTTGCCAGTGCGTCTTCGCCTCGTCGTCCGCCTTCCACCCGTTCAGGTCGCCGAAGTACAGCGGCCGGTGCCCCTGCGCCTCGTCGGCGATCTCTTCCTTTTTCGGGTCGGTGCTGGGCAATTCCTTGATCTTCAGATTCTTGAAGTGGCACTCGGAGCCCTCGGACTCCAGGGCGAGGTAGCCCTTGCGCGGGTTGCACTTGCTCACGCCGGAGACGACGTGGCCGTTGACGGCCAAGGTGATGCGGCCATGATACCCCTCGACGCGGTAGTGGTTCCATTCCTTTTCACCCTTCGCGTGATTCTCGCTAGGCAGGCAGCGTGCCCAGCCGTCGGGGTGCGGCCGTTCCGGAACGCACGTCGCCCCGTGGATGCTGAAGAGGTCGCCCTGGCTGGTGGCCGTGATCTCGCCCTTCTTGTTCTTGTAGGTGAGGTTCACCAGCACCTGCACCTCGATGCCGCGCGTGTAACCGGTGCCGACGGCCGGGATCGGGTCGGCCCAGACGAAGAAGCCGCTGTTGCCGACGGCGCCGGGCTCGGGAGGCACGTGCATCCAGTCGAACTCCGCGATGAAGTTCTCGTACTGCTTCTCGGTGCGCAGGTAGCCCGTCGGCTTGCCGGTCGTGATGATCTCGTTGTCCTTCACGAAGAACGTATCGGGAGCGCAGTTGACGTTCACCCAGCCGGCCAGATCCTTGCCGTTGAACATCGGCACGAAGCCGGCGTCCTTGGTCTTGTCGTCGGTCAGCGCCGGCACGGCGACGGCCAACGCCAGCAGCAGGGCGGCGGTCCAGCGGAGAGGTTTCATGAGGGTTCCCTCGGTGTGAGGCCGCTTGCGATTTATCAGTTCGCGAAACGATAAATCAAGCGGCTATTCCTTTGTCACCGTCTCATCCAGGTTCAGCAGCACGCGCGACACCACGGTCCACGCCGCGGCGTCAGCGCTCGTCACCCCGGCGGGCAGTTTCGCCCCCGGCTTGGCGAAGCGCTCCTTCTGCTTCTTCAGCAGCGTTAGCAGCTCCGCCGACTCCTCGGCGCTTGGCTTGCGGGCCACGCAGCGCCGAAACGCATACGTCAGCCGGTCTCCGTCGGTCGCGCCGCCCTCGGTGAGCGCCTTGACTCCGAGCGCCTGGGCACATTCCATGAAGACCGGCTCGTTGAGCGCCGTCAGCGCTTGCAGCGGTGTATTGGAGCGGCTGCGGCGGACGCAGGCGAAGTCGCCGTTGGGCGCGTCGAACGCCTGCAGGGCTGGGTAAGGCAGCGAGCGGAAGCGGAAGGTGTACATCGCCCGGCGGTACCGTTCCGGCCCGGTCGATTCCTGCCACGTCTTCGGCCCGTAGCTCACCGGCGGCAGCAGCATGAAGCCCGGCAGCGGCGGGTAGGCGCTCGGCCCGCCCACCTTCTCGTTGAGCAATCCGCTCGCGGCCAGCGCCACGTCGCGCACCACCTCGGCGTCGGCGCGGAAGCGCGGGCCGCGCGCCAGCAGCCGGTTCTGCGGGTCGCGCTCCAGCAATTCCGGCGTCACCCGCGACGACTGCCGGTAGGTCGCCGAGGTGACGATGAGCTTGTGCAGCTCCTTCCGGCTCCAACCGCGTTCCATGAACTCCACAGCCAGCCAGTCGAGCAACTCGGGGTGCGACGGCTTATCGCTCTGGGTGCCAAAATCCTCCGACGTGGCCACCAGGCCGGTGCCGAAGTATGCCTGCCAAACGCGGTTGACCAGGACGCGCGCCGTCGTCGGCGAGTTGCGGTCGGCGAGCCACTTCGCGAACGTCAACCGGGTCGGCGGCGCGTCCTTCGGCAAAGGATGCAAGAAGGCCGGCACGCCCGGCGCCACCGCCGTCCCTGGCTTGAGGAAGTCGCCGCGCTTCAGGATGTGCGTCTCGCGCGGCCGATCCTGCGCTTGCAGCACGAGCTGCGACGCCCCTTCCGGGTGCTCGCGCCACAGCGCCTCGATCTTCGCGTTGGCCTCCTTCCACTCGGACATCGTCGTGCGCCAGTAGCCGAAGACGGCATCGATCTCCGCGGGGGTGCGCTTCTCCGGCGAGACGGCGAGGATCGCGCGCACGTGGGCCGGCAGCGGGTCGGCGACGGCGTTCGGCTCGTCGGTAACGGAGAAACGGAAGCGGCCCAGGTTGTTGTTCTGGTTGTCGTCGCTGTTCCAGCCGCCGTGGTCCTGCGTCAGCTTGAAGGTCAGCACCGCCCCCTTCGGGAAGGCCACCGGCTCCTCGAAGACGAACACCGCCTTGCGCGGCACGTTGCTCCGGCCCGGACCGACGTCGATGCTCCAGGCCGTCTCGTCCTTGCCGTCGATGGCGTACTCGATCGGCCCGGTGATGCGGCGGCGCTTGCTGCGGTCGTCGAAGATCGATTCCAGCTCCTTGATCGGCGGATTGACGTCCGCCGTCGCCCGGAGCACCTTGACGTCCTTCCGCGCGCCCGGGTTGTCGGCGGGGGCCGCCGTCACGCGGAATTCGGTCAGGGCGAACAGCCCCTTGATCGACCGCCCCGGCCCGCTCAGCGGCAGGTTCGCGTCGTTGAGCAACTCCAGGCGTACGGCCGTGATCGTCTTCAGATCGCTCTTGACGGTGAAATCGGTGGTGTGCTTCGTCGGCGCGTAGCCGGCGGCGAGGACTGAGCCGTCGTCGAGCAGGTAGTGCTTCTGCCCGCCGCTGGCGTCCACTTCCGGCCGGACCACTTTCCAGGCCAGTTGGTCGTCGCGCACCTGCCGCTCCCAGGCGCGCATCAGGTCGAGCCACTTCGGCTCGCGGTGCTTCAGGCCGGCCTCGACCTCGCGGACCTGGCGGAAAAGGGAGGCCCGCTTCATCTGCTCGTCCGGGGTGTACACGGCGACGTTGGCCTCGTCGCAGGTGTTGAGGAAGGCGAAGAGGCGGTAATACTCCGTCTGC
>DATFNV010000610.1:0-10774 GCA_035266225.1 Gemmataceae bacterium
GGAGTTGCGTGAGGTGTTGGAGGAGCGCCTGCCGCCGGCGCGCTGGAAGGCGCCGCGGCGGCAGCGCCGGCGTCGCCGGCGCACAACCACAACCGTGGCTCCGCCCTTGGCAGCGTGATCACGGTTGCCTGTGGTGCTACCGTCGAGTCGTCTCCCCGTGGGAAAGTCGTAAACCTTTTCGACCACTACGACAAGATCGTCTATCATGAAGCTGAGCCGCCGGCGGCTCGTCACTGAACGAGCCGCCGGCGCGGACTACGGCTCGCCTTGCCAGTCGCGCTCTCATTCACCGCTTCGCTTCGTCCAGGAAGGCGGTTACGGCAGCGCGGGCTTCCGGCTATGGCGCTAGCACCTGCAGGATAGCCGCGAACAGCTACTGCATCTGCGGCTCCAGCAGGCGGTAGATGGTGCGGTTGTTGTTGAGCGTAGGCTCCACTGGGGCGCTCCAAGCGGGCAGGTTCGGGGCGCCCGTGCCCGCCCGTGCAGCAGCCACGTCTTCGGGAGGTTCTTGCGCATAGCGCCATCGGCCCGACTGACCGAGGCCGCGAAGGAAGCACTGCGCCGGCTGGGACGGGGAGTGGAGCGTCCGGGTCGTCGGTTTCTCATCGACTCCCGATGCCCTCGTGGGCTCCTCCCTGGTGCGCCCCGGAAGCGGCCCGACGAGCCTGAGGACTGCCGTTGAACGGTGGTGATTCCGGCGCGGTCACTCGACACGTCATCGCCCCATCCACCCAAATCTGGACGTCATGAATCGGGAACTGCACGGCGCCGTCCTGCGAGCGAAGCTGCAGGCTCAGGTCCGCTATCTTCGCGTCCAGCCGGTCCACGGCGCTCAAGGCTTGCGCTTCGGCCGCCTCCTCGAACGCGCGGAAAAGCGACTCCACGGCCGGGTAATCCGGCCCGGGTGAGAAGGTGCCCTCCAGCAACCCGTCCGTGCCCCCCGCGAGCGTCATCCGGCCGAGATGTCGCCCTCCTGCGTCCATCAATTCGAGCGCCTGTCCCGGTTTCGGCTGCATGGTCAACACCCCGTCGTATCCTGAAATGCGTGCGACAGCCTCAAGTTAGCAGGATGTCACGAAGAGAGCCATAACAAAGGCGCGGGATCGCTGGTGCCACCTCTTTCGTTGAGCGGCGGGTCGCAGACCCTCTCAGGATCGCGACCCGCCGCGCAACGATTGTCACTCCCTTCCCGAAAAAAACTGGATTTGTTCCGCCATCTCTGGGAACTATAGAGGTTGAACGCCCCCGGAGATGCGCACGCATGGCCCAGACTCAACTCGGCGTCGTCCTGAGCCACCTCCAGCGGTTGCTCGGCACGCCTTCTCTCGACGAGCCGAGCGACCGCCAGCTCCTCGACCGCTTCGCCGCCCACCGCGACGAGGCCGCCTTCGACGAGCTGCTGCGCCGGCACGGTCCGATGGTCCTCGGCGTCTGCCGGCGGCTCCTCGCGGGGCCGCACGACGCCGACGACGTCTTCCAGGCGACCTTCCTCGTCTTCGTCCACAAGGCGGCGTCGATCCGCAAAGGCACGTCGCTGGGTTGCTGGCTGTACGGCGTGGCCTACCGGCTGGCGCTCAAGGCGCGGGTCGGGGCGGCGCGGCGGCGGGCTCACGAAAGGCGGGTGGCGGACATGCGGCCAACGGACGGGATCGGCGAGCCGTCGTGGGACGAGGTGCGGCCGCTGCTCGACGAGGAACTGGCCCGGTTGCCCGAACGACTGCGGGCGCCGCTGGTGCTCTGTTACCTCGAAGGCAAGAGCAACATCCAGGCGGCGCGGGAACTCGGCCGGCCCGCCGGCTCGATGTCGAAGGTCCTGGCCCGGGCCCGCGAAGTGCTGCGCCGGCGGCTGACCCGCCGCGGCGTGGTCCTGTCGGCGGCGGGCCTGGCGCTGCTGCTGGCGGAGAACACGGGCGCGGCGGTGCCGGCGGCGCTGGGCCGGGCGACGCTGGCCGCCGGGCTGGCGACGGCGGCGGGGGCGGGCGTGGCCGGCGTGGTGTCGGCGCGCGTGGCGGGCCTGGTGCAAGGGGGGTTACGCGACATGTTCTTGGCGAAATGCAAAGTGGTCCTCGCCCTCGTCCTGACCCTCGCCGTCCTCGGGACCGGCGCCACCGCCTTCATGGCGCCGCCGCCCCCGGAGGCGAAGCCGGACGCCGTCGAACAGCCGCCCGCGCCGCAGCCGAAAGCGCTCATCGACCTGGACGGCGACCGGCTGCCGGCCGGGGCCCTGGTGCGCCTCGGCACGAAGCACTTACGGCACGGGCACAACGTCCAGATGGTGGCCTTTGCCCCGGACGGCAAGAGCTTCGTCTCAACGGCGGGCGACCACCTGGCCCGCCGCTGGGACGTGGCGACCGGCCGGGAGATCGGCAGCTTCGGGCAGCAAACCGACCGCGACAAGCCTTACGCCCCGACGCGCTGGATGCATGCCGTCGCCTTCGCTCCCGACGGCAAGACCGTGGCCACCGGCGACCATAACCCCGGCTGGCAGGTGAGCACCATCCACCTCTGGAGCAGTGCCGACGGCAAGGAAATCCGCACGCTGCAAGGGCACACCGACGGCATCCTCTGCCTGGCCTACTCGCCCGACGGCAAGACCCTCGCCTCGGCCAGCGCCGACGGCACCATCCGCCTGTGGGACCCGGACAAGGGGTCGGAGCGCCAGGGCCTCAACGGACACACCGGGGCCGTGCGCTGGATCGCCTGGAGCCACGACGGCAAGCGGTTGGCCTCGGCGGGGGCCGACGGCAGCGTGCGCCTCTGGGACCCGGACAAGGCTGCCGAGCTGCGCTCCCTTAGCGCCCACGAGGGCGGCGCCGACGGCGTCGCCTTCTCGCGGGACGGCCGACAAGTCGTCTCCGGCGGCGCCGACAAGGTCGTGCGCCTCTGGGACGCGGCCACCGGCAAGGAGCTGCACAAGCTGCAGCGGGACAAGCCCATCTGTGCCTTGGCCTTCTCCCCAGACGGTGCGCTGATCGCCTGCGGCGGCGCCGACGACGTGTTGCTGTGGGACCGCAACACCGGCAAGGAAGTTCGCCGCCTCAAGGGATCGCATAATGAGATTTGCTCCGTCGCTTTCTCGGCCGACGGCCAGCAGATCGCGGCTGCCGCATTTTCCCACAGCACCGTTTTCCTCTGGGAGACCGCGACGGGGAAGCGTCTGGGGGAGCAGGCCGGGCACGACGGCGGGCAGATCGGCCGGCTCAGTTACAGCCCCGACGGCCAGGTCATCACCTCCTGCTGCGGCGACTGGACGCTCCGTCAATGGGACGTAGCGACCGGCCGGCAACTGCGGCGCATCGAGACGGTGCAGACCAATTTCCACGCGGCGGCCCTGGCCCCCGATGGCGAGTCGGTGGCCAGCGGCAGCTGGGGGGGCGCCGTGCGCCTCCTCGATCGGACGGGCAAGGAAGTGCGCTCCTGGAAGGCCCATGCCGGCTGGGTGACGGCGGTCGTTTTCACCCCGGACGGCAAGACGCTCGCTTCGGCCGGGACGGATCGGGCGGTCGTGCTGTGGGACCCAGCCACCGGGCAGGAGCGGCGCCGCTTCACCCTGGAAGGCGAAGGGGATCCGCCCAACAATGTGCTCTTCTCGCTCGACGGTCGCTTGGTGGCCGTGATCGTCCGCGGGCAGCCGCTTCGTCTGTGGGAAGTGGCGACGGGGAAGGAGCGGCCGCTGGTGCCTCCCCCGGCCGGCGGCCGTGTCGTCCAGCCCGGCGGCGACCCGGTCGAGTCGGCCGCCTTCTCGCCGGATAGCCGACTCCTCGCCACCGGCGGTCGCGACCACTCGGTCCGCCTCTGGGACGTGTCGAGCGGTCAGCAGGTCCGGGCGCTCCCCGGACACATGGGGTGGATTGCGTCTGTGGCCTTTTCGCCGGACGGCCGCAACCTGGCCGTTGGACACTGGCGAAGCGTGAGCCTGTGGGAAGTGAGGACAGGCAAGGAACGCCGCCGCTTCGA
The DNA here is from genome assembly GCA_035266225.1 of Gemmataceae bacterium. Classification (GTDB taxonomy): domain Bacteria; phylum Planctomycetota; class Planctomycetia; order Gemmatales; family Gemmataceae; genus DATFNV01. The sequence continues at coordinate 3,958 of DATFNV010000610.1, forward strand.
TGGGCACGAGGGCGATGGGTCGGCGCTGGCCTTTGCACCAAATGGCCGCACCCTGGTCGGTGGTAGCGGCGATACGACTGCGCTCATCTGGGACCTGACCGGGCGGCTGGACAGCGGCAAACTGCGACCGGCCAACCTGGCGGGGCAGGAGCTGGAACTGGCCTGGACCGACCTGCGCGGCGACGACGCCCCACAAGCGTATGCGGCGCTCTGGCTGCTGGCTTCGGCCCCGAAACAGGCCCTGCCGCTGCTGCGCGAGGCGCTGCCGCGCGCGGCCCCCGTCGATGCGGCACACCTGGGAAAACTCATCGCGGCCCTGGACGACGACGACTTCGAGAAGCGCGAGCGGGTCACGGATGAGCTGGTGAAGCTCGGCGAGCAGGCCGAGCCGGCCCTGAAGAAGGCCCTGGACGGGAAGCCGGCGGTCGAGATGCGCCGCCGCCTCGAATACCTGCTGGAGCGCCTGCGCGGGTCGGGCGAGTCGGGCGAACGGTTGCGGCAAGCGCGGGCGCTGGAAGTGCTCGAAGCGATCAGGACGCCCGAAGCCCGTGCCCTGCTGGAGGAACTGTCCAAGGGGGCCGCCGAAGCCTGGCTGACCCGCGAGGCCAAAACGGCGCTGGCGCGACTGGCGAAGTAACCGCCTTGGCCGCTTGCGGCCTAGCGTTCGCGGGGTAGCGCGAACGCTAAGCCGCAAGCGGCTCACCCCTTTGGCGCCTTGGGCTCGATGTTCCGCTGCATTGGCGGTGCGCTCTTCACGTCCTGGCGCAACTTCTTGCGGGCCCGCGACAGGATCGGCCCGATGGTGTTGACCGGGATGTTTAGCTCGGTGCTGATTTCCTCGTAGCTGCGCCCTTCCAGGTAGTAGAGGCGCACCACCTCGCGATGGCGGCTCGGCAGTTTGCCGAGAATCTTCTCAACCTCCTCCAGGCTCTCCAGGCCGATCTCCGCCTTGGGCGGCTCCTCCAGCTCGGCGCTGGGCCGGCCGTCGCGAAACTGCACTTCCTGGGCGGCGCTGCGGCGGGCCAGCTCGTGGACGCAGATGCGCCGGGCGATCACCGCCAGGTAAGTCGCCAGGCTGCTGTTGCCCTTGAACTGCCGCAGCACCGCGTAGTCGTTGGAGACGATCTGCAGGAGGATCTCCGCGGCGAGGTCCTCCGTGTCCTCCGGGCGCAGCGGCATGCTGCGCAGGTGGGCGGTGTGGGAGATGACGTGGTAGATCAGTCCGAGGAAGCGATCCACGAAGTCATTCCAGGCCCCGGCTTGGTGGTTGAGACAGCGCTGGAGCAGGGCGCGGTCCACGGGTGTCAGAGCCACGGTCGATCCCCCCATCGAGTCAGCCTGGAGGCGGGAAGGTCTACAATGCCATGTTATTTTATCCTTCCGCCTCACTCCGGGGTAGGTCAAGCGCCAAATTTCGCCCGGGAAGTCCAGCCATTGCAACCGCTGGGCCTGGAAAAAACGCGCGGGGCGGTGCCGGCAGACGTTACTGCCGGCACCGCCCCCCGTGGTCCACGCGGTCCGCTCAGCGCGGCGGCATCCCGTCCTCAATGGGCGTCTCGAACCCGGCCTGCTTCAGCGCGGGGTCGGCCGGCGCGCGGCCCTCCAGCTGCGCGAGCAAGCGCAGCGCCGGCTCGTAGGTCGGCGCCTCCTTCAGGGCCGTCCTGAGTTGCTCCCGCGCCTCGGCGTCCTGGTTGGCCTGGTACAGCATGAAGCCCAAGCGGTAGTGCGCCATCGCCTCGCCGCCGCCTTTGCGCAGGGGCGCCATCGCCTCGTCATAACGTCCCGCGCGCGCCAGGCAGCAGCCGAGCATGTTCTGGTACTGACGGTTTTCCGGGTCGCATTCGGTCGCCCGCCTCAGGGCCTCGATCGCGGGGTCCCACTCCTTGTGGCGGGCGTAGCACATGCCCAGGTTCAACCAGAGCGACCCTTCCTGGGGTTGCTTCTCCAGGCCCTTGCGATACCACTTCACGGCCCCGTCGTGGTCGCCCATCTTCATGCAGAGTTGGCCCAGCGCCTGGTACGCCGACAGGCAGTTGGCGTCGATGTCGAGCGCTTGCTCGAAGGCCTTGCGAGCCTGGTCGTAGAAGCGCTCCTGCTCCGCGGAGCCCTGGGGCCGGTGGTCTCCCTCGGCCACGAGCCAGCTGCCTGCGGCCACACACGGGTCGGGGTGCTTCGGCGGGTGCCTGGGCAGATCCTGCGCCTTCTCGATCACCGCGCCGGGCGGCGGCGGCGGGATGGTCTGCACCGACGTCTGCGGCACGCAGCCGGCGGCGCCGACGATCAGGGCCACGACGAGGCGCTTGCGACAATCCATTGTCGGCTCCGAAGGCGGCCGCTTGCGGCTTAGCAGGAACGCCAAGCCGCAAGCGGCCGCCGGTTACTTAAACTCGCAGATAAAGCTCGTGGCCGCTTCGGCGATAAGGTCGCGCGTCAGTTGGACAGGTTGTTTACGGAATCGGCAGATCGATTGCACCGTCTCCAGCAAATCGCGGCAATCGCTGGCGCGGGCGCAGCGCTGGCCGCTGTAGTAGCGCTCGTACAGGTAGTCGATGGCCTCCGGGCACGGACTCATGCCCAACTTTTTCGCCACGGCCTGGAAGATCTTCTCGTAGACGTCGCGCGCCGGCGCCTCGACGGCGACCTTGTGGCGGATGCGGCGCAGGAAGGCGTCGTCCACCAGGTCTTTCGGGTCGAGATTGGTGGAGAAGATGGTGAGCTGCTCAAACGGCACCTCGAACTTCTTGCCGTTGGCCAGGGCCAGGAAATCGTGGCGGTCTTCCAGCGGCACGATCCAGCGGTTGAGCAATTCCTTGGGGCTGCACAGCTGGCGGCCGAAGTCGTCGATGAGGAAGATGCCGCCGTTGGCCTTGACGTGCAGCGGCGCCTGGTAGAAGTTCGACTCGGCGTTGTAACGCAGGTCGAGCATGCCCAGGCTCAGTTCGCCGCCGGTGATGATGACCGGCCGCTTGATCTTCACCCAGCGCTGATCGACCGTGCCGCTGTTGAGCAGGCGGCGGATGGTCGCCTCCTGGTCGTCGATGCGGTCGTTGAGGGCGTCGTCGGACGGGTGGTGCAGCGCCTGGTCATAGACGGTGATGATGCTGTTCTCGACCTGGAAGGCGTAGGGGACGTAGATTTCGCCGCCGCTGCCGTTCATGAAGTCGCCGATGCCGCGGGCCATCGCGGTCTTGCCGTTGCCGGGCGGCCCGTAGATGAACACCGACTTGCCGCTGACGATGGCCGGGCCGATGGCGTTAAACAGGTCCTCCTTGAGGACCAGGTGGCTAAACGAGCGCCGCAGCACCTCGGGCGTCACCGTGATGCCGGTGACGGCCTGGCGGTAACACTGCTCGACGTAGTCCTCCAGGGGCACCGGGGCGGGGCCGACGTAAGCGCAGAGCTTCATGGCGTCGTGGGCGCGGCTGCGGCCCAGCTCGGTCAGGTTGAAGCGGTAGCTGACGCGGCCGATCAGGTCGCCGCCGGTCACCTCCAGGCACTTCTCGTCCTTGAGGAACTTCAGGGGGTCCTCGATGACTTTGAAGGGCAGGCAGAGCTGGCGGGCGAGGTCGAGGCCGAGCATCGCCCCGCGCGCGTAGACGGTGCGCAGCAGCAGGTCGCAGAGGAAGCCCAGTGTCAGGCCGGCCTGCTGCAGCGTCTCCGGCGAGGTCGGAGCCTCGGGCAAGCCGGCGCTTTCCCAGTCCATGCCGTTCTGCTGTTGTTTCGTCGTGCCAAACATGGTGCTTCCCGGGGTGTCACTTCCGCCACACGATGATGTAAATCGCCAGGCACATGCCGACGGTCGCCACCTGGAGCATGCGCCGCTGCGTGCCGAGGGCCCACTCGATCGGGGCCCAGAAGGCGCGCGAGGTGCTGCCGGCGGCGAAGACCGGCGCGGGCGGGGGAGCGGCGCGGCTGGGCGAATCCAGGAGGACTGCGACGAAGAGGGCGAGGAAAAGGACGACGAATGTCCGCGGTGCCTTCTTCATGGGTGCGAGAACCTCATTTGAGAGGCCGCTTGCGGCTTCGCAGGGCGTGCGAAGTCGCAAGCGGCCGCGTGGCCTAGTGGGCGGCGCCGGCCCCGCCGGCCGCCCCCGCGCCGCCGCCGCCCGGCAGCGCCCCCTGGTAAGAGTTGTGCATCAGGAGCACCGAGCGGGCGATGCCGATCGCCGACTGGCCGACCTCGTGCGGGTCGTGGATCACGACGTGGAACTCCACCGGCGCGTAGGACGTGTAGGCGCCGAGGAAGGTCTCGATGGCCGCGACGCGCTTGTCGTTCAGCTCGGCGCGGGCGCGGGCGTAGGCGTCCGGCTTGGCCGGGTCGTAAGGCACGTCCTGCGCCGACTGGAGGAAGACCGTGGGGTCGGCGTGCGGCCGGCGGCGGGCGATGTACTTCAGGTGCTCCTGGCCGCCGACGGTTAGCTTGTCGGTGCCGATCTCGAAGTGATCGTTCCAGACCGTCTGGTCGAGGACGTGTCCGTTGGAAAGCTGCGGAGCCATCGACTCGTTCACCTCGCGCTTGGCCATGGCCTCGTAGCGCTGCGGGTAACAGGGATCGACGCAGTCGTCGTACCAGGAGTGGTTGGTCTCGTTCCCGGTGCAGCCGGTCAGCGCCAGCAGGGCGGTGCCCCACGCGCCCGTTAGCGCCTTCGCGATGAGTCCTTTCATCGAAAACTCCTTGTCATTAGTCATTAGTCATTAGTCATTAGTCATTAGTCGGTCTGCTAATGACTAATGACTAATGACTAATGACGAGTGTTACTGCGGCTTGAGCATCGTCTGCATGATGCTGATGGCCGCGGGCCCCACGAGGACCACGAAGATCCCCGGGAAGATGAACAGCACCAGCGGGAAGATTAGCTGCACCGCGGTCTTCGCCGCCTTCTCCTCGGCGATCTGCTTGCGCCGCGTCCGCATCGAGTCGGACTGGACGCGCAGCGCCTGGGCGATGCTCGAGCCGAAGCGGTCGGCCTGGATGAGGATGGCCGCCAGACTGCGGACGTCATCGACGCCGGTGCGCACGCCGAGGTCGTGCAGCACCTCGCGCCGCGGCCGGCCCATCTGCAGCTGGAAGTTCGCCAGGTTCAACTCCTCGCAGATGATCTTGGCGTGGTTCTTCATCTCCTCGCACACCTTGCGCATGGCGGCGTCGAGGCCCAGGCCGCTCTCGACGCACACCACCAGCAGGTCCAGGGCGTCGGGCAGCGTCAGGAAAATCTCCTGCTGGCGCTTGCGGCGGATGAACCACAGGATGATATTCGGCAGATAGAAGCCCAAACCACTCAGAATCACGATCCACTTCAGCGCCCCCAGCGTCAGGCCGTAGCGCGGCAGGGCGTAAACCAGGGAAATCGCGAAGAAGGTCACCAGCGAGCCAAAGCGCATCCCCAGGTAGACGGCGACGGCCGAGTCGCTGCGGAAGCCGGCGTTGGCCAGCTTGGTCTTCAGCGCCGACTGCTCCAACTCGGTGCCCGGCATTAGCGGCTTGGACAGCGCCTTGGCCGTCTCCATGACGCCGTGAAAGCGCTCCTTCTTGGGCATCTTCTCGTCGATGTCGGCCAGCGACTGCGGCCGGCTCATCCGGACCAGGCGCTCCTGGGCCCGGCTATTGCGGTTGGAGATCATCGACAGCACCGCCCAGACGGCCCCGACGAAGCCGACGAAGACGAGCAGCGGGATGAGGAACGTGAAGTCGATCGCGGCGAAGAGCACGGCAGCGGCCTCCCAGGCAGCCGCTTGCGGCTTAGCGTTCGCTTCACCCCGATGGCGCGAACGCTAAGCCGCAAGCGGCCGAGAAACAATTACACCTTGATGTCAACGATCTTCTTGATGCTAATCGCGCCGAGCACCTGCAGCACCAGGGCGACGACGCTCATCTTGATGCCCAGCGGGTCGGTCCACAGCTTCTCGACGTAGTCCGGCTTGATGTGCAGCATGAAGCCGAACAGGGAGAACGGCAGGGCGATCAGCACCACGCCCGACAGCCGGCCCTCGCCGGTGAGCGCCTTGACCTGTCCCAGGATGCGGTAGCGCTCGCGGACGACGTAGCCGATCTTGTCGAGGATTTCGGCCATGTCGCCGCCGGTCTGGCGCTGGATGGCCACGCTGGTCACGAAGAAGCGCAGGTCGAGGTTCGGCACGCGCTCGCACATGTTCAGCATCGCCTCCTCCAGCGGGATGCCCAGGTTCTGCTCCTCGTAGACCCGGCCGAACTCCTTGGCGATCGGGTTGGGCATCTCCTCCGAAACCGTGTGCAGCCCGGCGCCGAGGCTCTGCCCGGCCCGCAGCGCCCGCGCCAACAACTCCATCGCGTCGGGCATCTGGGCGGCGAACTTCTTCAGGCGGCTGCTCCGCTTCCACAACAGCCACAAAAACGGGATGGTGAACATCATCAACCCCGCCAGCGGCGTCAAAAACCACGGCACCTTCGCCAGCCAGCTGACCGTCATGCCGCCGACCGCCAGCACCGCCGCCGCGGCGAACAGCGCCCCCGGCTTGATGTTCGCCTCGGCCTGCTCGAAGAGCTTCTCCAGGCTCGGGATCTTCGGCGTCAGCATCTCGATGAAGGAGCGTTTGTCGCTCTCGAAGGCCGACTTCTTGAGGATGTCGGACTGGCTGTCGTCCTTCCGCTTCTTGCCGATGAGCACGTCGAGGCGGTTGCTCGACTTCGGCCCGGTATCGCGGAAGACGAAGGCCAGCAGGCCGACCAGGCCCGCCACGGCCATGAAGCTGACGATGGGCACGATCAGGGTGAGGTTCATTGGTGTTGGCCCTTCGGCGCCCGGCGAGCGGGGGGCGTCAGCCCCCCGGTTCGGAGACC
>DATFNV010000611.1:0-11675 GCA_035266225.1 Gemmataceae bacterium
TTAGTGTAGCCGCACTGTCAAGGGAAAAGCAAACGTAATTTTACTCCGGCGCCGCTCCCCGAACAGCTCGTGGAAAAAAATGAATGCAAACCGCCTTCGGCTGCAGTAAGAGGGATGGTACACCTTTCCGGAGGGTGAAGAGATGGCCGACGGGCACATCAGCGGCGCCTTGCGGCGACTGCGGGGACTGCTCGGCGCGGAGTGCGCCGGCGGGCCGACAGACGGGGAGTTATTGCGCCGCTACGTCGTGGCCAGCGACGAGGCGGCGTTCGAGGCCCTGCTGCGGCGCCACGGGCCGATGGTCCTCGGCGTCTGCCGCCGCCTCTTGACCGGCGCCCAGGAGGTGGACGACGCCTTCCAGGCCACCTTCCTCATCCTGGTGCGCAAGGCCCATTCGATCGGCGACGGCGAGCGCGTGGCCAACTGGCTGTACGGGGTTGCCTACCGCGTGGCCGTCCGGGCGCGGGCTCAGGCGGCCCGGCGGCGGGCGCGGCAACGGGTCCTGACCGACGTGGCGGGGAACGAGGCCCCGGTCGAGGCCGTGCGCGCGGAAATTTGCGCCGTCCTCGACGAAGAGGTGAGCCGCCTGCCGGCGCGCTACCGCGAGGCGGTCGTCTGCTGTTACCTGGAGGGGCGGACGCAGGAAGAGGCGGCGCACCTGCTCGGCTGGCCGAAGGGGACCGTCGCCACGCGCTTGAACCGCGCCCGCGAATTGCTGCGGACCCGCCTGACGCGCCGCGGGTTCCTCCTGGCGGGCGGGACGCTGGCCGGGCTCCTGTCCCAGGGGGCGGCCGAAGCGGCCGTGCCGGCGCCGCTGCTCACCGCTACCCTGGGGACGGCCGGCAAGGCCGTGGCCGGCGCTGCCGTGCCCCCCGGGGCGGCCGCACTCGCCGACGGCGTGCTCCGCGGACTCGTCCTCGGACGGTTGAAGGCCGTCGCCGCTGCCGCACTGACCTTGGCCGTCGTCACCGGCGGCGGTGTGCTCACCCTCGGACCGGGGGAGTCGGTGCCCGAACCATCGTCGGCGGCTCATGTCTGCGGAGCGCGGGGGGTGCCGTCCCCGTCCTGGTTGGAAGTCCCCGCCGAGCCCGTCGAGCCGCGCACGAAGACCATCCACGTCCTGGTCATTTTCGTGGACGGCCGCACGCTGCTCAACGGCAAGGGCAACGGCTCGGTTTGGTGCTGTGAGCAGCCGCACTCCGCCGCGGAGGGGGCTGCGCGCGGCCAGCCGGGGCGGATGATCGCCGTCGCACTCAGCACCGACGGACAGTCGGCGGCCTCGATCATCCACGACAGGACGCTGACCACGCTGCCCCGATCGACCGGCTCCCGAGGGTTCTCCCTGAAACTGTCGGGCGCGCACGCACTCCCCATCGGCCTCGCGCTCTCCCCCGAGGGGGGCAACCCGGCCGCGGCTCCCGGTTGCGGCGCCGGCGTGTGGTCCGCCGTTTGGACCGGTAGCGCTCAGCCGTTCTTTTCCTCACTGACTCGGCGCCCCCTGCCTCTGCCCGTGCCGGCCGCTTCCTGAGGCGGCCGAGTCCGTGGCAGGTCGTTCACTTCACCGGCATCAAATGTCCCCACCCGAGCAGCTCCGGCTCGGGGGGGAGGGGGTCGGCCGGCTTCAGGAATCCCGCCATCACGAGGGCGCCCACCTGGAAGTAGACCGCGTCGGCGTCGGACGGGCTGCCGGGGAAGTGGCCGAAGCCGCCGTCCTTGTTGCGGCAGCTCAGCGCCCATTCCGCCGCCCGGGCGATGGCCTTGCGGCACTCGGGCGAATCGCCGCCAAGGTGCTTCAGCGTGAAGACCGCATCAAACGCCGCGTGCCGATCGCGCGCCGGCGGGTTGAGCAACCAACCGCCGTCGGGTTTCTGATCGCGCAGGGCCCGCTTGACAATGGCCTCGGCCTTCGGCGTCGGCTCCCCCAGGAGTGCGTAGTAGTGGGCGGCGTGGAACGTCGCGGCAATGTGGTCGTTCAGGTAGCCGTCGTCGGCTTGCACCATCAGGGCGCGGACGCGCTTGTCGAACTCCTTCGGCCACGTCTTGCCGGCGGCGCGGTAGGCCAGCGGGAAGAAGCTGGTGCTGTAGGGCGGCAGGGCCTTGTAATCGCCCTTCATCACCTCCTCGAAGACCGGCAGCGGATCGTGCTTCGGCTTGACGCCCAGGGCGTGCAGCGCGACGAGGCCCTGCGTCGTGTTGTAGATGCGGGCCGATGGGCTCTTCGGATCGTTGGTGCCGGCGACGTTGACGAAGGCACCGTCGTCCTTCTGTCGCCCTTGCAGGAAGGCGATGGTCTTCGGCTCGTCGGGCAGTTTCCAGCCAAAGGTCTTGTGGAGGATGACGGCGTAAGTGACCGGGGCGAGGTCACTGGCGGCGCTGTCGGACATCCCTTCGTATTCGGGATCGACGCCGGGACGAAAAGAGCCGTCGTCCTTCGCGCTCTTCTTGTAGAAGTCGCGCAGGCCGGCGAGGACTTCGTCGGCCCTGACCGGGTCGGCAGCGCCGGCGGGCCGAGGAACGATCAGACCGAGGGCGATGAGCGGCAGGACAAGCTGGCGTGCGATGTTCATGCGCCCCAAGCTACCCGCGCGCTCCCGGGACGGCAAGCGCTTGCCACGCGCCGCCCGTGTGCAATAATCGCTCGCACGCCCCGACCTTCGCCGGAGACGTTCCAATGCGGCCGATCATCGCGTCTGCCCTTGTCCTGGTGCCGTGGCTCTCGGCCGTCGTCCACGCCGACGAACCGCTCGTCCTGAAGGGACACGAGGGCTGGGTCGGCGGCGTCGCGTTCTCCCCCGACGGCAAAACGCTGGCGACGGCGAGCGCCGATAGGACAGTGCGCCTCTGGGACATGCCGGCCGGTCGCGTGCGGTTGACGCTGAAGGGGCACACCGACGTGGTCTCCGCCGTCGCCTTCGCCCCGGACGGCAAGTCGCTCGCCAGCGCGAGCTACGATGGCACGGTCAAGGTTTGGGACGCAGCGACCGGGCAGGAACAGCAGACGCTGCGCGGTCATCGGGGGGCAATCCTGACGGTGGCCTTCTCCCCCGACGGCAAGACCATTGCGAGCGGCGGCTTCGACGGCGACGTCCGCCTCTGGGACCCAGGAACCGGCCGCGAGAAGGCGCTGCTCAAAGGACACAAGACATGGGTGAACGCTGTCGCCTGGGGCAGTGACGGGAAGCAATTGGCGACGGCCAGTTCCGACGGGACGGTGCGGCTGTGGTCCGCGTCGGGAAAGGAAGAGGCGACGTTGAAGGGCGAGCGCGACGACGGCGAGGTGCGCTCGGTGGCGCTGAGCCCGGACGGCAAGACGGTCGCGGCGGGGATGCGCTACGGAGCGGTGAAAACATGGGACGTCTCCTCTGGCCGCTTGCGGCTTAGCGTTCGCGCTCACCGCGGCGACGTGTGGGCCCTGGCGTTTTCGCCGGATGGCAAGGTGCTGGGGAGCGGCGACGGCGATTGGAACCGTCCCAACGCGGTGAAGGTGTGGGACGCGGCGACGGGGGAGGCGCGCGGGGAGTTGCCGCATACCGGCGAGGTGTTGTGCGTGGCGTTCAGCGCGGACGGCAAGTGGCTGGCGGCGGGCAGCTGGGACAAAACGGTGCGCGTGTGGGACGGGGCACGGATTGGGAAGGGAGAAAAGTAATCGCAGCGGTCGCCCTTGTCCTGCCTCCGCGGGTAGAATCTAGGGATGGGTTGTCCTCTGCGACAGACCTGAGGAGTCGCCCGTGGGAGACACGATCATGGCCACACGATCTGCGACGGGCCCGGCGACAACTCCGCCGGAGACGGTCGAGCAGCGTTTTCGTCAGTTGGAGGCCGCCTGGAAAGCCGCTACCGGGGTACTCTCCGACGATGCGGACATCGTGGAGCATCCGGCTTTTCGGGAGATCATCGGCATGGGCGCGGCGGTCGTGCCGCTGATGCTCTCCGACCTGGAGCAGCGGCCGCGCCTGTGGGTCTGGGCACTGCCCGAGATTACCGGCGAGAACCCCGTTCCCGTCGCTGATCGGGGGAACATTGCCCGGATGAGCGACGCCTGGCTGCGTTGGGGCAGGATGCAGCTAATCCGAGATTCGGCCCTTGGAGAGGGACAGAAGGTCACGGCCACCGTCCATCCGGACGATGATCCCGTCAAGCGACTCGTCGGCCTGGTCCCGTGGCGGGGCGACCTGGAAGCGTTCGACCGTTGGCTCAACGACCCCGATGAAGGTCTCTGAAGCGAAGCGGCAATCGCTTACTTTTCAAACGACCGAAACGCCGTTCCGATTTAAGGGCTCACCCTGGTAGGCTATTTCTGCCAGATCCTTGATATATACGTCATACCTCTGAATGCCGTTTTTCGCCTTGCTGGTCGCGACGAGCTTTTCGAGCGTACCCTCTGCTCGTCGCTTCTGCTCCTTACTTAGCAGCACAACACGGCAGCCAGGTTGAAGCTGGGCGACCAAAGGCTTGGTAATCGCGTAGCCGTCGCCAATGCCCGAGTTAAGAGTGCTCTCGAAACTCTTCTTCTGACCGTGCGCCGCCTGGGCTTTGGGAGCGTTGATGATCAAAGTGGCCATGGCTCGTTACGTCTCCGGGGGTCCTGCCGAGGGACACAGAATGTGCCGGGGGTCGTTTCATCGATACTTCTACTCGGGTTATGGAACGACTACCGGCAATTGTTTGTCGTTGTTGGTCCCATTGTTGTGCTTCCCTTCTCGGCCGCCCCGTCAACTCAAGGTCTCACCGGGCAGCAATTCCGCGCTCGGATGGCACCAGCCGGTCAGGGCATCCATCACGTCCATCAGGATGTCCTCGTCGGCGTCTCGGTAATCGTCCTGGGTGCGGCGAAGCGGCACGAAAGCCAGCAGGCGTTCGTAGATTGCTGCCTTGCTTTCGCCCTCTCGCGCTAGTTCCAGAACGACACCCCGGAGCGACTTGACTGGATCAGGCGAGCGCAGCGCCTCAGCGAAACGAGTTTCGGGCGTCATGGCCTCACCTCCGATGAAAACTTATCTGCAATACAGGGTCCAGCGCGACCGCGTCTTCGCCAGCGCTGCCTCGTAATCCCCCAGGGGGATGGTGTAGCGGGCCTCGATGAGGCCGTGAGTGGCCCCGTCTTGTCGAAATCGAAGCTCCACGCCGAGATCATCGCTGTCGATCCACCAGACCGGCTCCTGTCCTATTCCACCGAGACTGGGAGGGCGCCGGTATCGTTGCAAGTGCATCGGATCGTCCGGCGCAACGGACATCCCACCGAGCCCTGGACTAACTGGGTCGGAAGGATTGATCGCAGGCACGTCGGGGGTCCGGTTGTTGCCCGGTCTGACACCCAGCATCCGGGGGCTGCGCCCAACCAGGGGCAGACCATCGGCATCTTCCTTCATGCTTCGGTAGAGCCTCATTGCTCGTGTGCCCCGGCCCGCGTACGGTGCCCCGCGAACTCCACACACTCGTATGATAACTCCTCGGCAGCGTCAAGTACACCTCCCGATCAACACGAGAGCAAAGCATCGTGGACCAAACAGCAGCCCCACTACGCCGGGACGCCCATGCCATGTGGGATGCCGCCGTCGCCGCCGCCAATCCCGAACTCCTCGTCCGTGCCGCCCTCACCGACCCCACCCCGCCGTTACGCGACGCCCTGGCCACCGCCGAGCGCATCCTCGTCGTCGGCGCCGGCAAGGCCGGCGCCGCGATGGCCGCCGGCGCCGAGGGCGCCCTCCTCGGCCTTCTCGACCGGGTTAGCGGCATCGTCAACGTCCCCGCCGAATCGGTCCGTCCCCTGAAAGCCATCCGTCTCCACGCCGCTCGTCCCGCGGGGACCAACTTCCCGACCCCGGAAGGCGTCGTCGGCGCCCGACAGATGCTCGACCTGCTGGCGCAGGCCGGGCCGAACGACGTGGGGCTCTGCCTCCTCTCCGGCGGCGGCTCGGCGCTGCTGCCGGCACCCGCCGCCGGCATCACCCTCGAAGACAAGCAGCAGGTGACGCGCCTCCTCCACGCCTGCGGCGCGACCATCAACGAGATGAACTGCGTCCGCAAACATCTCAGCGCCGTCAAGGGCGGGCGGCTGGCCCAGACCTTCACCGGCAAGGCGCTGTTCAGCCTTATCATCTCGGACGTGGTCGGCGACCCGCTCGACGTGATCGCCTCCGGCCCGACCGCCGCCGACCCCACCACGTTCGCCGACGCCCGCGCCGTTCTGGAGAAATACCACCTGACTTCGCAGGTTCCCCCCGCGGTCCTGCACGACCTCGCGGAAGGCGCCGCGGGTCGCATTGCCGAGACGCTGAAGGCGCTGCCGGCGAACGTCCACAACGTCATCCTCGGCAACAACGCCCGCTCCCTGATCGCGGCCGCCGGGGAAGCGGAACGGCTCGGCTATCGGGTGCTGAACCTCGGCTCGTTCCTCGAGGGGGAAACGCGCCACGTCGCCACGACCTTTGCCGGCATCGTCCGCAGCATCCGGGCCGACGGCGTTCCCCTGCGACCGCCGGTTTGTCTCCTCTCCGGGGGGGAGACGACGGTCACGCTCGTCGCGGGCCACGGCAAGGGCGGGCGCAACCAGGAATTCGTATTGGCGACGGCCCTGAAACTCGGCGAGGACGGCTTGCACGACGTGGTAATCCTCAGCGGCGGGACGGACGGGGAAGATGGGCCAACCGATGCCGCGGGGGCCGTCGCCGCCGCCGAAACACTGACGGTGGCACGGCGCCTCGGCCTGGACCCCGCAGCCTTCCTCGCTCGCAACGACGCCTACTCCTACTTCGCCGCGACCGGCGACCTGCTCATCAGCGGGCTGACGGGCACAAACGTCATGGACGTGCGCGTGATCCTCCTCCGCTGATCACCCGCGGCTTCACCGAACTGCAAACTCGGGAATCCCTTTGTAACTCTTGCAGTGACCACCCCCCGACCGGCGGCCGCGGCTCGTTCCGGGTTCTTGTCGCTAAAGGCACCAATATCAAAGAGTTGTGACCCAATCGCTTAACCGCGGACCGCCATTGGCGCGCGGCTTGCTTCTCTCCCTGGCGACAACTCGGACCGGCACCCGGATGCGAACGGGGCTGGAACAGAAGAGGTTGATGCCCAGGCGCCGGAACGCCTGGGCGAGCAGGGTGGCGACTCGGGTCCGGGACGCGAATGACCTTCGCCGACCGGACCCGGGCGACACTCCGCCCCGACCCGCAAACCCCCAGCAGAGTTCGGCTAGAACGCACGGCAACTCCCCCGACCCTTTGCCGTGCCGACTTTTCTCGGCCCCCTCCCGGAAACCCGCGCTGCTCCCCCGGCGCGGGTTTTCTCGTTTCCCCTCCCGCACAGCGCTTCCCGCCGCGAACGCCGCTGGCGCAAGGCCGTTAGCCGCCGTTAACGTCTGGCCGACGGCGGCGCGGCGCGGCGGGAGCCATGCGAAAATCGTAAGTGCTTCTTCGTTAATGACTTGTGCGCTCCTGTGGGTGATGGCACCCGCGAGCGGCATCGCCTTTGCTCTGTTGATGGTTGGCCGCCCTTCGCCCGCGCGGCGGCCGAAAGAAGAGGCACCTATGCGATTCCGCTGGATCGCGGCCATTGCGCTCTGGACCATCCTTTCGGGGCCGATCTTCGCCCCTTCCTGCCCAGGGCCGTTCCGCCCGCAAGCCACCTCGTCCGGCAGCGTCCAACTGGCGCCGGCGCGGACCGCCGCGCCACGCTGAAAAACGGAGTCGCGGCCCCTGTCCGTCCCCCCCGAGCGCGATATCTTCAACTGCGCCGGCACCCGGCCCGCGGCCGGGCGCCATCGGAACCGACGGATTCGGAGGGCCGACCGTGCCAGCCAACCTTGCCGACCTGCAAGCCCGCGCCAAGACCGTTCGCAAGGAGATCATCACCAGCACGACCACCGCCGGCTCAGGACACCCGACTTCATCGCTCTCGGGTGTCGAGATTGCCGTCGCCCTCTACTTCGGCGGCGTCCTCCGCTACGACCCCAAGAACCCCACCTGGCCGCAGCGCGATCGCTTCATTCTGAGCAAGGGCCACGCCGCCCCGCTCCTCTACGCCGTCCTCGCCGAGGCCGGCTACTTCTCGCGCGACCTGCTACCGACGCTGCGCAAGCTCGGCAGCCCCCTCGAAGGCCATCCGAACATGCGCCGCCTGGCAGGCGTCGAGGCGTCCACCGGCTCGTTGGGTCAGGGGTTATCCCTCGGCATCGGCCACGCCCTGGCGACGCGCCTGGACGGCTACGACTCGCGGGTCTACGTCATGCTCGGCGACGGCGAGATCGAGGAGGGGCAGGTTTGGGAAGCGGTGATGGCCGCCCACAAGTTCCAACTCGACCACCTCGTCGCCGTCGTCGATCAGAACGGCTACCAGCAGACCGGATCTACCACCGAGGTCATGGACATGAAGCCGCTGGCCCCCAAGTGGGAGGCGTTCGGCTGGGACGTGCAGGAGATCAACGGCAACGACATGAAGGAAGCGCTCGCCGCCCTGGAAAAGACGAAGCAAGCCCGGGGCAAGCCCACCGTCATCATCTCGAAAACCGTGAAGGGTTGGCCGATCCAGGGACTGCTGAGCAAGGACCCCAACCACCACGGCAAGCCGCTGACGCCGGAAGAAGCGAAGAAGGCGCTGGAGTTCATCGGGGCCTAACGGGAGCGGCAAACATGAAAATGGGAAAAAGCACGCGCGAGGCCTTCGGCCTGGCGCTGGCCAAGCTCGGCGAGGACTACCCGGACGTCGTCGTCGTCGATGGCGACGTCCACAACTCGACGCGCACCGACTTCTTCGAGAAGAAGTTCCCGCAGCGCTTCTTCAACGTCGGCATCGCCGAGTCGAACCTCGTCGGCGTCGCCGGCGGCCTGGCCGCGGCGGGCAAGCGCGCCTGGGCGGCCAGCTTCGCCGCCTTCATCACCTGCAACGCCTACGACCAGCTGCGCATGTCGGTGGCCTTCCCCAACCTCGACGTGAAGATCGTCGGCACCCACGTCGGCATCAGCATCGGCGAGGACGGGCCGTCGCAGATGGGCATCGAGGACGTCAGCCTGGCCTGTTCGCTGCCGAACTTCACCGTCGTGGTTCCGGCCGACGAGCCGTCCATGATGGCCGCGGTGGCGGCGCTGGCCCGCATCAAGACGCCCGCCTACCTCCGCGCCGGCCGGCCGAACGTGCCCATCGTGTACGAGAACGCCGTCCCGTTCACCATCGGCAAGGCCAACCAACTCCGCGACGGCAAGGACGTGACGCTCATCGCCAACGGCCTCATGACGGCCGAGGCGCTCAAGGCGGCCGACACGCTGGCGGGGCAGGGGATTCAGGCCCGCGTCCTCGACATGCACACCGTCAAGCCGCTCGACGACGAGGCGGTGCTGAAGGCGGCGCGCGACACGGGGCGGATCGTCGTGGCCGAGGAGCATCTGCTGCACGGGGGACTGTGCAGCGCGGTGGCGATGTCGGTCGGGCGGCAGCTGCCGGTGCCGCTGCGCTTCGTGGCGCTCAAGGACACCTTCGCCGAGTCGGGGACGCCGGAGGGACTGCTCGCCAAGTACGGCCTGACCGCCGCCGACATTGTGCGCGAAGCCCAAGGACTGGTCCAGAAGAAATAAGGCGAGCGGCCGGTACTGTTTTGCTGGGGGAGCCTGGGGGCCGCAGCTCGTTTCTGGTAAACGAGCTGCGGCCCTCTTTAGATCGACTCAGCCGTCGAAATCTGCTACTATCGACCGCGGGAGGATCACCACCATGCAAGAGATCATCGACCCCAGCACCCCGCGAGCCCAGATGCCGCTCGACAAGCTGCCCCGAGGGCACGTGGCGTGGCCGGCAGTTGTGCTGGATGCCCTGGAAGCCGAGCAGCAGCGGAAGGGTATGCAGTTCGCCGAGGAGTACGTTCAACGCCATCTGGAGCGAGCCACTCTTCGCTACTATTACGCCGAACTGCATGTAGCCTACAGGCCCGCAGAAGGTGGCATCGAGGTGCTGGCTGTCGGCTGGCCCGAGGTCGCCAGCTACCTGACGAATGTTTCGGTCAAGGTGGTTCAAGCATGAGTCGCCTTGAGAAGCCGCTCGATCACGAGATTCTGTACGCTACTGGCGATCTGCTCCTTCGGGCCGAGGTGGATTTGCACCTACGCGACTCAGCCGGCAACTGGCCACAGCAGACGTTTCGCGTAGATAACGGCTCGGACATCACGGCGATGTCAGCGGCGTTGGCCATGCAACTCGGGTTGCCGATGCCGCAGAATGGTGTCCATCTGCAGGTCAACACAGCAGTCGGTCTGGTGACCATGATGGTGCGTTCCGGCTACCTGCGGCTGAAGGTCGAGGGAATGGACCAGACAGAATACGTCATCCCGTGCCACTTTCGAGGCGATCCGCTACTCGCACCTGTGCCGCCGGCGACCTTTCCTCGAAGCCTTCTGGGCTTGTCGGGTGTGGTGGACAAGCTGCGAATCACGACCGATGGCACGCCGTTGTCGATGACCGCACCTTATGGTGTGGTGATCATCGAGAAGATCTAAGCAAACATGACATCAGTGTCAGGACATCGGTGGAACATCGGAGGCAGTTCATTTTTCGGCTGGTTGTCGGGGGCGAAAAATGAACTGACTCCGATTTCTGTCGCTTTTGCGCCGGAGGACGACCATGATGGCTGTACGGCTGGTGACGTTCAGCACTGCTCTATCACTGGTTCTGGCGGGCGGCTGTAGGAACGATCTCGGTGAGAGAGACAAGAGGGGGCAGCGAGCAACGGAGGAGGTAGACACGAGGCGAGTGCCCGTCGCGGGGGTGACCGAGAAAAGTGACACGCCCGCGGCCAAAGGTACCCAGCTTGCGCCGAGAGCCGGCGAGACTGAAAGAGCCGTGCAGAGCATCGAGGAGTTAGGCGGGCGCGTTACCCGCGACCCCAGTGCGGCGGGGGCCCCGATCATCGGCGTAGACTTCCGAAGGTCAGTGAAAAACGCCGACGTGATTGCTCTCAAGGGCTTCATGGAGTTGCGGGAGCTAAGAATTATGGGCTCCGACGTGACGGACGAGGCCATGCATGTCATCAAAGAATTCAAGAACCTGCGCACGCTAATCTTGGGCTTTACCCGCGTAACGGAGGCTGGGCTGCAAGACCTCAAGGAACTCAAACAACTTGAGGAGCTAAACCTGACAGGAACCCCGGTGACCGACGACGGACTGGAGCAACTCAAGGAACTCAAGGAACTCCGGAGACTGGCCCTCCTCTCAAGCAAGGTTACAGACGCAGGATTGAAAGAACTCAAGGAGCTGAAGGGACTGCGGATGCTGGCCCTTTGCTACACCCAGGTAGGGGACGCCGGGCTGGGCGAGTTGAAGCAACTCAAGGAACTTCAGTTACTAAACCTTGAGGGTACGAAGATCACGGATGCAGGACTGAAAGATCTCAAGGGGCTAAAACACCTCCAGACGCTAAGCCTTGCCTTCACATCCGTGACTGACAGCGGCCTGAAGGAACTCAAGGAACTCGACGAACTTCAGACACTCAGCCTTGCCGGGACCAAAGTATCGGGCACGGGCCTGGGGGAACTCGAAAAACTCAAGAACCTCCAGGCGTTAAATCTTGGGCGTAACCGGTCGCCCGCTCTGACGTAATCAGTTCTCGGCAGCGGAGTTGCGGCCGCCCGGCGGGTAGTCAAATGGGCCTCCGCGGGATAGGGTGGTTTTGCAGCTGACACCTTATCCCTACA
>DATFNV010000612.1:0-17873 GCA_035266225.1 Gemmataceae bacterium
GTGGATCGGCGGGCAGTGGGAGGCGTTCCAGGAGCAGCGCATCGAGCGGGAAGTGGAGCGCCTCTATCCTCACCGTGACCTCGTCGCCGGTGAGGCCTTCTTCGCCTTGGCACCGTAGCGGACGGGCGGTTACGCCCAAGATCTCTCGGCGGTTGGAGCAGTGGTTTGCGATGGACGCCGAGGACGCCGAACAAACAGCTGTCATCGGTCTGCTGATGGCCGCCAAGAAGTTCAAGCCGGAGTTAGGATACCAATTTTCCACATATGCTACACATTGCATCCGTCGCGCTTGCCAGCGCCTGGGACCGGAATTCGCGTTGGCGATCCGCATTCCACCGTCCGTTTTCTGGCCGTGTTTCCGTATCCAGCGTCAACTCGCATCGATGGCCGCACGTCAGGTTTCCAAGCATGCCCTAGAAGAAATATTAACACAAATCGAGAGCGACGAAGTCCTCTCGAAGAACTGGCCGGCGTTCCTGAGAGCGACCTCTATTCAATCGCTCTCCCAGACAACCACCTTGATCGATCCTATATTGGCGCCAGTTGAGTGTATCGTTCAATCGGAAATCGGCACGACGATACGAAATGCTATCGACAAACTGCCCCGTCGGAATGCACTGATCATCCGCTTGCGGTACGGGATCGACGGGCCGTCGCATACGCTCGAAGCAATCGGGAACCGACTTGGGATCACAAGAGAGCGCGTTCGTCAGATTCAGAGCCGCGCGGAGGAACTACTTCAGTCGATCCTGAAGAGTAAAAGGCCCTCCGAATCGCCAAACAGTCGCGAGTTGCCCAAGAAAGGCTAAGCACGGTCTGCACGGAGCGACATTTCAAGTACCGAACAAAGCCAGGACGCGGCAGGAGACGCCGACGAATGACGCGGGAGGAACTCCAGCGCCTGGTCGCAGAAGTGCAGCGACGGCAGGCCGCCCATGCGCCCTGAACCCAGCATCCCGCGACGGTGGTTGGTGGAGGTGGTCCCGTGTGGTCAAGCGAGGGTTGATCCCATGAAACCTCTTCCGTTGCGCTCGTTCCGGTTGCAGAACTTCAAGGCGGTCCGCGACAGCGGCGCCGTTCACTTCGGCCCTCTCACGGCGTTCATTGGCAACAACGGCTCCGGCAAGAGCAGCCTCGTGGAGGGACTGGAGACGTTCCGAGACATCGTACTTGAGGGCCTGGACACCGCCCTTCACCGCTGGCGCGGTTTCGAGTACGTCTGGAACCAGGCGGTGCAGCACGACCTGCGCCGCCCCGAGGGCCATCGACCCGGGCACTCCAACCCCATGACGTTTCGGCTGGACCTGAGTTCAGGAGCCGCCCGGTTTGAGGTGCGGCAAACAATCAACATGGGCGAGGGCGGCAACGGGCTGTTCATTCAGGAGGAGCAACTCCGCCGCCGGGGGCAGCGGTCTGGCGGGGGACGCCTCATCCGCGACGACCAGGGCAAGCAGACCGTGACCTCCAGTCCGCCGAAAGATTCCGTGAGTCACCCTACCCTTCTCAATGACGGGCAGTCGCTGTTCCGAGACTGGTTTGGCGGCTTTCTGGAGCAATGGCAGTTCCTGAATCTGGTCCCGGACGCCATGGGACAACCCATGCCGCAGCAGCGCGCCGGGGGCCGGGTCCGTCTAGCCCGTAACGGGTCCAACGTCGCCGAGTACCTGAATGAAATCCGCCGTCTCGACGTGGCGGCCTTCGACGGCATCCTCGATTCGCTTCGGTACGTCCTGCCGTTTACGCTCGATCTGCAGCCGACGCTCACGTCGGAGTTGGAGCGTGCCTTCTATCTGAGGCTCAAGGAGGAAGACTTCGAGGTTCCTGGTTGGCTGCTCTCCACGGGGACGCTACGAATTCTGGCCTTGCTCGCCTGCCTCCGCCACCCGGAACCGCCGCCGTTGCTGGTCGTGGAGGAGGTCGAGAACGGCCTGGACCCGCGGACGCTTCACCTGCTGGTGGAGGAAATCCGGGCAGCGCTGTACGAAGGCAAGACGCAAGTGATCCTTACGACGCATTCGCCTTATCTACTCGATCTGCTTGACTTGTCTCACATCGTGGTGGTGGAACGGGTCGATGGTCAGCCGACGTTTACCCGGCCCGATAAGGCAGCGCTCGCCCAGTGGACCAAATCGTTCTCGCCGGGCCGGCTCTACACGATGGGGCGACTGACACGAGGTGACTGATGGCTCGTGTGGGGATCCTGGTGGAATGTGGCCGGGACGGCCTCGAAGTCCACCTGTGCCGCCGCATCTGCGCGCTGCTGCGGGTGGAGCATGGGATCGAACTGGAAGAGCAGATCGTCCCGATGGACAACAAGAGTCGGTTGCTGGAGGAGTGCGCCACGGAAGCCGCCAATCTGCTCGGCAACGGGTGTGAACGGGTCGTTGTCCTTTGGGACGAGCGCCCGGCCTGGCCAGACGAGGACGAAGACCTTTGCTGGTCGCGGGAGCGGAAAGCAATCCTGGCCGCGTTAACGGGGCAAGGGTTGGCCGGCGACGCCGTGTGCCTCGTGTGCATCGAGCGCGAGTTCGAGTCGTGGCTCCTCTTCGACGAGCGCCTACTTTCCGCCGTCCTATCGACCCCGGAACACCCCAAGCGCGTCAAGGCCCCCCGAAACCCTCATCGGATTCCCAACCCGAAGGGAGCGATGATGAGCCTGTTGAAGAAACACGGCAACAAGCGGTATGTCGATGTCCAGTACGCCCGCCGGCTTGCGGCATCCCTCGAAAACCTGGCGCGGCTGCGCGGTTGCGACACGTTTCGACGATTCGAGGCCAAACTCACCGGCCGCGGCAGTTGATGGACTTCATCATCAACTACGACATCAAGTGCCGGATGGAGCAGGAAGAGGCCCAGGCCGAGGACGGGGATAATGGGGACGCTTTACACAAGGGGATAATGGGGACGCTTTACACAAGGGGGATAATGGGGACGCTTTACACAAAGGGGGATAATGGTGGCGCTGGGGATAGTTCACGGTAGTGGTTGATACCAAAGTCTTTGCGTAAAAAATCGCACCAGCCGGCCGCACGGGGATTCGCGACGCGCGGCGCTTGTAGTGACCGCATTCATGCGGTCGCTCATCGGCACGACCGCATGAATGCGGTCACTTCGAGCGCGCCCGCTCCGCCCAGCGCAGCTTCGCCGAGCGCGAGCGCGGGTTGGCGGTGCGCTCCTCGAAGCGGGCCCGGATCGGGTCCGCCGCGGTGCGGCCGTAAACGCCTGCCTTCATCCCGTCGCGGAACGCCGCCTTGACGAGCCGGTCCTCGCCGCTGTGGAAGCTGATGATGACCGCCCGCCCGCCCGGCTTGAGCACGGCCGGCAGCACGCGCAGCAGCTGTTCGAGGTTGGCCAGCTCGCGGTTGACGAGGATGCGCAGCGCCTGGAAGGTCCGCGCCGCCGGGTGCAGGTTCCACTGTCCGGGTTGTGGGTGAAGGCGCCACGGTCGTTTCGGGTCGCTCTCCGTCGCCTCGCGGATGATTCGGGCGAGGTCGGCGGTCCGTTCGATCAGCGCCGACTGCCGCGCCCGGACGATCGCCTGGGCGACGCGCGCGGCCTCCGGCTCGTCGCCGAGGTCGTGCAGCGCCTGGCGCAGGTCGTCTTCGGAGATGGTGGCGAGAAGCTGGGCGGCGGTGCGGCCGCGGCTGCGGTCCATGCGCATGTCGAGCGGGCCGTCGCGGGCGTAGGAGAAGCCGCGCTCGGCGTCATCGACCTGCATGCTCGACATGCCCAGGTCGGCGAGGACGGCATCGACCGCGGTGATTCCTTCCGCGGCGAGGACGGTCTGCAATCCCGCGAAGTTGCCGTGATGGAGCGAGAAGGGATAGCCAATCACGTCGAGACGTTCGCGGGCTCGGGGCAGGTTGTCGGGGTCGAAGTCGATGCCGACGAGGCGCCCGGACGGACCGACGCGGCGCAGCAACTCCGCGGAGTGCCCGGCCCAGCCGACGGTGGTATCGACGACGACCTGGCCGGGCTTGGGGTCGAGCGCGGCGAGGACTTCGTCGAGGAGGACCGGCCGGTGCTCGCCGGCGGGGGTGCTGCGCTGGCGGGGTCGCTTCATGGGCTGCTCCGGTCTCCTCGTCGTTCCCGACTGCGCACTTCTGGGCAGATTGACGCGACCGTCACGCGTCCTGATCCGCCGCGAATCGATTGGGAATCTCCGGCGCCAAGTCGGTACAATGGCGAGTCGATGCTGCAACTGTCAGCGGCCTGATGAGGAAGGATACCGCCGATGACCCCGCAGACGCAAGCCATTTTCGACGCCGCCCTGGCGCTGTCCGAACCGGAGCGCGCCCTGCTGGTGGAGCGCTTGCTGGAGACGCTCTCCGCGGAGGGGGACGAAATGACCGACGATGAATTGGAAGCCGAACTGAATCGGCGGCGCGCCGAAATCCTGGAGGGAACGGTGAAGCCCGTTCCCTTGTCGGAACTGTGGCTCGACGAGTGAGAGATTGCCGCCGTGGCCCCCCATGCCGTCAACTTTCATCCCCTGGCCACGCAGGAAGCCCGGATAGCTTCCCGTTGGTACGCGCGGCGCAGCGCTGCCGCGGCCCAGCGATTCCAACTCGCTGTCCAGCAGGTCGCGCAACAGGTCGGGGCCGCACCAGACCAGGGTGTACCATTCCGCAGTCGGTTTCGCTGGATGCGTGTGCGACGGTTTTCCTACGTGCTCTACTACGAGGTGCTTGACCCAACGCAGGTGCTGATCTACGCCGTCGCTCACACCAGCCGCCGCCCCGGCTACTGGCTGCGGCGCACCGGTCCCTGACAGCCTTGATCTGTCCGCGCTAGCCAGTCACACTCATGATACGCATGATAGGATTCGCCGGAGGATCCAACCCGCCGGCGCGTTCCAGGTCGGCACTCACGCCGCCACCCGGGCGCTGACCATCTAGCCGGTCGAGGCTCATCACGTGAGTCAGGAAAGGTTGAGTCTCCCTCGCGGCCTGGGATAGAATGCTGGTGATGCTCCCCACCCACACCACCGTCCTGTTGTTCCTCCTCGGCCTGCTGGCTCACCTCACCGGCCTGGCCTACGCGGTGCTGCACGCCCTGCTCGTCGAGCAATTCCCCGGCGGCGCCGGCTGGATGCCCGACACCGGCTACACGCGCTCGCTGCACTGGCTCGTCCTCGGCTACGATGCGGTCGTCTTCCTCGCCTTCCTCCTCGACGCCCTGCTGGCGGCCCGCTCCTGCCGGCCGCGGCGGCTGCGCGTCCAGCGCGAGCGCCCCGCCCGGCTCTCGGTCGGCATCGATAACGAGGTCGCCCTTGTCCTCGAAAATGCCGGGGCGCGGCGGCTGCGGCTGGTGGTGCGCGACGAGCCGCCCGCGTCCTTCAAGGCCGTGCCCGTCGAGCAGCGCGCCCGGGTGCCGCGCCACGGCCGCCTTCGCCTGACCTACCGGCTCCTGCCGGCCGAGCGCGGCAACTTCGCGTTCGGCAATGTCTACCTGCGCTGCCGCGGACCGCTCGGCCTCGCCTGGACCCAGCGGACCGTCCCCGCCGCGGAGCCGGTGCAGGTCTACCCCAACCTCCTCGAAGTGCGCCGCTACGAGGCGCTGGTCCGCACCACGCTGGTCCGCGCCGGCGGCTACCGCTCCAAGCGGCTGCCGGGGGCCGGCCGCGAGTTCAGCCACTACCGCGACTACTACCCCGACGACGATTACAAGAGCGTCAGCTGGAAGGCGACCGCCCGCCGCGGCAAGCCGATCACCGCCGTCCACGAGAGCGAGCACAGCCAGGACGTCATCTTCTGCCTCGACGTCGGCCGCATGATGGCCGCCCGCGTCGGCACCCTGACCAAGCTCGACCACGCTATCAACGCCGTGCTGATGCTCACCCACGTCAGCCAGACCTTCCAGGACAACGTCGGCCTGCTCGTCTTCTCGCACGCCGTCCACCTCTATCTGCCGCCGGCCAAGGGCAAGGCGCAGCACGCCCTGTTCCTGCAAACGCTGTACAGCATCAAGCCGGAGTTGTCTTACGTCAATTACAGCGAGGCGTTCCAGTACCTCATCGGCCGCCACCCCAAGCGGGCGCTGACGATGGTCTTCACCGACCTGCTCGACTCGGTGGTGTCGGCGGAGTACCGCGACGCGGCCCGGCTGCTGCGCCGCTTCCACCTGCCGCTGACCCTGGCCGTCGCCGACGTGCCGCTGCAGGACCTCGCCGCCACGACGCCGCGCACCGCGCGGCAGACCTACGAGGTGCTGGTGGCGCGCGACCTGCTCCAGTCGCGGGCCGAACTGCTCGGCAGCCTGGAGCGCGAGGGGGTGATGACGCTCGATACGGTGCCGGAGCGGCTGACCATCGACGCGGTGAATCGCTACCTGGCCCTGAAGACGGGGGCGCGGACGTGAGGTTGCGATTTATCGTTTCGCGCTCGCGCCGCGGCGCGAGCGCGAAACGATAAATCGCAACGCGCGAAACGGGGACATCGGACATGGATTTAACCACCTTCCTCAACCGGCGCCGGCCCGACTGGCGTCGCCTCGAAGAAGTCCTCGCCCGCGTCGAGGGCAGCGGCCTGGCCCTCCTCGACGACGAGCAGGCGGTGGAGTTCGGCCGACTCTACCGCCGCGCCGCCTCGGACCTCAACCAGGCGCAGACCTTCGTCAGCGGCGAGGCGACGGTGCAATACCTCAACGACCTCGTCGCCCGCTGCTACCTCGTCATCTACGCCAAGACCAAGGTCGATCTGCGCGGCGTCGTCCGCCACCTCGTCTTCGGCTTCCCCGCGGTGTTCCGGCGAAACCTGGGGCACTTCCTGTTCGCCGTTGCTCTGCTGGCCGTCGGGACTGTCTTTGGGTTCCTGGCGTCGTACTTCGACCCGGACGTGGCGCGGGCGTACCTGCTGCCGGACATGCCGATGATTCAGCCGGGTGTCGAGGGGCCGCAGGCGGACACCGGCCACCTGATGGGGTTCTCCAGCTTCCTGTTCACGCACAACGTCGGCGTAACGCTGACCGCCTTCGCCCTCGGCATTGCGCTGGGTCTCGGCACGGCGTGGCTGATGTTTTACACTGGAGTCATGCTGGGGGCGCTGGGGGCCATCTTCTACGAGGCGGATCAGCTCACGGCCTTCGCCACCGGCATCCTGCCGCACGGCGTCCTGGAAATTCCGGCGGTGCTCGTCGGCGGGGCGGCGGGCTTCGTGCTGGCGCAAGGGATCATTCGGGCCAGGCCGTGGTCGCGGCTGGACGAGTTGGCACGCGCCGGCAAGGAGGCGTTTTGGCTGGTCGGTGGTTGCCTACCGCTGTTGGCCTTCGCGGGCCTGCTGGAGGCCGGCGTCGCCCGGGCGCCCGACTGGGTGCTCAGCAGCGGCTTGAAGTTGACCGTCGCCGGCGTCTTCGCCCTGCTGTTCGTCGCCTACGTCTCGCTGCTCGGCTGGGGGAAAAAGGCCCTGCCCGCGGAATGACGTTCGCTTTCGTGGTTGTAGTCATGCTGCACCAGGTCGTCACCACCGAGAAAGTGCCCATCACGTACCGCGTTGCGGGGCTGGGCTCGCGCTTCCTGGCGTGGCTCGCTGACATCGGCTTGATCGCCGTGCTGGTAACCATGGGGTTAGCTGCCAGCCTCCCGCTCGATCTCGTCCGCCCGGGCGTCGGCAGCGCCGTCGCCTTTTTGTGGATTTTTACCCTGCAATGGGGGTATTTCCTCTTGTTCGAGTGGCTCTGGGCGGGACAGACTCCGGGCAAGCGCCTCCTGGGGCTGCGCGTGCTGCAGATGGACGGCACCGGCATCTCGTTCGTCCAGGCGGCGGTGCGGAACATCGTCCGGATGGCCGACGCACCACTGCCGGCCATCTACGCCCTCGGCTTCGTCGTGGCGGCGTGTAACCGCCACTGCCGGCGGCTCGGCGACCTGGCGGCGGGAACGCTCGTCGTTCACATGGAGCGCAAGGCCCGGGCGGTGCGGCCGCTGCCGGACGGCCCGCCGCTCGCCGACAAGGCCCTGGCCGCCCTGGTGCGCCAGCGCCTCCGCCAGCTCGACCGCCCCCAGCAGCAGACGCTGCTCGACCTGTGCCTGCGCCGCGACCAGCTACCCCTGCGCGAGCGCGCCCGCCTGTTCCGCGCGACGGCCGACTACTTCGAGAAGCGCCTCGGCCTGACGCGCGACGAGTTCCAGAGCGACGAGAAGTGCGTCCTGCAACTGGCGGCGCTTCTCGGCGACCGCACGCCGGCGGAGGAGTCCGCCCCCCGTTTCGCCGCGGCCCGGAAGGCGGCGGGGAGGGCGACATGATCTGGTTCGCCTGTGCCCGGTGCGGCAAGCGCCATAAGCAGCCCGCGGACGCGGCCGGCTCGCTGGTCTTCTGCGAGTGCGGCCAGGCCAACCGCGTTCCGTGGGACAGTACGGCCCCCGCCCCGCGCGAGTCTCGCGAGGGGGAGGCGCGGCCGGGCCGGCGGCGCCGGCGAGAGGCGCCGCCGCGCGACCCGGCGTACTGCCTCGACCACGAGGAGGCGCCGTCGGCGCACACCTGTCCCGACTGCGGCGAGGCGTTCTGCCCGCGCTGCCTGGTCGAATTCCAGGGGCTGCGCCTTTGCGGCCCCTGCAAGAACTTCCGCGTGCGCAAGCTCCAGCGCCTGCCGCGCGTGGCCGGGATGGCGATCGCCGCGCTCGTCGTCGGCCTGCTCAGCGCTCCGATCGTCTTCTGTACCACCGTCATTCCGATGGTCCAGCACCAACAGCCGGGCGTCATCCTTGGCTACGGGGTGGTCGGCATGGCGATCGGCGCGGCGGCGCTGCTGCTGGGCCTGGTCGGGTTGCGCGTGGCCGAGAAGGATGCGGGGCGGGGCGGCCGCGGCCTGGCGATGACCGGCGCGGCGTTCGGCACCGCGGGCCTGCTCTGGTCGCTGAGTCTGGTTGTGACCATGGCCAGCCGGTTCGTTCAGGGGTGAGCCGATGAGGCGCTGTCCCGACTGCGGCGAACGTCTGAAGGGCGACCCGGACCGCTACGGCGCGCGCTGCCCCGCCTGCCGCGGCCCGCTCTACGACGACCCGCCAGGCCGCGACCGCGGTCTCGAGGACGGTCGCTGCGCGGTCCACCCGGAGAACCCCGCGCGGGGCACCTGCGCCCGCTGCGGCAACTACCTGTGCGCCGTCTGCCGCACGCGCTGGCGCGACCGCTGGCTCTGCACCGCCTGCGCGGACCGGGCGCTGGAGCGGAACGAAGCGGTCCCGGCCGAGGCCAGTGCCCACCTGCGCCAAGCGCTGCTGTCGTTGGGGCTGGGCGTGGGGAGTTGGGTGATCTTTCTGTTCGGGATGCTGCTCGCGGGGGCGGCGGTGTCGAGCGGCGGGCCGGGCTTGGTCATCCTGGTGGGCCTGCTGGTGATGGTCAGCCCGGTGCCGGCCGTCATCGGCGTCGGCCAGGGGGCCGCCGCCATCCGCGCCCGCGGCGACCACATGATACTGGCGACGCTCGGCCTGGTCCTCAGCGGCCTGAACGTCGGCAGCGTGATCGGGCTGCTCAGCTTCGGCTTCGCCTTGCAGACGTGAGGCCGGCGAGCGGGGGGGATGCCACGGGCTTGCCCCGTGGAGGCTCACGCTCGTTGCTACAGGGGCGAGGGG
This sequence comes from Gemmataceae bacterium, assembly GCA_035266225.1. GTDB lineage: Bacteria > Planctomycetota > Planctomycetia > Gemmatales > Gemmataceae > DATFNV01. The sequence continues at coordinate 9,569 of DATFNV010000612.1, forward strand.
AAAAAAGACTTTTTCTCCCATCGCCGTAGCGGCAAGCGTAACCATCCACGGGGCAAGCCCGTGGCATTCATCCCAGCAGCTTGTGCAGATGCAGGTGAAACGGCCCGAGCTTGCCACCGTAGTTGCCCGCACTGATGCGCAGCACGCCCGCCCGGCAGGCCGCGCGCACGCCGACCCGCGTCGCCTCCTCCACCGCCGGCAGCTCGGTCCCGTCGATCACGATCTCGTAGACCGCATTGGCCCCATCGGGCAGCGCCGAAGTGACCAAACCGCGCAGGGTCGGGCAGTAGGCGTCGTTGGTGCTGGCGCGGAGCTTCTTGTAGCGGCTGCCGACCTTGCTGCCGCTGCGCACGACGCCGCCGGGGAAGGGGAGGATGACTCCCAGCACCCGGCCAATGGCGGCGACCGCCGCCTCGGCCGCCGCCAGCGCCGCGGCCTGGCTGGCGCCGACGATGAGGAAGTTGCCGCCGGCGACCCCCTTGACGGTGCCGAACCAATCTTCGCAGAGGAACTCGCCGTCCATGACCGGCAAGCGCCAGAAGCGGCGGCCCTCGAGCTTCTTGCTGAACTGGAAGGTGTCGCCGAAGAAGCGCAGCTGGCCGCCGACGCGGACGTTCTTGTCCTTGACCAGCGGCAGGCCGTTGTAGCAGGCGGTGGTCGGGCAGGTGAGGACGCACTGGCCGACGCGATTGACGAGGGCCTTCTGCAGGGCGTCGCGGCTAAAGGCGAACAGGAGCAGGCTGACGCCGGGCCGGCCGTCGGGCGTCTCGTCGCCGGAAAGGGTGCGCTCGATGCCGGCCTCCGCGTCGCAGCCGATGACCGACGAGGCGTAGCCGGTCGTGACCTGGCCCGCGGTTTGCGCCCAGGCGGCCGTCTCGGCGGTGACGAGCAGCCGAGCCGCCGTCATGGGGAAGGCCTCGGCGAAGGTGTCCTCGATGGGGACGTCGTTGATGGTGAGCAAGGCAGCATGTCCTCGCCGCCGGTAGACTCAAGCACTCTTCTTCAGCACGTCGGCCAAACTAAGGCGCGGGAGCCATACCGTCTTGTTGAAATGGTCAATGCCGTGGGCCACTTGGATTTCACGGAGCCCGTAGCAACGGTGCTCGATGAGGCCTTCGCACTCGCACAACGCCATCCGAAGTGCGATGAGCGAATGGGCTTCCGGCTTGAGCGGGCAGGCCAGGAGGCGCAGGAGCTCTTCAAGTCGGCCCAGGATATAATAACTTTCTCGCTCCGGAAAAGACCACGTCTTCTCCCACCGGACCAGCCAGCGTCCGAACCAGTAGCGCAGGAACAATCGCCAGATGCTCATCCCGAAAGGCCGCCGATGAGCCGCCGGGTCGGGGCAGTTTCCCTGGCCCTGCACGGCGCCCGCCAGACTCTCGATCAGCCGGCGGATCGGCTCGGTTTTCTCGGGTCCGTAATACGCCCGGAAGTCCGGCCAGGGATCGGACAGGGCCCGGTGAACGGAGCGCTCCGCCTCACGGCAATAGCAAAACAGCTTCACGACCGCTTCCCTGTCGAGCCGGACTGCCACGGCAACCTTCTCCTCAAGCGTACTTCGTGCGCCAGAACTCCCACCAGTATCGCCTCACCTTCACGAACGCAGGGTTCAGGCCGTGAAGGGCGAGCGGTTTGTCAGCCGGGATGATGGCCGTATTGCGGGGGCCGCAGACGTAGCTGACCAGGCCCGGCGGGGCGTCGAACTCGACGTAGGCCCCTTCCTCGGCGCAGCCCATCTCGGCTGCCGGCCCGCCCGCGCCTGGCTGAGCCGACCTGAACGGCTCGACTTCCACGTGAATCCCGGTGGCAATCAGTCCCCAGCCGCGGGCCAAGGTAAGTTGGCGGCTCGCTCGGATCGCGGCCAGCCCGGCATCGTTCGTGTGGTGCCGTACCCTCATGAGCCGCACCCGTTTGCCTGAGCGCGGTCCGGCGGTCCCGTCGCGCGACGGGGCTGGCGAACAGCAGACCTGCAACCGCTGCCCGGCAACCGCTCACCGTACCGAGTTCGCGGTATCCCGTGAGCTCGGTACGGTGACCGGGATGAGCACTACACGAACTTCGTCAGGCCCGGCATCGCGACCTTCGGCTCGGGCAGCGACGCCTTCATGTCGTACACCTTGGGCGACAGGTCTTCCTTCGAGTTCAGGGCCGCGGCCCACTCGATGACCTGCCCCGTGTACGTCGCCATGCGGCCCATGATCGCCATCAGCGTGCTCTTCGCCATCCACTCGCCGTCGTTGATCGGCTTGCCGGCGCGGATGCAGGCGAACAACTCATTGTGTTCGATCTGGTACATGTCGAGCTTCGGGTCGTCCTTCTCCGCCTTCGACTTCCAGGCGTTCGGCCCGGTGATGGTCACCTTCGGCGGGAACTTGGCGATCACGTCGCAGGTGCCCTGGGTGCCGAAGTAGTGGTCAGACACGTCGCTGGCGGCGCCCTCGTGATGGCGGCAGTAGCTGAACGCCTTGACGCCGCTGGCGTACTCATAGACGACGGCGTGGTGGTCGTAGATGTTCCCGAACTCGGGGCCGGTTCGCACCTGCCGGCCGCCAAGGCCGACCGCCCGCACCGGGTACTCGTTCTTCATCGCCCAGGCGGCCTTGTCGAGGCTGTGGACGTGCTGCTCGACGTTGAAGTCGCCCGAGAGCCAAGTGTAGAACCACCAGTTGCGCAGCTGGTGCTCCATGTCGCTCCAGCCCGGCTCACGCTTGCGCGGCGACCAGGTCTGGCCGGTGTTGTACACGGCCTGCAGTGCCGTGAAGTCGCCGACGGCGCCGGCGTGGAGGCGCTCCATCGTCTCGCGCATGACGGGGTGGCGGCGCCAGCAGAAGCCGCTGACCAGCGACAGGTTCTTCCTCTTCGCCTCGGCGGCGGCCGCCAACACGCGCTTGACGCCGGGGCCGTCCACGGCCATCGGCTTCTCGCAGAAGATGTGCTTGCCCGCCTTGACGGCCGCCTCCAGGTGGATCGGCCGGAAGCCCGGCGGCGTCGCCAGCAGGACGACATCGACGTTCTCGAGGACCTGCTTGTAAGCAGTGAAGCCGGTGAAGGAGGTGTCGGGCGTGACCGTGACACGGTCGCCAATGTCTCCCTCTGCTCGCAGGAGCTTCAGGGAGCCTTCGAGGTGGTCGGCGAAGACGTCGCCCATCGCCACCAGGCGGGTGTTCTTGTCGGCGCGAAGGGCCTGCATGGCGGCGCCGGTGCCGCGGCTCCCGCAGCCGATGAGGCCGATTTTCAGCATGTCGCTGCCGCCGGCGTGGACGGCGGGGACGACCAGCCCGCTCGCCAGGGTGGCGCCGGCGACCGCGGCGGAGGTCTTCAGGAAGTCACGGCGGGAGGCGGGAGACGGGGTGTGCTCGGACAAGGTTCGGACTCCTGCAGTTCGGGAAGGAGAGAGTCAGGCCGCCGCGGAGGGTCGGGCAGGCGGGGGACGGCGTTATTCTGCTAGAACTAGCCACAATCGGGGAGGGAGTCAAGCGCCTGGCCCGCGTCGCTCCAGGTCGAGGAGGAAGCGCTTGCGCCACAGCTCGCCGCCGTAGCCCCCAAGGCCGCCGCCCTTGTTGACGACCCGATGACACGGGATGACGATGGCGACGCGGTTCTGGCCGTTGGCCCGGCCGACGGCCCGGCTCGCGGCCGGCATGCCCAGGGCACAGGCGACGTCCTCGTAGGAGCGCGTCTCGCCGTAGGGAATCGCCAGCAGCTGCCCCCAGACGCGCTGCTGGAACGGCGTGCCCGGAAAGACGATGGGCACGGTGAACTCCCGCCGCGCACCCGCGAAGTATTCCGCCAGCTCTTCGGCGAGTCGGTCGGTGTGGTCGTGCCGTCCCGGCTCGACGGCGTCGCCGAACTGTCGTCGCAGGGCGGCGAGCTGGACTTGCTGTCGCGCCGGCTCGGCGAACTCCAGCAGGCAGATGCCGTCGTCGGTGGCGCCGACGAGGAGCGGGCCGACAGGGCTGTCGAGGGAGGTAGTCACGACGCGGTCGAGGGTATGGATGTTCATCGCCCCATTGTAGCCCGGATGGCCCGCGGGACTCCAGTGCAATTCGCAGGTGGCGACGGTATCAGGACTGCGGCTTCGCGTCCGGCGGGGTGAACAGCTCTTGCCAGCTGTTCACGTCGAGGGCACGCTCGCAGAGTCGTTCGAGTTCTTGCGGGTCGCTGATGGCGTTCACGGCGGCTCTGACAATGACGTCAGCCGGCCCGAGGCGCTTTTCTCCGACCAACAAGAGCATCTTTCGTCCCTCCGCAAGCCTCCCCGAGCGCAGGAGGTAACGGTACATGGCCGATTGTTCAAACTCGCGTTGAAGCGCGTCAGAAAGCATGGCGATAAACTCCTGTGAATAGCGCAGCTCCAGCAGGATTGAAGTGGACTTCCAGATGTCCTCCACCTTGTTCTCTTCTTCGAGAGGTTGCAGCCGTTCGTCCATCCGGCGAAGCACGCCCAGAACTTCCGCCTCGCTGACGTTGCTGATCGGCGCCAGGGCCAGCACCCCGAGTCCGCCGCTCAGCAGCGGCTCCACCGGTAATTGCCAGACGCGCAGCACGCCGTAACGCAGGACGGTATAAGGGACGGCCTCGCCCGGAAGCAAGCGCTGGGACAACCCTGTCACCTTCGGCGAGTCGGCCCCGGGATGCAGCAACACCGCCACGCTCAGAACGGGAAGGCCGTACCTGTACTCCTGAACGGCATTATACAGCTTCAGCCGCCGGGGAAGCTGCGCCGAATCGTGCCCGGCCTGGAAGTCGAGGTGGAGCAGATACTCGGGGTCGGCGTGGACACGCAGCAACTTATCCACGGCGCCGGACAGGAGGACCGAGTTATCGGCGTCCAGGGCGGTGACGGGCGCCCGAGGCCCGCCGGTCAAGGACACCCAGTCCTCCGGCGACAGGTCCACCAGGTTCTTCACCGTTGCGTCGTAATCTTTCGGCATCGTCACATCGCCTCACGCGGACCACTCCTCGTGATGTCCCGACGGAAATCGACCCCCACTGTAGGCCAGCGCCGGCCGCGACGCAAGGTACAGGCCGCGCTCGGCGCGCGAACGGCTGTGCTGCGTCGCTTCGCCCTTCTTCTGCTATAATCGCATTAGAATCGGATGACGTCGGAGAAGGTCCTTCTTGCTCCGGAGGGCACGGCGATGGCGACGGTAATCGAAGCCCCGATCGATCTGGTCGAAGCGGTGGCCGAGTTGCGTTTCCCGCCGAAGACCGACCGCTACATGCAGGTCCTGATGGATCGGAACAACGAGGGAACGTTGACCCCGGCGGAGCGAGACGAACTCGAATCGCTCGTTGAACTGAGTGAAGTGATGTCGCTGGTGCGGGCTCGTGCCTTGCACCTCCTTGGGAGGAAGCCCGCGTGACTTCCCGGTCGGATGCAGAGCGCCAGGTGGAGGCGCGCGCCGGGGAGCGCTGCGAGTAGTGCCGGATGCACCAGTCGCTCCAGGGCGCCACCTTTCACGTCGAGCACGTCGTCCCGCGCTCGCGCCGGCGGTCCGGGGCCTGCCTAGAATGCTACTGACGCCCCGCCTGATCCTCACGGAAGCCGCCGCATGGAACAGTCGCCGGCCACCCGCGCCAGCCTGCTGCTCCGCCTCCGCGACCCGCACGACAAGGAGGCCTGGGGACAGTTCGTTCAGCTTTACGCCCCCGTCGTCTACGGCTTCGCCCGCAAGCGCGGCCTGCAGGACGCCGACGCCGCCGACCTCATGCAGGAGGTCTTCCGCTCCGTCGCCGCCTCGGCCGGCCGCCTCGACTACGACCCCAAGCGCGGCTCCTTCCGCGGCTGGCTGTACACCGTAACGCGCAACAAGATCTATACCTTTCTCGACGCGCAAAGGCGGCAGGTGCGCGGCAGCGGCGACTCGGGGGCCCAGGTCCTCCTCGAGGAGCAGGCCGGGCGCGAGGACGGCACCGGGGAGCTGTGGGACCAGGAATACGAACGCAGCGCCTTCGCCTGGGCGGCCGAGCGCGTCCGCGGCGAGTTCCACGAGGCGACCTGGCAGGCGTTCTGGCTGACCGCCGTCGAGGGGCAGAGTCCTCGCGACGTCGGCCGGCAGCTCGGCCTGTCGCCCGGCGCCGTCTACGTCGCCAAGAGCCGCGTCATCGCCCGGCTCCGGGAGGAAGTTCGCGAGTTGGAAGAGGAATAAACGCAGTCCTCGTTTAGCCGCCGCCCTCGACTGATCGTTTCGCGAAACGATGAATCCGCGCCGCCCCGACGGCGGCGGCTAAACGGGGCGAGGGTTCTCCGATGTCACCCCACGAGTCCTGCCCCGAGCCCGCCCGCCTGAAAGACCTCGTCGATGGCTCCCTGGCCGACGACGAGCGTACCGCCCTGGTCGCCCACCTCGACGCCTGCGAGTCCTGCCAGCGCGCCCTGGAAGAGATGGCCTGCGGCGGCTCGTCTCTGCTCAGCGCCGCCTGTCACGTCCGCGAGCGCCCGCCGGCGCAGTCCGCCTACTGGGCCGCCGTCAAGCGTGTCGCAGAGGCGACGCCGCCCCCGCCCTGGGCCAGGAGTCCCATCGCCACGCGCCCCGAGGCGCCACCCGAGGCGGGCTCCTCGGCGGAGGACGTCGCGCTCGACTTCCTCAAGCCGTCGGACAACCCGGAGTTCCTCGGCAAACTTGGCCATTTCAACGTGGTCGGCGTCATCGGCAAGGGCGGCATGGGCATCGTGCTGCGCGCCCTGGACCGCTGCCTGCAGCGCTTCGTCGCCATCAAGGTGCTGAGCCCGGAGTTCGCCACCAACGAGACGGCCCGACAGCGCTTCATCCGCGAGGCCCGCGCCGCCGCCGCCGTCACCCACGAGAACGTCGTCGCCATCCACCAGGTCGATCACGACGAGGACAGCGATCTGCCGTTCCTGGTGATGCAGCTCATCACCGGCACCTCGCTGGAGGAGCACATCGCCGCCAGCGGCGCCCTGCCGCTGAAGGACGTGCTGCGCATCGGGGCGCAGGCGGCGGCCGGGCTGGCGGCGGCCCACCGCCAGGGGCTGATCCACCGCGACGTCAAGCCGGCGAACATCCTCCTGGAGAGCGACCTGCAGCGCGCCAAGCTGACCGACTTCGGCCTGGCCCGCGCCGCCGCCGACATGCGCCTGACACAGACCGGCTTCGTCCCCGGCACGCCGCTGTACATGGCGCCGGAGCAGGCACGCGGCGAGGCAGTCGATCACCGCGCCGACCTGTTTAGTCTGGGCAGCGTCCTCTACGCCATGTGTACCGGCCGGCCGCCGTTCAAGGGCAGCACGCCGTACGTCGTCCTCAAGAGCGTGACCGAGGAGCAGCCGCCACCGATCTCGGTCATCAACCCGGAGGTGCCCGGCTGGCTGGTGGACGTCATCGACAAGCTGCACGCCAAGAAGCCGGCGGACCGCTTCCAGTCCGCCGCCGATGTGGCTGAAGTCCTCAGCCGGGCCCTGGTACGGATTGAGCACCTGTCCGAGGACCAGAAGAAGGCGTGCAAGGCGGCGGCGGCGCGCCAGTCCCTCAGACGGGCGGTTGACCTGGGCCGGCGCCGCTTCCTCTGGATGGGGCTCGGCGTGCTCCTGGGCGCGGGCGGCACCGTGGCCGCCACGGCACTGCGGCGGCGCCTGAGCGGGACAGCCGGCGACGACGGGCCGTCGGTCGCGCCGCTGGCGACGCTGAACGCCCACGTCGGCCCGATCTGGTCGGCGGTCTTCTCGCCGGACGGCGAGACGCTGGCCATGTCGATCGACGACGGCACGGTCAAGCTGTGGAACACCCGCGACGACACGGTGCGGGTGACGATCCCCGCGCACCACGGCCCGGTCTGGTCGGTGCGCTTCTCCCCCGACGGCAAATGGCTGGCCACGACCAGCGACGACGAAACCGCCAAGCTGTGGGACGCGGCGACCGGCAAGGAGCTGAAGGTGTTCAAACACCCGGCCCCGGTGCGCCCCGTGGCCTTCTCCCCCGACGGGACGAAATTGCTGACCGGCGGCCGCAACGGCATCGTGCGCCTGTGGGACATCGACGCGGGGAAGGAGGTGTTCAAGGCACAGGCGCACGCCGGCGTGCTGATGGCCGTGTCCTTCTCCCCGGACGGACAGGCTTTTGCCACCGCGGGGAGTGACAAGATGGTGAAACTCTGGAATGTGGCCAACAGCAACCAGGAGAAGCTGGCGCTGTCGGGCCACACGGCCAGCGTCTACACGGTGGCCTTCTCCGCGGACGGCACCAAGCTCGCCTCGGGGAGCTGGGACCGCACGGTGCGGCTGTGGGACGCCGGCGCGGGCGAGTGCCTGGCGACGCTGACGGGGCACGCGCTCGACGTG
>DATFNV010000613.1:0-8406 GCA_035266225.1 Gemmataceae bacterium
GGAACGGGCGAAGTGGACGTGGAAGGGGCGCAGAAAATCGTCCAGCGCAGGCATCGGTTCGCCCGGCGCGAGAGGGACTCGCTTTGTTGTCTTCATACCTCATTATACGCACGTCCACCCCAGATGACAAAGCCGTACTAAGCATCGCGAGGGCGTAGGAGTCCATGATCGGGAAACGCTCCTCGTCCAGGAAGAAGTGTGCGAACTTCGAGGCGAAGCTGTAGTGGTGCCGCTTATGCTTCTGTCCCTCCGTTGGCGGCAAGTCTGCGAGTCGCTCAACCACTTCCGGTCCTACAGCCGCCAGGTCGGTCCCTGCCAGGACACCCGCCGCGTGCTTCGCCATCCGCGTTATCGCATAGAGGTTCGTGCCGTAAAGTCCATTCACCGCTACGACCTTGAGCAAGCAGGCGTCGGACTTGAAATCCGGGCAGCGGTCGGCAAGCAGTCGCAGCGCCTGGTCCGCGAGACGCCATTGCTCGAGGCGTTCATGCAGGCAGTTCGCGGCCTCGATCTTGCTCATCGGGAGGAAAGGCCAGGTCCATTTGTACCCCCATGCCGGTGGTTCACGCCGGATGCCGGTACCAACCTCACCGGCTACTCTACATGGTTGCGCCGCTGATCAGTAGCCTGATTGACGAGGCGGATGACTACCCGTCTCTGTCATGGGAAACGCTTTGACTTCGTCGGCGAGAGCCGGTTCGAGCAGAGAATGTGTGCCACGCGCGCGACGCGCCGTTTTCGTCGAAAGCGGGGTGACAGTTGGTGGGCCCAGTCTCCGGTTGAGCTGGAGATTGCCCCCGCGCGTCGAGGCGGCCCAATTTCCTCCCTGACGAATCGTTTCATTGCCCCCCCCGAGGTGTGTCTACCAAAGGCGTGAAACGAATGGGTTGTCGGCGGCGCAAGACGGGGCAGGACAAGGACATCGGGAAACGCGATTCGTTTCAACGGGCCGTGAAACGAAAGGGCCCTTGGCACACCCGGCGAGCCCGTTCGGTTGGTGGATTCGGGGCGGCCGATCGCGGAACTGTTCTGAGCGGCCAACGAGACGGGACGCTCCGCGACGGCTCAATCGGCCACCGGGTAGTACACGCCGGGCGCCGCGGTGCTGCGGAGGGCGTCGATCCCGGCCACCGCGGCGCGGAAGTCGCCGGTCAGGGCGGTGTGCGTCATGATGACCAGCGGCACGAACTGCCCCTCCTGCCCGTCGAGCGCCTCGTGTTGGATCACCGACGAGATGCTGATGCTGTGCTGCGCCAGCTCGCGGGCGATGTCGGCCAGGACGCCCGGCTGGTCGGCGACTACCACGCGCAGGTAGAAGCGGCTGCGCACCGAGGCGGCGGGGCGCAGCGTCACGGCACACGGCTCCCCGGACCAGAGGCGCTGCGTCTGGAACGTGCGCTGCGCCCGGCCCACGGCCACGTCGATGACGTCGGCGACGACGGCGCTGGCCGTCGGCATCTGCCCCGCTCCCTGCCCGTAATAGAGGGTATCGGCCACGACGTCGCCGACGACCTGGATGGCGTTGTAGGCGCCGCGGACTTGGGCCAGCGGCGTGTCGTGGCGCAGCAGCACCGGCGCGACGTGCAGGGCCAACTCCTTATCGACCAACCAGGCCTCGGCGAGCAGCTTGATGGTGTAACCGAGTTCCCGGGCGTAGCGGATGTCGGTGTCGGCCAGGCCGGCGATGCCGCGACGGTCGATCGCCTCGACGGGGACGGTGATGCCGAAGGCGATGTGGGCGAGGATGGCGAGCTTGTGGGCGGCGTCGCTGCCGTCCACGTCGAGGGTGGGGTCGGCCTCGGCGTAGCCGCGCGCCTGGGCCTCGGCCAGGGCCTCGGCGTAGGTGCGATCGTGCTCGCTCATCCCGGTGAGGATGAAGTTGCAGGTGCCGTTGAGGATGCCCTGGAGGGCGGTGATCTGGTTGGCGGCGAGGCTCTGCGACAGGGCGGCGATGATGGGGATGCCGCCGCCGACGCTGGCCTCAAAGGCGACCGCCCGGCCGGCCTTGCGCGCGGCGTCGAAGACCTCCGGCCCGTGCCGCGCCAGCAGCGCCTTGTTGGCGGTGACCACGTGCTTGCCGGCGGCAAGGCTGTCGAGGACGGCCTGCTTCGCCCAGCCGGTGCCGCCGACCAGCTCGACGACGACGCCGACCGCGGGGTCGCCCAGTGCGGCCCGCAGGTCGGTGCTGACGAGGCCGGGGGGCAGAGCGACGGCCCGCGCTTTGTGGGGATCCCGCACCACGACGCGGCGCAGAACGAGCGGCCGGCCGGCGCGGGCGGCGAGGCGCTCGGGACGTTCCAGGAGCAAACGGGCGACGCCGCTGCCGACGGTGCCGCAACCGACCAGTGCGATGCCAAGGGGTTCGTTCACGGGAGCCATTGTCCGGAGGTGGTTCGTCAATCGGCCCTGGGGTCCACGCTATCCTACGTCACGATGTTGTAGCAGACGTTGTCCCTCTCGGCCCGGCCAAGGTATACTGCCGTCGAGGAGTTCTGCGCCCTTGGGAGGCAACCATGGCGACGTCAGCGACCATCCCGGTTACTGTGACTCCCGAGGCGGCGGCGCGGATCGCCCACCTCGGCTTTCAGGCCGAGGTGGATCGCATGATCGACTACGCCCGCCAACACCTTCCCGAGGTGGAGCGCATCGAGGTAGTGCTCTCCGACCGCTACGACGATGGCGACGAGCCGGGCCTCTCCGTCGATGTCTACAGCCGCCGACCGTTCGACCCGGCCGAAAACATCACCGGGGCCATGATCCAGTGGAAGGTGCGAGCATTTCCCCCCGAAGTGAATGTCCCTATCATGATGGACTACCATCCGGGGGAGCCCCATGCCGGGTCGGGAGTTCCTTGAGTTGGCGCGAGAGCTGCTCGCCTTCGGCACTCTGCCGCGGCACTGCCGGCATCGCCTCTATCCGCTCCGGAACCGCGCCTCCCAGCACAACCTCCTCTGCGGGGTTCCCCGCGCACGCCACCGCGCACCGGTGTGTGCTATTCTGCTCACCCGGGCGCGCATTGTCCCACAGTCGGCCGATCCGGCAGTCGCCCATTCTCCTCACTTTCTCCAGGAGTAACCGGGGTTCGAGCAACTTGAGAAATTCTTCGGGGGCGCAAGCGAGGACTTCAGCAGGACTTGTGACGCAATCCCTAGGATTTCCTCGCCCGTGATATCGCGATTTGGCCCGGCGCTTGCATTACCAGAACGACGACGACCCATCGTTCTCTCAAGGAGGGGCTTTCCCATGCTCGTTCTGACCCGGCGGATTGGCGAAGAGATCATCATCGACGGCCGCATTCGCGTCACGATCACGGCGGTCAACGGGGGCAAGGTGCGCATCGGCATCGCCGCCCCGCCGGACGTCCGCGTGGACCGCGAAGAGGTGCATGAGCGCCGCCGCGAGTTCGCCGCGGAGCCGGACGCGGTGGCCAGGGCCTGAGGCCGCAAGCGGTGCTACGGCGGGGTGTCGCGCGCCACGTCGAAGCGGCGAAATGCCTGGGCCACCAGCGGCACCACGCCGGCGGCCAGTCCGGTGAGCATCAGCCACCCGACCACCAGGGCCGGCGGCACGGGATCCATCTGGAACACCAGGGCCGCGACGACGCCGGCGGTCAATCCCGCCAGCGCCGCCGGGACGATCACCGCGCCAAGCGCCGCGAACTTCACCGCCATCATGAGCATCTGCCGGCCCATCATCTGGAAGTCGCCCGGGGCCGGCGGCGTCGGCCGTGCCGGGAACCACAGGAACATCAGGTTCTCCAGACCGAACGACAGGAAGTTGAACGGCAGGGCGAAGAGGGCCACGCCGGCCAACAGCAGTTCGGCGCCGCGCCAGACCGCATGCACCAAGGCCATCACGAGTAACTGCACGGCGCTGAGGACCAGCGTCGGGGCAAGGAGTTGTCCCAGCGCCACGCGCCAGGGCGGTAGCGGCAGCGCCTTGAGCACGTCAATGCGGTCGATGTCGCCGCGGAAGTCGAAGGTGAGCAGTGGCGTCAGCATCGCCACGGTCATGGCCAGCACCGTCGCGCCCATGAACAAGCCGCCCGCCGGCAGGTTGCCCTCGTCCACGGCGCCGACAGCCAGGCGCGAACCGCCGACCATGAGGCTGAAGATGACGAGGAAGCTGATCACCGGGCGCAGGCTGCGCGCCGCGGTGGTGAGTTGCCGCCAGGCCAGCGGGCCGACGCCGCCCCAGTTCGGCAGCGACGGCAGGCTGAAGCGCGCTCGGCCCGTGGTGACGGCGGCGGCCACGGCCCCGCCGCTGCGCACGCGCTGTAGCCGGGCGTAGGCGCGCTCGCTGGCCGACGCCGCCGCCTCCAGGTACTGCGCGTCGAGGAGGAAGACCAACAGCAGCAGGACCGCATCGATCCCGAGACAGCACGCAGCCCCCCGCACGAAGTCCGGCCAGAGCCGTTCCGCCGTGAACGTCTCGATGAACCAGCTCATCGGGGTCAGCAGGACCCGGACCACCTCGTTCTCTTGAAGGCGCTTGACGAGCTCGCCGGGCCCGTGCGCCAGGGCGTCGCCGCCAACGCGCGATACCCCCCAGACGACGAGACCGAGCAGCAGTGCCACCAGCACCTTGCGCGGCCGGCTGACGGCGCGCGCCCCCACCGTGTTGATGACGAGCGACACCGCCATGCTGAAAAGCTGGATGAACCAGAGCGTCAATACCAGGCCGGGGTAGGCGGCGAGCGGCTTGGAGGCGTAGGCGAAGAAGAACCCGGTCAAGAACAGCGCGTACAGGCAGCAGAGCAGCGCGTTGCCGGCAATCTTGTAAGCGAGCACCTGGCGGCGGCTGAATGGCCCGCTGAAGAGGAATTGCACCTCGGCCGGTGTGAACGAGACGCCCTGTTCGGCCGACGAGAACAGCACCGTCAGGAGGCAGTAGGCGAACAGCAACAGTGGGCCGACCTCTCGCGTGTGCTTGAGATAGTTCAAGCGCAGCCCGCCGTCTTCCGGCTGAATCAAACGGATGGCGATGTTTGGCCCGACGACGAGGGCGAAGAAGAAGAAACCGGCCGCGAGGAAGAGGGCGCCGCGCAGCGTACCGGCGTTGCGGAAGAGCCGGCGCAGCCAGGCGCGGAAGCGCAGCCAAAGCAGGAGCCAGAGGGCGCTGTCCATGAGGTGTCTCGTCGTGGGTGTCCGGTGGGAAGCGCGTTCACAACGTGGGACAGGCCCCCTCCGTCAGGCGGAAGAACACGTCTTCGAGCGTCTCCTTGCGGCCATCGACCTCGGCCTCGCGGCGCAGGTCGGCGAGTCGGCCGTGCCAGACTTGCCGGCCCCGGCGCAGCACCAGCAGCGTCGTACACAGATCCTCGACCAGCGACAGCAAGTGCGACGACACCATCACCGCGGCCCCGGCGGCGGCGTGTTCGTGGATGGTGTCCTTCATGGTACGAATGCCGCGCGGGTCCAACCCGGTCAGCGGCTCGTCGAGCAGGATCGCCCGGGGCTGGTGCAGATAGCCGCAGCCGATGGCCACCTTCTGCCGCATGCCGCGCGATAGGTCCGACGCCAGGGCGTCGCGCTTCTCGGTCAGCTCGAAGCGGGCCAGCAATTCCTCGGCGCGGGGCCGCCAGTCGGCGCCGAGGCGGTAGGCGCCGGCGATGAAGCGGAAGTGCTCCCAGACGGTCAACTGGTCGAACAGGCGCGGGTCGTCGGGGACGTAAGCGAGGGCGGCCTTGGCGGCGACCGGCTCGCGGGCCAGGTCGTGCCCGGCGATACTCAGCCGGCCGCGCGTCGGCATCAGGATGCCGGCCAGGGCGCGCATGGTCGTCGTCTTGCCGGCGCCGTTGGGACCGACCAGACCGAGAACCTCGCCGGCGGCCACCGTGAAGGTGATGCCGGCGACGGCGACGGTATCGCCATAGTGCTTGTGGTAGTCTTCGACGACGATCGACACCGTCCCGGCCCCTTGACTGTGGCGCCCCGCAGCCGAACGCCGCGGCGCCGTGGTATTGTATGGGGCCGGGACGGGGAAAGGCACTGCCGTTCGGCGGGGGCTAGCGAGCGGCGGCCCGGGACGCCGCCCCCTTCCGGCCCCCAGTGGCGGCGCAGGCGGCGGCGCAGTCCGTGCCCTTGGGATCGACGCGAATCTTGACCGTGTCCTGTTTGGCCAGGACTCCTCCGGCCTCGTTCCAGCAGACCTTCACCCGGTGGAAGGCCGCGGCTCCCACCGTGACGGGGAGGTTGTTGAAGACGGTGCCCCACTTCCCGGCGGCCATCACGGCGATGCGGATACCGCCGTTCGGCACGGCAGCGGTGTCGCCTTGGTTGCGGATTTCCACCGTCACTTCCTTGATGGTTGCTTCGTAGGTCCCACAAACGTGAAGGGTGGCGGTCATGCACAACTGGGGTGGTGTTTGCGATTTCGGGCAGGTGATGGTGTTGCCCACCAGTTTCGCCGGCTTCACCGGCTTGCCAGGCACGGCTGGCGTCTTTGGCGCCGGCGACTTCTGTTGCTTGGCCACGTCGTTCTCCGGAATTGGGTTTGCGGCGCGCCTCAATCGTCGAGCGGCTCGATGACGGCGTCCCGGAAGGACGCCCAGCCGTCACTGATGAAGATTCCGATCCCCCCGGCGGCCGCTAGGGAGGGGGACAGGGACGGCTCGTAAAAGCGGTCGTGGGGGCTGTTCAAGTCTTCCTGGAACAGCTCGATCAGCCGGCCGGAGAGGACCTCGCCGACGAGGTCCCCCTGCGAAAACACGCGGACGCACTGCCGAGACACGTCGATGCGCAGCTCGCGCCAGCGCTCCGCGGCGGGTAGGTCCGCCGGAAGCGGCACCACGGGGGCCGTGATTTCGCCCCAGGTCTGCACCAGGAAGCGCCCCGGGGGGCGACGGCGGCGGACCCGAAGGTCCAGGCTGGGCTGGGGGGTGTGGTTCCCCTCACCCTCGCTAAAGGACAGGGCGCAAAAGCAATGCTCGACCCCGGCGCCGGTCTCGAAGTGACTGTGAGCGAAGTAGATGCCGACCTCGCCGGCTCCCTCGCTTCTCTCGTGCCTGACGCGGATGCGAAAGCGGTAGCCCCTGGCTCGGCCGGCGGGGAGGAGTTCGACGTAGGCGTCGTGAAGTGTACTGACGGAGAACGTATCGTCGTGGGCCGGGGAGTCCACCACGTTGACTTCCCCGATCAGCGGCCGCCTCCAGCGCGGCGGTCCGGTCGCGCCAAGCAACGTCACGGAACGCCCATGCTCCAACTCGTGGAGGCAGTCTTTCGGGACGCGCTGCGGGTCGAGGTAGTAGGCCGCGACCGGCACGGCGACGGCGGCGAGGATCAGCAGGACCGCGGCGACACCGGCCAACGGCCTGCGCCGGACGAAGCGCCCCAGGCGGCCCGCCCAGTTCAGCGGCCGCGCCGCCGTCGGCTTGCCGTCGAGAAAGCGCCGCAGGTCGTCGGCCAACTCCCGCGCCGAGGCGTACCGCCGGGCTGGGTCTTTCCGGAGACATTTCAGACACACCGCTTCGAGGTCGCGACCGACCTCGGGCCGGAGGCGGCACGGGTCGATGGGTTCCTGGGTCCGCACGCGCTCCAACATCGTCGCCCAGGAGCCGCGCTCGATCGGCGGCCGGCCGGTCAGCAGGTCGTAGAGGATGGCGCCCAGTCCGTAGACGTCGGCGGCGGGGCCGGCGTCGCGGCTGCCCCCGCCGGTCTGCTCGGGGGCCATGTAGCAGGCCGTGCCGAGGATCACTTCCGAGGCGGTGCGCGTGATGTCGGCGTCGAGGAGCCGGGCCAGGCCGAAGTCGGCCACCTTCGGCGTGCCGTCGGCGTCGAGCAGCACGTTGGACGGCTTGAGGTCGCGGTGGACGACACCCGCCTCGTGGGCGTGCTGCATGGCTTGCGCCAGCGCCTCGACCACCTCCGCGGCCCGGCGCGGTGGTAACCGCTCGGCCTGCGCCCGCCGGGCCAGCGAGCCGCCCCCGAGGTGTTCCATCGAAAAGTAAGGGCAGCCGTCCACCTCGCCGATGTCGAAGACCTGGACGATGTTCGGATGCCGCAGCCGGGCCACGGCTTCGGCCTCGATGCGGAAGCGGGCGAAGTCGCCCGGTTCGCCCCCAGCGCCGGCGCGGATCATCTTCAGCGCCACCAGCCGGTTGAAGCCAAGCTGCCGCGCCTTGTAGACGATACCCATGCCGCCGCGCCCCAGCACGTCCAGCAGTTGATACCCCGGCACGTGCGGCAACCGCGCCGCCGGCGCTTCCCTGCCGTCGGGGCACGTCGATCCCACGTCGCACCTCGTCAGGCGGGCCCGGGCGTCTTCCACCAGGCGGATCAGCTCCGCCACCGTCGGTACAGTCTCGGGCCGCCCCGCGCACAGGTCCGCGAGGGAGACGGGGTCGCCCCGCGATTGGCCCTCCTCCCAGCGGGTCAGAAGATCGCGATATTCCCCGGAGGCCAGTTC
>DATFNV010000614.1:0-28262 GCA_035266225.1 Gemmataceae bacterium
ACGGTCTCGCCCGTGGTGAGAAGCGGACCCGCCAGCACCTCGGCCACGGCGTCCAGTTCCGCCTTCCCCAGGTCGTGACGGAAAAAGGGAACCCGGATGGTCATTGGGGAGATCCCTCGCCTGTGTTTAGCGGCGGCTCGCAGGGCCGCGCGTTGCACAACGCGCGGCCCTGCGAGCCGCCGCTAAACGGATTTGCTTGCGGACACCTACCCCGCTCGCCGCAGGGGCACCGGCTGGGGCGCCGGGGTGTCGCGCAGCCACAGCTGCTTCTTCCACCAGCCGACGTTGTCCTGGTACCAGGCGATGCTGCGATCCAGTCCCTGCTCGAAGGTGACCCGCGGCGTCCAGCCGAGCAGCCGTTCGGCCTTGCTGGGGTCGGCGGTGTGCCGGAACACCTGGCCGGGGCGGTCGCCGACGTAGGTGATGAGATCCTGGCTGTAGCCCATCTTGCGGACGACGTGTTCGGCGATCTCGCGAACGCTGAGGTGCGTGCCGGTGCCGACGTTGATCACCTCGCCGACGACGGCTTCCGTGTCGCAGTGGACCAGGATGTCGAGGGCGGCACAGGTGTCGCCGACGAAGGTCCAGTCGCGCATGGCGCTGCCGTCGCCGTGGACCGTCAGCGGCTCGCCGAGCAGGCAGCTGGTGATGAAGCGCGGCACCACCTTCTCCAGGTGCTGGCGCGGGCCGTAGTTGTTGAACGGCCGCACGATGATGGCCGGCAGCCCGTAGGTGGCCCAGTACGAGTAGACCAGGCGGTCGGCCCCCGCCTTGGCGCTGGCGTAGGGACTCAGCGGCATGAGCGGGTGGTCCTCGGCCATCTGCTCGGTCATGGCGGTGCCGTAGACCTCGGAGGTCGAAATGTGGATGAATCGCTCCACGCGGCGGCGGTGCCGCAGGATGGCGTTGGCCAACACCTGCGTGCCGATCACGTCGGTCTCGAAGAAGTGATAGTTGTCGTAGATCGAGCGCGTGACGTGCGTCTCGGCCGCGAAGTGGACGACGACGTCGGAGCGCTCGACCAGGCTCTCGACGAGCGAGGCGTTGCGCACGTCGCCGTACCAGAACTCCAGGCGCCCGTCGCAGCCCTGGGCGCCCCCGGGCAGGTTGTCCACGCTGCCGGCGTAGGTGAGCAGGTCGAGGACCAACAACCGGTAATCGGGATAGCGGTTGTAGAGATGGTGCAGGAAGTTGCTGCCGATGAAGCCGGCGCCACCGGTGATGAGGACCGTTCTCATGAGACCAAAACCTCCAGGCTTTGGGGGCCACAGTTGAAGAGCAGATCGACCACCGACAGGAACGGCACGAACTCCCCGTGCTGTTGCGCGTAGCTGGGGTGCCGATAGTCCTGGTACTCGAGCGTGATCCCGGCGGCGGCGAACACGGAATCGTCGATGTAATCGCGCCCGGCGGCCCCCTCGTAGAAGTGGTCGGCGCCCAGGCACTGGCAGATGCCGATGAGCCGATCCACGCCGGCGCCCGGCACGCCCAGTTCGGAGGACAGCCGCACCTCGCGCTCGATGCCGAGGGCCCGGGCCAGGGCCGTGAAGCAGGCGACATTCAGGTCGAATAAGTGTCCCCACTCGCGCTCGTAGATCTCCTCGAAGAGGCTGGCGTAGCCGGCGAAGTAGGGGGCGCGGGCGTAGTTCTGCCGCAGCGACTGCAGGTGTTTCTTGCGCCACGGCTGCTTGTTGTCGATGGCCACGTCCCGGTTACTCGGCCAACCCTGTCCGGTCGTACACACCGGGACCGTCAGCCACTGCGGCCCCTGGGGCGTCTTGATGCGGTTGCGGTTGCGCCAGGAGTGCTTGTCGTACTGGACGTCGTCGTAGATGACGAAGACGTCGCTGCGGTGGAACTGGGCGAAGTAGCCCAGCCAGGGCAGGTAACTGGGTTGCAGGATGACGGCGGTGCGTCCTGACATACGTCACGCCAAGCACGGGCCCGGAGCCTGGGCGGCTCGATTCTGGGAGAGACGGCGATCCTGCGGGGTGCGGACTCGATGGGGAATGCCTGGGCAGCGCGAGGACATATAGCCTGTCCAGGGCGCCACCACAAGCCCAAGCCACTCAGGGCCTGTTGCGACAGCCGCTTGCGGCTTAGCGGAAGCCCGGAATCCGCCAAGCCGCAAGCGGCTGGCGCTACAGACTCTCAGGCGGCCGCGCGCCCGCCGGCTTCGGGGCACTCCGCCGCGGCCGGGGCGGGGCCCGACCAGTACGTCACGCGGCCGCGGCCGCGGTCGGGGCGCTTGCCGAGGACGACCCAGCGGAACCACCAGGAAACGACGTCGCGCAGGGAGCGCCAGACGGTCGCCAATCGCGTCCCCTTGGCCGTGCCGCGCTGGCGCTTCAGGAACGGCACCGGCACCTCGTGAATGCTGGCGCCCTTCCACCACGCCTTGAGCAGACACTCCGGGTTGGTAAAGGCGCTTTCGCTCTCCAACGCCACCGACTGGATCAGCCGGCGGGGGTAGACGGTGACGTTCTGGTAGTCGTGCAAGGGCAGGCGGAACAGCACTCGGACCAGCAGGTAGTTGACAGTCGAGATGATCGCCTTGCGGAGGTTATCGGAGCGCCGCGCCAGGCCGCCCAGCGACAGGGTATCCAGGCGGACGCCCTGCAGGACGTCGTGTTCGTGCAGCAGGTGCAGGTTTTGGCCCAGCAGCGTGATGTCGTAGGACCAATCGACCGTCTGCCAGAAGACGTAATCCTTCTGGGCCAAGGCGAGCGCCCGCTTGGTGTTATAGCCGGAGCCGCGGTTGCTGCCGTTGCTGTAGACCCGCAGCCAGGGGCGCGTCAACTGGCAGGCATGGGCGATCTCCAGAGTGCGATCAGTGCTGCCGTCGTCGATGAGGACCAACTCGTAATCGTCGGTCACGTCGGCCAGGAAGCGGCCGGCGCGGTCGATGTACCCTTCGAGGTTCTCCTCCTCGTTGAGGGCCCAGCCCAACATCGACAGGCTGAAGGGAACCTTCCGGGCTTGCTCGTGCGCCATCCTCGCGCCTCCGCCTTCCTCAGTGCGCCGCCACCTCGACCACCGCCCACGCGCCGTCGTCGTAGACGGTGTGGAAGTGGTCGGGCCAACGGGCCAGCACTGCTTTCAGGTCCGCGTAGTACATCGGATCGACCAGGACGTGGGTGATCTTGAGGGCATTCAGGAACTCCAGTCGCTCCTCGAGCGTCTCCGCTGTGTTGAAGAAAGGTTGGGTGTGATAGCGAAGCATGGTGCGGTCGCAGAAGTGGTAGAAATCGGGGAACAGTTGCTTGACGTAGCTGAGGTTGAAGCTGGCGATGGCCGGCCAGGCGTCGATCTGCTGGGGCAGGAACGGCGGCGACGGGCAGGCGTTGAAGGTGTTGACGGCCA
The DNA here is from genome assembly GCA_035266225.1 of Gemmataceae bacterium. Lineage (GTDB taxonomy): Bacteria > Planctomycetota > Planctomycetia > Gemmatales > Gemmataceae > DATFNV01. The sequence goes on from DATFNV010000614.1 coordinate 3,364, forward strand.
GCACCGCGTCGGCCGGCAGCGACTTGGCGGCCCACGCCCGCAGCTTCTCGTTCGGCGACGAGAAGACAGTTCCGACCAATTCGGCGTCGTAATCGGCGAAAGCCGCGTGGCTCCACACCAGCGGCCAGCGCTCCACGCGGCGCGGCTTCAGCCCGGCCAGGGCATCCCGGGGCGTCAGGAAGATCCGGGCGTTGTCGGAGAAGAGCGCCGAGTGGGTGTTGACGTGATGCAGCGACAGCGGCGACCGCTGCGGCAGCACCGAGGCGGAGACGGCCGCCACCAGCAGGGCCGCGAAAACCGGGGCCCAGGCCGCCGTGGGGACTCGGTCGCGCAGGCCGTCCACCCAGCGGCTCATCCTCGGCCAAAGGGACAGCAGGAAAGCCACCGCGTACAGGCCGAGGGCCGGCCAGAAGAGGAGGTCGGCGTTCTTCAGCCACCACGTCAGCTCGACCCGGCTCGCTAAACCCAGGGCGACGCCCAGGCCCACCGCCAGCGGCACAGAAACCAGCCGGGTCGGGATGCGCGCCAGGTTCGCCGCCAGGACGTACAGGATGGCCCCGGTGAATAGGTAGTTAAAGAAGCTGAGATTCCGCAAAGGTGTCATCAGGGCTTCGTGATAGGTCACGTAGGTGAAGAGCAGCGACAGCAGTGGGAAACGGAAGATCAGCAGATAGACGAAGGCGATCGTGCCGATCAGGAGGACGAACGGCCTGCGCGGGAAGGCCAGGCAGACCAGCGGGCCGAGGAGGATCAGGGCCGGGTGCCAGCCGACGAAGAGCGACGCCAGGCTTCCCAGGGGAATGGGCCGGCCGAACAGTTCCGCCGGCGACGAGTTTTGCAGGGCCGCGAGGACTTTCGCCTTTTGCGCCGCGTCGTACTCCGCGACGTGGCTGACGGTCAGGTGATGATAGAGCCCGTACGCCGCGGCCAGGACGACCACGGCCCCGATCACCAGGCCAACCTTCCGCAGCCGGGCCCAGTCCCGCAGCAGGCACACGCAGACCAGGACATAACAACCGTTGTACATCAAGAATTGAATCGTTTCCCGAATGTGGACGACGGTCAGCGTGGTCGCCAGGGCGAGCGTGGCGGCGAGCAGGAAGGCCGACTCCCTCCCGGCGGCGGCCTGGTAATAGGTCAGCGTCAGCACCAGCAGCCCCGGCAGCAGGACGCTCATGGCCACGTCGGACGGGTGGCTATACGGGGCGAGCTGTCCCCAGTAAAGGACCCAGAAGTCGGCGAAGGAGCCGTTGAGGAGCAGCAGCCCCGCGGCCGTCACGACCGCGGCTACCAGCTGACGCCGCGCGAAGACCAGGCGCGCCAACAGGTACAGGAACAGGAAGGTGGCCGCCCCCCACAAGAAGCGCAGCTTGTGATAGGTGAACAGCGGGTCGATGCCGCCCAGCCGGCTGACCATCGCCATGAAGAAGTGCGTTCCCGGGAAGGGGTGCGTGTAAACGATACCGGGCGCGTGGTAGATGTTGCCCGGCGCCGGGTGGTCGAGCACGGTCAGGCGGCGGACGATGCCGACGTGAATCTGGTCCTCGTCCGAGAAGATCGGCGAGCCCTTCAAGTAGAACAAAACGGACAGCGCCAGGAGGAACAGGCCGACGAGCAACTCGCCGCGGTTTAGCGTGAGCACCCAGTCGGGCCCCGCCGGACGGAGCCAGAGAAGGAGCGCGCCCGCCAGGACCAGCACGACGGCGGCCTCCGTCGCCAGTGCTACGGGCAGGTGCAGGCCCAGGCAAAGGAAGGTCCAGAACTGCGGCAGCGCCAGGCTCAGGGCGATGCCGAGGCCGGCCAACTCGAGCACGCCCATCCGGGCTCGAGAACGGAAGCAGAGGGTAAGCAGCAGGCCCGGCAGGACCCCCAGCGTCAGGGCAGGACAGACGACCTTGGCCGCGGCGACAAGGGCGTTGTTCTCCGGCAGGACGTGTAGGAGCAGGGTCAGGGCCGTCAGTCCGGCCGCGGCGCGGCCGACCTGCGGCCGAGAAATGGCGACCTCTCGGGGCGCCGACAGCGCGGCGAACGCCTCTCGCAAGCCGGCCCCCCGTTGCGGCCCGCGGACCGTCAGCGCGCTACTCGCCGTGGACATGCTCTGCTCTCCGGCATTAGTAAGGGGGCATTCCGGGAGCCGCTTGCGGCTTCGCAGGGCCTGCGAAGCCGCGAGCGGCCAGGACGTCTCAGGCGGCGCGAGTGAGGGACGCCAGGGCGCCCACGGACGGCCGATACAGCGCGTGCCATTCCTGGAACGCCAGCAGCGACAGGACCTTGTTGGCGTGCTCGGCCCGGCCGCCGTAGAACTCGTCCAGCAACCGCCCGACCCGGGCCGGGGCGAACAGGCCGTGCCGCGCCAGGCTCAGGGAACCCAGGGTGTCGCGCACGTATTCCTGCAGGTGTCCCAGCAGCCAGGCGTTGACCGGCATGACGAAGCCCTCCTTGGGCCGGAAGACCATCTCGTCGGGGAAGTAGCGCCGCGCCGCCTGCTTCAGAAGATATTTCGTCTCGCCGTCCTTGATCTTCAGCCGCCCCGGGAGCGACGCCGCGAAGGTGACGAAGTCGGTGTCGAGGTAGGCGCTGCGCACCTCCAGGGCGTGAGCCATCGACAACCGATCCACGAAGGTCAGCACCTGGTCGGGAAAGAAGGTGCGGAACTCCGACTCCAGGACGCGGTTGAGCGGGTCGCCGGCGGTCAGCCCGGTGAAGGACTGCCGCAGGTGCTCGCGCGTGCCGGAGGCGCGCAGCGCCGCGGCCACGTCCGGGGAGTACAATTCGGCCTTCTCGGCATCGCTGAAGACGAGTAGCTTCGCCCGCCAGGCCCAGTCGTCGGGCTCCGCCAAGCGGGCCAGGTAGTCGGTGCGCTTCTCGAACGGCCGCAGCAGCCGGGGGTCAGTCCCCGCACCGCGCGCCTGGTAGTTGGCCAGCGGGAAGGCCAGGCGGTGCGACAGGTAGCTGCCGAATAGTTCGTCGGCGCCGTCGCCGGCCAGGGCGACCTTGACGTGCCGGGCGATCAGCTGCGCCAGGAAGTAGGTGGACACCACGCCGGAGAAGGGCTCGTCGAACGCCGTCAAAATGCGCCGGAAGTGGTCGGGGAAGTCGGAAAAGGCGATGGTTTCCTCGTGGTGTTCCGTCCCGTACTTCCGCGCCACCCAGGCGGCCCAGCGCCGGTCCTCCTCCTTGCCGGGCGTGGTCGATTCGGGCCCGTAGGCCAGCGTGAACGTCTTGATGCGCCCGGGCGACACCTCGGCGGCCAGGGCCGTGGACAGCGACGAGTCGAGCCCCCCGCTGAGGAAGAAGCCGATCGGCACGTCCGACATCAGCCGCCGCTCCACGCCGCGACGCAGCAGCGCCAGCAGGCGGTCCACCAACTCCTCTTCCGGCAGTGCCGCCAGGGCGGCGTCGCCGGAGAAGTCGAGGTCCCAGTAGCGGCGGACTTCCGGGGCAGCGCCCGGCCGGTAGACGAGGACGTGGGCTGGCGGGAGGATGGCGACGCCCTCGAAGATCGACAGCGGCTGCGGGACATGCTTGTAACCGAGGTAGTGCTGCAGCGCCTCGAGGTTGAGGCGGCGCTCGAAACCGGGTATTTGCAGGAGCGACTTGATCTCGGAAGCGAAGTACAGGGCGCCGCCGCGGCAGTGGTAGTAGAGCGGCTTCTTGCCCATGCGGTCGCGGGCCAGCACCCCGACCCGCTGCCGCGAGTCCCAGACGGCGACGGCGAACATGCCGTCGATGTGCTCGGCCAGGCGGGTACCGTGGTCCTCGTACAGGTGCGGCAGGATTTCGGTGTCGCAGCGGGTTTGCAGGCGGTGGCCGCGCCGAAGCAACTCGGGGCGGAGTTCGGGGAAGTTGTACAGCTCGCCGTTCTGGGCGGCCCAGACCGTGCCGTCCTCGTTGCACATGGGCTGTCGCCCCTCGGCGACGTCCACGATGCTCAGCCGCCGCGCCCCCAGGGCGAAGTCGGGGCCGGCGACGGCGTGTTCGTCGTCCGGGCCGCGGTGGGCCAGGGCGGTCAGCATGGCCCGCACCGTCGCCTCGTCGGCGCGGCCGAAGACTCCCGCGATTCCGCACATACTCAGCTCCCCAACGGTACGTAACTGCCCGGCCGGGTCCCCTCACGCACCGGCGAGAAGCGGTGTGCCGAGCGCACGTTGACCACCTCGCTGACGACACTCTCGCGCACGCTGCCCTCTTTCAGATCGACCTCGTATTCCGCCACCGGCACCTGCACGAACTCGGCCCGCGTCTTGCGGATGCTGACGTACTCGAAGACCAGCACCCGGTCGCCGGAGCAGGGAATCGTTCGGGCGTAGCGGAGCAAGCGCTCGGTGAACAGCGCCGAGTTGCTCGGGTAATACTTGAGAGTGGTAAAGACGCTGGTGATGGCGATGCACTCGCCGACGTGGTTGAAGCGGCTGCCGAAGCGGTCGTAGTCGGACAGCAGCAACCGGTCGCTGGGGTCGTGCCGCGCCTCGGTCCAGATGCGGATGAAGAAGTTGGTGTGGTCGGCGGAGAAGACGCGCCAGATGATGATGCCGAAGAAATTGGTGTATGCCTCCAGCGCCCGCTGCAGGGGTCGCCACAGGGACCGCCCGCCGTAGAAATTCCAGAAGAGCCCCGCATGCGCCAGGGGCAACAGCACCAGGTACGCCGCCAGCGCCGCGCCGACGGCCACGTTCAGCGCGAAGGGGACGGCGGCGGGGTGGCAGGTCGAGGACGGCATCCCCACGGCGTCGAAGAAGCGGCCCCCCGGGCTGGCGGGGTCGCAGAACAGGACGGCGCACAGCATGACCATCTCGGTGAGCACGGCCAGGCGAATCTGCGTTGCGATGAAGGCGAAGCTCAGGAAAATCAGCGCCGCCCCGAGGAAGCGCGTCCCCGGGATCAGCATGAGGACGCCGGCGACGACTTCCGTGGACCAGGCCAGCTGGTTGTCGATCCAGAAGATGGGATTTGTCGGACTCAGACGAGCGTAGTGGCGGTGCCAGTAGCCCCACTGCGGGTTGACCAGGCCCAGCTCCATCCCGTAATTGCGGGCGTAGCCGGCCGTCAGCTTGTAGACGCCCGAGGAAACCATGATGAGGGCGAAGTCGGCCTGCAGCAGCAGGAGCGCGAGGGGGCGCAGGGCGCGGGCGTAGTGGCTGGTGTATTCCAGCAGGAAGACGGCGACGGCCACCCACCACGTCATGAAGCCAGGGGCGCCCATACCGCGCAGCACGCCCTTCCAGCGCAGGCGCACGAAGAAGTAATTGCACATGAGGGCGTTGAGCAGCGCCGCCCAGGTACTCTCGACGCCGAACATCAGCAGCAGGGCGCAGGCCAACCAGACAGACATCACCAGGGGATAGCAGAGCGGGTTCTGGACGGCGTCCACCAGCAGGCAGGATTGGCCGTAGCCGCCCCAGCGCTCGCTGTGGAAAAAGCGGCGGCCGTGCCGCAGGGCCAGGACCAGCGTACACAGCAGCAACAGCCCGTACCCCAGGCGGAAAACGGCCTGGGCGGAGTCGCTCAACTGGGGGAGCAGGCCGGCGAGAGCGGACAACATGCAAACCCCCTTTCGTTTGTCGTTTAGCGGCCGCCCTCGGGGCGGCGCTCAGTGAGCGCGCTAAGCCGCAAGCGGCGCCGCGGCGGACAATAGCCGCCCCAGCAGGAATACGTCGGCGTAATGATCGCCGACCCAGCGGTCCTGACGCAGCACCCCCTCGACCTCGAAACCGGCCTTCTCGAAGGCACGGCGGGCGCGGGGGTTGGTGCCCAGGACGTAGGCGTAGAGCCGGCGCAGGTTCAGGCGCTCGAAGGCGTAGCGGGCCAGCAGCAGCAGCGCCTCGCTGCCCAGCCCCTTGCCGGTGCTGCCCGGGTCGCCGAGGAGGATGCGCACCTCGGCCTTGCGGTGGCGGGCATCGATCCCCCACAGCCAGACGTTGCCGACGTGCCGGCCGTCGAGGACGGTTTCGACCGCGAAAAAGGCGGCGTCGGGCCGGTCCGTCAGCGCGGTGTACCAGCGCTCGTGCTCGGCGTCGCCGACCGGCCGGGCGCGGTCCAGCAGGCGCGCCAACTCCGGGTCGTTGACCCAGTCCCGAGTCCGCTCCAGGTGGCGACGGTCGAACGGCCGCAGGGCGACGATGGTGCCGGTGAGCATCAGCCGGCCTCCCGCAACGGCCGCGGCTGGAAGACCTCGACCTCGGCGCCCAGGTCCTTGTTGAGCAGCTGCTGCAAGTGCTCGCCGGAGGTCCGCAGTACCTTGAGCCAACCGTGGTGCCAGTCGCGGACGCCGGCCAGCCAGGCGGAGCAGCCGTGGCACGGCCACGCCTCGGCGCCGCGGCCCTCCAGGTGCATCCGCCGATACCAGTTGAACATCTCCCCTTGCCAGATCTCCTTGATCGAGACGTCGTTGGCGTTGGGGAACAGCGACGAGGTGCGGAACGAGATGTCCTGGCCGCACAGGGCGATCCGGCCGAGCGTGTCCACGTTCAGCCGCTCGAACGGCCAGACGCACGGCTCCTTGCGCTCCGTCGCCAGGCCGGCATAGAGGTGCTTGTCGAGCGACTTGTTCAAAGAGATGCTGGTGTTGTCGTCCCAGCTGAGGAACTTGCGCGTGATGACGTCATCGACGCCGACCTCCTTGAGCCAGAAATTGACGGCCTCGTCGAGGCGGCCCTCGATGGCCTCCTGGCGGATGATGGAGACGAGGACGCGGGTCGGCGCGAGGTACTTCTTGCGCAGCTCCAGGGCGGCGCGGACGTTGCCGACCTGCCGGTCCCACCACACCCCGGCGTCGCGGGGCGGGCCGCCGCGCGGCGGGCGGACCTTGGCGTAGGTCGGGGCGTCGGCCGCGTCCATCGAGAACTCGATCAGGTCGATCTCGGCCAGGAGAAGCCGCTCCAACTTGTGGCGGAAGGCGGCGCTTGGGCCGAACATGCTGCCGTTGGTGTTGAGCCAGACACGAGCGCCTTGCTCCTTGGCGAACTCGATCATGTCCACCATCTGCGGGTGGAGCATCGGCTCGCCGCCGCCGGTGCAGCGCAGCCACGCCCGGTAGGGGCCGGCCTCGGCGGCGATCTTGCGCCAGAGGCCGACGGGGAATAACTCGCCGTCGTTCTCCCGGTAGAAGCGGCGGATCTCCGAGTTGCCGTCGGTGTACGGGCAGTTGGGACAGCCGAAGTTGCACGGGTAGATGATGGAGAGCACCACCATCAGGGGAAATTCTTCCGCGCCCGAGCGTATGCCGTAGCTGCCGTCCTGGGATGCGTCCATGCCTCCTCCTTCGCGCGCCGCCGTGCCCGGGGCGGCCGGGCGGGGATCCGATCCCCCCTCGCGCCGTCCGGATCGAGTTGCCCTTCATACTTCCGCCCCAAAATCCTTTCAAGCCCAACGGCCCGCGCCGCCGCCCATAATCGTGTGCGGATTCTCTGCTTGATCCCCCTTGTGCCACAAGCTATATCCCAGCCGCTTGCGGCTTCGCACGTTCGACCCGATTCCCGAGGGTGCTGGAGATGAAGCGATTCGCCTCACGCCTGCTGCTCCAGGCGCTGCTGCTCGCGGCCGTGCTGGGACTGCACTTCCAGGCGCGCCGGCAGACGGCAAAGGTCATGCCGCAGCGGCCGGACGAGTTCTACCGCCAATCGCATTGCTACCCCCAGTGCTACCGCGTTTCTCTGTCTCTCCTGGCCGGCCAGGGCTTCCGCCGCTTGAGCTTCCCCGACGTGCCGGGCGCCAACCCGCTCACGGAGGCCCAAATCGTCGCGCGGCAGAAGAGCGGGGTCAGCCCGCCCGCGGCGGCCGACCGCGAACCCGGGGCGGCCGAGGTCCAACCCCTGGTCCGGTTCCTCGGACTCGCGCAAGGGCGGGTCAGTGGGGCCGAGTTTGCCGCCTTCCTTCAGACCACCGGGGCCGCGACGGAGCCGTGCGACACCTGGGAAACCGGCCGAGTCCTCGACGTCTACGCGACCGCCCTGGTCTGGAAGGTCTGCGGCATCAGTTGGCCGGCGCTGCACGCCTGCTGGGCGCTGGCCAGCACCGTCGCCTGTCTGATGATCTTCCTCATCGCACGGCGGCTGTCGGGAAGCTACTGGGCCGGGCTGTTCGCTGCGGTGCTGTTCATGGCCTCGCCACTGGAGAGCATGGGCGCCATCCGCTCGGTGCGCGACGCCAGCCCCCTGTGGTTTGCGGCGACCGTCTTCGCCTTCTTCGTCTGCGTCGTGGATAAATTTCGCTCCCGGAAGTGGAATTATCTGTCGTTCCTGTTGCTGGGCGCCCTGGCCCTGGTGGGCCGCGGCTGGCGCTCGGACGTGCTGCTGCTGCCGCCCTTCCTGCTGGTGTCGCTGCTCCTGGTCCTCCTTTGGCGAGGTCGCGGTTTCCGCTACGCCCTGGCCGCCGGCGTCCTGTTTGTCCTGGGCGGCTTCTTGACCGACCGCGGCATCGCCGCGTTGTGCCCGGTGACGCGGCAGAGTTCCGTCAACGGCTTCCACGTCGCCTACTACGGCGACGCCACGCGCTGCAACCTGCTCGGCCTGGAGAACAGCCTGCAAATCCCCCGCGACGACCTGCAAACGTACTTCGACGCCTGTTCCTATCAAGAGGGGAACGGGGCCGCGCCGCCCGAGGCGTTCTACTCCGAGGACTACGGCCGCACCTGCCGCACCATGTACGCCGCGGCGATGAAGTATCACCTGTACCAGTACGCGCGTGGCTGGCCGTCCTTCTACCTGCGGGCGCTGCACGGCTTCGCCGGCGCCGACGAAATCCAGGGGGAATCGCGGGCCGCCTTGCACGACTGCCGGCCGGCGTGGGTCTGTCCCCTGTACGACCGGCTCCTCGACCCCTTGACGCTGCTCCTACCCTGGCTGCACCTCCTTGGCATCGGCGCCCTGGTCCTCATTGGGCGCGACCGGGCGCGCGGGAGCTGCCTGTTGTTGTTCGGCCCGTACTACGGCGCGGCCCTTTTCGGAGTTCTGCCGGAGGTCAAGCACGCGGGGCAGTTGCTCCTACCGCTCACCGTCGCCGGCGGCCTGGGACTGTGGGGCCTGTGCCGCTTGCTCCATCTGCTGGCCTGGAGGCGCGACGCCTGCGCGGTGCCGCTCTACCTGCCGCGCGCCGCCCGCCTGGTCTGCTGGGCCGGACTGGCCGGCCTCGCCGGCTGGTGCGCGACCTGCGCCCTGGCCTACCCGGTGTCGTTGTGGGAGCGGCGCGACCTGCTGCGGCAAGTGTCCGCGCTGGCGGCGCGCGGCGAGCCGGCCCCCCAGACGGTCCACGGCCCCGCGCTCTTCTCGGCCTGTTCCGACCCCGGTCCGCGGGCGCAGCACGTCGGCTACCTTCTGACCATTGAGGCATCCGCTCAGCCCGGGCTCCTGACCTGCCGGCACGTCCACTTCCCGGCAGGCGCCATCCCCGGCCGGATGTTCGTCACCCGGCACCGGCTTCAGCCGGGGAAGACGCAATCCTTCTGCGTCAGCTGCCTGACCCGGGCGCGCGACGACGACCCACGGCCCTACGCCTGCACCGTCACACTCGAAGGCGCCCGCATCGTGTCGAGTACCCGCCTCGACCTGTCTGACTGGAGGAGGTTGCCGTTCAGCACCGTCTTCTCCGAGGGTGAGCGTTGTCCGGGGAGTCCGTTCGTCGGCTGGCTCCCCGGTCGGGAGACGGACCCGCTCCTCCAGGCCAGCGAGTGCAATTTCGACAACCTGTCGGGCTGGATGGTGTACGCCCTGCCCGCCGGGGAGCTGAACCGCCTGGGCCTGCCGGCCCAGTCGGCCCCCCGGTCTGAACCCGGGGAAGCAGGTCCCGGCGAGGCGAGGGAATAAATTTCAGCATCAAGGGGAGGAAATATCCATGCAAGGAAGCGAGTTCCTGGGTAAGCATCTGGAGCAGGCCGAGAGGCGGCGGGAGCTTCTCGCCATCGAGGCCAATCTGAAGGACCATCCGTTCCCTCCCCAACTGGTGGTGGAGAACACCTCCTACTGCAACATGAAGTGCATTCACTGCGCTCACCGGACCATGATCCGGCCGCAGCAGCACATGGAGCGCGGGCTCTGGAACCGCATCGTCGAGGAAGTGGGTCGCGAATCGCCGGGCTGCGAGCTGTGGCCGACCTTCTACGGTGAGGCGCTCATCCTCCGCGACGAGCTGTGGGACCGCCTGGACCACGCCGGCCGCGCCGGCTGCCGCAACCTGGTGCTGAACTCCAACGGCACGCTGCTCGGCCGCTTCGAGAACATCGAGAAGGTGCTGCACTCGCCACTGAAGCGCTTCATCCTCAGCCTGGATGGGTTTACTCGCGAAACCTTCGAGGCCATTCGGGTCAACGGCAAGCGCGACCCCATCTTCGCCGCGGTGGAGCAGCTGTGTCGCAAGCGCCTCGAGCGCGGCCAGCAGTACCCGGTCGTGATCGCCCAGTTCTCGGTCATGAAGGAAAACGCCGACGAACTGCCGCAGTTCATCGCTCACTGGCGCAGCCTTGGGGCCGAGGTGAAGGTGCGGCCCATGCTCGAGTGGGGCGCGACGGGGACGGTCCACACCGACACCATCGTCCACGGCGCCGACTTCCGCATCGCCTGTCCCTGGGCCAACAACACCTCCGCCATCCTGGCCGACGGCTCGATGGTCGCCTGCGCGGTCGATTACGAGGGCCGATTCACGGCCGGCAACGTCGGCCAGTCGAGCATCCGCGAACTCTGGGCCGTGCTGAGGGAGAGGCTGCGCCGGCCGCACCGGGAGCATCGTTGGGCCGACCTGCCGGTCCTTTGCCAGGGCTGCGGCGACTGGCAGGTGGCCGGCGCCCAGTACGAGGAGCAGGAACAGGCCCCGGACACGCGGCCGTTCTGGTACTACGACCAGAAACAGGACCGGGCCGGCTGAGCGCGCCGTTCCCCGGCCGACAACGAGGTGCCGGTCGTTTCTTCCCATGCAACTCCCTGCTCGGCGCGCGAAATGCATTTCCTCTCTCTGGCTGCCAGAGGGCCGGATAACCGGTGCGCTCTTCGCGCGCCGTTCAACATAGACGGACAGTACGAAGAGGCCGGCGCCCCAATTCGAGTCGGGGCGCCGCCGCGGTCGAGGGTGGGGGCGGGGAGCGAGTCTCCCCCATCCCGATCGACCCATTGTCATCAACCGAGAGAGGGAGTGAGCATCATGAACTGGGACACCGTGAAAGGCGACTGGAAGCAATTCAAGGGCAAGATCAAGGAGAAGTGGGGCAAGCTGACCGACGACGACCTGACCACTGTCGCGGGACGGCGCGATCAGCTCCTCGGCAAGCTGCAGGAACGCTACGGCTACGCCAAGGACCAGGCCGAACGGGAGCTGGACGAATTCTCGCGCAACCTCTCGTCGTAACCGCCCCCGCTCTGACAGGGAGGGCCGTCCCGCGGCGCGACCGCTCACCACGGCGCCACTGGGGCGGCCTCTTTCCGTCCAGCGGCCGGTTGCGCCAGCGGATGATAAGACGAAGAGGTGAAAGGGGCGAGCGGAATGGAACGCCGGGCAATCGTGGTCCGTGGCATCGTCCAGGGGGTCGGCTTTCGGCCCTTTGTCTGCAACCTCGCCACACGCCTGCACCTGCACGGCTTCGTCCGAAACCAAACAGGGACCCTCCTGATTGAGGTCGAAGGCGAACCTCCGTCCCTGGAGCAATTCCTGACCGAACTGGCCAACCGACCCCCGCCCCTGGCGCACGTCGAGCACCTGTCCTGGGAAGCGATGCCTCCCCAAGGAGAGCGCCAGTTTTCCATCGCGTCCAGTGAATTCGCTCCCACCAGTCCGGTTTTCATCTCGCCCGACGTGGCCACCTGCGCCGACTGCCTCGCCGAGCTGTTCGACCCCGCCAACCGGCGCCACGGCTATCCCTTTCTGAATTGCACCAACTGCGGCCCGCGGCTGACGATCATCACCGGCGCACCTTACGACCGCCCGCGGACGACGATGGCTTCCTTCGTCATGTGCCCCGCCTGCCGCGCGGAATACGATCACCCTGCCGACCGCCGCTTCCACGCCCAGCCGACGGCCTGCGCCGACTGCGGGCCTCGTCTCCAGATCCTCGATGCCGCCGGCCGGCCCGTCCCGGCGCCCGACCCGCTGGCCCACTTCGCCGCCGCCCTGCGCGACGGCCGGATCGGGGCGCTGAAGGGTCTCGGCGGGTATCACCTCGCCTGTGACGCCCGCAGCCGGGCAACCGTCGCCGAACTGCGCCGCCGCAAGCACCGCGATGAGAAGCCGTTTGCCGTCATGGTGCCGGACCTGGCGGCCGCGGAAAAAATTGGCGCGGTCGGGCCGGCCGAGCGCGAGCTGCTGCTGTCGCCGCGCGCCCCGATCGTCCTGCTGCACAAGCGCCCGCGGGCCGTCGCGGAGGAGGTCGCGCCACGCAACCCCTACCTGGGCGTCCTGCTGCCGTACACCCCGCTGCACCACCTGCTGTTGCGGGCGGCCGGCGGGCGCCCCCTCGTCATGACCAGCGGCAACCGCTCCGACGAGCCGATCGCTTACCGCGACGACGAGGCGCCGGAGAAGCTCGCCGGCATCGCCGACCTCTTCCTCGTCCACGACCGCCCCATCCACGTGCGCTGCGACGACTCGGTGACGCGCGTCGTGGATGGGGCGGAGCTGCCGCTGCGGCGCTCGCGCGGCTACGCCCCCGCTCCGGTACAGCTGCCGTTCGAGTGCCCCGGGCCGATCCTTGCCGTTGGCGGACAGCTCAAGGGGACGTTTGCCCTGGGCCGCGGCCGTCAGGCGTTCCTCAGCCACCACCTCGGCGACCTCGATCACTACGAGGCCTACCGGGCGTTCGAGAAGGACGTCGCCCTCTACGAGCAGCTCTTTGCCATCGTGCCGCAGGTCATCGTCCACGATCTGCATCCGGACTACGTCACGTCCCGGTACGCGCAGGAGCGTGCGGCTCGGCTGGGCATCCCCCTTCTCGCCGTTCAGCATCATCATGCCCACATGGTCAGCTGCATGGCGGAGCATGGGCTGGCCGAGCCGGTCATCGGCGTGACGTTCGACGGCACCGGTTTCGGCACCGACGGGGCCGTCTGGGGCGGCGAGTTTCTGGTCGGCGATTACCGAGCGTTTCGGCGGGCGGCCACCCTTCGCTACGTGGGCTTGCCGGGCGGCGACCAGGCCATCCGCGAGCCGTGGCGAATGGCGGTGGCCCACCTGGTCGATGCCGAGGTGGAGTTGAGGCCGCTGAAGGCACGACTGTTGCCAGTCGAGGTAAGAACGGTGGAGAGAATGCTGGAACGCCGCATCAATACCCCGCTCACTTCGAGCGCGGGCAGGCTTTTCGATGCGGTGGCCGCCCTGGCCGGCGTTCGGGATCGCGTCAGTTACGAAGGCCAGGCGGCAGTCGAGTTGGAGTGGCTGGCTACCGGGGTCGAATCGGATGGGACCTACCCGTTTGCCCTCAGCCCGGGCGAGAACCCGCTGGTCGTCGATACCCGGCCGCTCATCCGGGCGCTGGCCGAGGACACGAGGCGCGGGGTGAGGACGGCGCTCATCGCACGGCGCTTCCACTCGACCCTGGTCGAACTGATCGCCGCCGTCTGTGACCGGCTCCGCGGGGCGACGGGATTGGGAGCGGTGGTGCTCAGCGGCGGCGTCTTCCTGAACGCCCTGCTCACCCGGGAGGTGAGCGCCCGACTTGGCGCAGACGGTTTCGAGGTGTACCGTCATCGCCTGGTGCCGCCCAATGACGGCGGGCTGAGCCTGGGACAACTGGCCGTGGCCGCTTGCGGCTTCGCAGGCTGTGCGAAGCCGCAAGCGGCGGAACGCATGGAGACCCAGCGATGTGCCTCGGCATCCCCGGCAAGGTGATCGAAACCTACCGCGAAAACGACGTGCTCATGGGCAAGGTCGATTTCAGCGGCATCAGCAAGCGTGTCTGCCTGGAGCACGTCCACGGGGTGCAGCCGGGCGAATACGTCCTCGTTCACGTCGGCTTCGCCCTGTCGCGCCTCGACGAGGCCGAGGCGGGGCGGGTGTTCGCGCTGTTAGAAGAGATGAACCAGTTCGACGAGCTGAAGATTCCCCTGGCCGACGAGCCGGGGGTGGGTTGAAACGAAACGATTGACACATGAAGTACGTCGATGAATACCGCGACGGCGGGGCGGCCCGCAAACTGGCGACCGCCATCGCCCACACCGTGACCCGGCCGTGGACCATCATGGAGGTCTGCGGGGGACAGACGCACACCATCGTCAAGTCCGGCATCGACCGTCTGCTGCCGCCGCAGGTGGAACTGGTCCACGGCCCCGGCTGCCCTGTCTGCGTCACCTCGCTGGAAATGATCGACCGCGCCCACGCCATCGCTTCGCGACCGGAAGTGACCTTCTGCTCCTTCGGCGACATGCTGCGCGTGCCGGGCTCGCGCGGCGACCTGCTGCAACTCAAGTCGCAGGGCAGCGACGTCCGCGTCGTTTACTCGCCGCTCGACGCGGTCAACCTGGCGGCGGCGCGCCCCGAGCGGCAGGTGGTCTTCTTCGCCATCGGCTTCGAGACGACGGCGCCGCCCAACGCGATGGCCGTGTGGATGGCCCGCAAGCGGCGGCTGACGAATTTCAGCGTGCTGGTGTCGCACGTCCTGGTTCCGCCCATGATTACCGCCCTCTTGCAGGCTCCCGGCAACCGCGTCAGGGGCTTCCTCGGGCCGGGGCACGTCTGCACTGTTATGGGTACCGGCGAATACGAGCCGATCGCCCGCCGCTACCGCGTGCCGGTCGTCGTCACCGGGTTCGAGCCGCTCGACCTGCTCGAAGGGGTCTTCCGCACAGTACGGCAACTCGAAGCGGGGCGGGCGGAGGTGGAGAACCAGTACGCCCGCGCGGTGCGCGACGAGGGGAACCCCGCGTCGCGGCGGCTGATCGAGGACGTGTTCGAGGTGTGCGACCGCAAATGGCGCGGCGTCGGCCTGATCCCCAAGAGTGGCTTCAAGCTGCGCTACGAGTACCGCGACCACGACGCCGAGCGGCGCTTCGAGGTGGCCGACATCGAGACGCAGGAGTCGTCGCTGTGCATCAGCGGGCAGATCCTCAAGGGGCTGAAGAAGCCGCACGACTGCCCGGCGTTCGGCAAGGAATGCACGCCGCAGTCGCCGTTGGGGGCCACGATGGTGTCCGCCGAGGGCGCCTGCGCCGCCTACCACGCCTACGGGCGACATTTGGCCGTTTATAGCGGCCGCCCTCGGGGCGGCGCGGAGAACGCGCCGCTCCGAGGGCGGCCGCTAAACAGGGGAGCTGGGCCCTGAACCACGTGATCCGCGGCGAGGAGGACGTCATCTAACATGGCCGCCGACGACTCGCTGGCTGTGACGCCCTTCGGCAGCTGCCCGCTGCCGAAATCGCGCTACGACCACATCCTGCTCGGCCACGGCAGCGGTGGGCAGCTGACCGCCGACCTGATCCAGCGCCTTTTCCTGCCCGGTTTCGCCAACGACGTGCTCGGGGCGCTGGAGGATCAGGCAACGCTGCGCGATTGCAGATTGCAGATTGCAGATTGCAGATTGCAGATTGGCTCTTCCAATCTGCAATCTGCAATCTGCAATCTGCAATCGGGCTGGGTCGCCTTCACGACCGACTCGTTCGTGGTGCGGCCGCTCTTCTTCCCCGGCGGCGACATCGGCCGGCTGGCGGTCCACGGTACGGTGAACGACCTGGCGGTGGGCGGCGCCCGGCCGATGTACCTTTCGGCGGCCTTCATTCTCGAAGAAGGGTTGCCGCTGGTGGACCTGCAGCGCATCGTCGCCTCGATGCGCGCCGCCTGCCGCGAGGCGGGAGTCGCCCTGGTCACTGGCGACACCAAGGTGGTGGACCGGGGCAAGGGCGACGGCGTCTTCATCACGACTTCGGGCATCGGCCTGGTGCCGGAGGGGCGTTCGCTGTCGATCCATGCCGCCCGTCCCGGCGACCGCATCCTCGTCTCGGGGACGCTTGGCGACCACGGCATCGCCATCATGTCGGTGCGCGAGGGGCTGGAGTTCGAGACGGTGCTGGAAAGCGACACCGCCTCCCTGGCCGGCCTGACGGAGGCGATCCTGGAGGCCTGTCCGAGTACCCGCTGCATGCGCGACCCCACGCGCGGCGGGCTGTCCAGCGCCCTCAACGAGTTGGCCGCCGCCTCGCGCGTGGGCGTCGAGTTGGACGAGGCAGCCGTCCCGCTGCGCCCCGAGGTGCGCGGCGCCTGCGAAATGCTCGGACTCGATCCGCTCTACGTCGCCAACGAGGGGAAGCTGATCGCCGTCGTGCCGCCGGAGGACGCCGAGCGCGTGCTGGCGGCGATGCGGGCCCACCCCCTGGGAAGGAACGCCGCACTCATTGGGGAGGTCGTGGCGGGTCATCCTGGGATGGTGATCCTGCGGTCACGCGTGGGCGGGGAGCGCGTGGTCACGCTGCTCGCCGGGGAACAACTGCCGAGGATTTGTTAGGGGGCGCAAGCCCCGTTTAGCCGCCGCCCTCGGGGCGGCGCGAAGAGAGCGCCGCCCCGAGGGCGGCGGCGACACGAGGATGACCGGCTCCGTCCGCGCGGCCGGCCCGACATCATGGACCTGGCTCTCGCCGGCCTGGCCGCGGTTGGGCT
This sequence comes from Gemmataceae bacterium, assembly GCA_035266225.1. Taxonomy (GTDB): domain Bacteria; phylum Planctomycetota; class Planctomycetia; order Gemmatales; family Gemmataceae; genus DATFNV01. Next base: position 19,924 of record DATFNV010000614.1, read on the forward strand.
GGGGGTGCTGGCCTGGTACTACCTGGGCCCCGACATCAAGCGGTACCTGAAGATCCGCAGCATGTGACGTCGGCGCCCGCTGGAAGACCATGCACGAACTGTCCATCGCCCTGAGCCTTATTGACGTCGCCGCCGAGGAGGCCGAGCGCCGCGGCGGCCGCATCGTCGCCGTCCACCTGAAGCTCGGCCCCCTCTCCGGCGTGGTCAAGGACGCGCTGGTGTCGGCCTACGACCTGGCCCGCGAAGGCACCCCGCTGGCGGCGGCCGAACTGGTCGTGCGCGAGGTCCCGGTCGTCGCCTGGTGTCCCGGCTGCGCCGCCGAGCGAACGCTGACGTTCCCGCAACTGTGCTGTCCCGCCTGCGGCCGGCCGACGCCCGACGTCGTCAGCGGACGCGAGCTGGAAGTCGTCGCCCTCGAGATCGAGTCATGAGCGAAACGCGCCTGGTCGAAGTCCGCCAGCACGTCCTGAAGCGCAACGACATGGCCGCCCGCGCCTTGCGGGCCCGCTTCCGTGAGGCGGGGGTCTACGTCGTCAGCCTGGTGTCCAGCCCCGGCGCGGGCAAGACGGCGTTCCTGGAAAGGGTGCTCGGGCTGCTCCGCGACCGCCACCGCGTCGCCGCCCTTGTCGGCGACCTCGCGACCGACAACGACGCCCGGCGGCTGGCCCGCAGCGAAGTCCCGGTCAGGCAGATTACCACCGGGACGGTCTGCCACCTGGAGGCGGAGATGGTTGCGGCCGCCCTGGACGGCTGGTCGCTGGAGGGGCTCGACTTCCTGTTCATCGAGAACGTCGGCAACCTGGTCTGCCCTTCGACCTTCGACCTGGGCGAGGACCTGCGGCTGGTGCTCTTCTCGGTGACGGAAGGGGAGGACAAGCCACTCAAATATCCGACGATCTTCAACACCGCCGACCTGTGCCTCATTACCAAGACGGACCTGGCCGCCGCCGCGGAGTTCGACGCGGCGGCGGCGCACCGCAGCATCCAGTCGGTGCGGCCGGGAATGGAGGTCTACGAGGTGTCGGCCAAGACCGGCGCGGGACTGGGGAAATGGCTCGACTTCCTCCAGTCGCGCCGGGCCGCCTCCCGGCAGCGTCCCTCAATCAGTTCCAATGTTTAGCGGCGGCTCGCAGAGCCGCGCTCGTAGTGACCGCATTCATGCGGTCCTGACTGCCGCGACCCGATAAAGCGGGTCACTACGCGCGCCGCGCTTGTAGTGACCGCATTCATGCGGTCCTGACTGCCGCGACCCGATAAATCGGGTCACTACGAGCGCGGCTCTGCGAGCCGCCGCTAAACGGATGTTACTGCGCCTATCCCATTAGTAGCGGATTTCCAGTCCGAAGGTGAGGCCCTGGGCCCAGAAGTCCGTCTTGTTGAACTGCGGCCGCGGGAAGCCGAGCCCGCTGGTAGCGCCACGGACGAACCCGGGGTTCACCGCGTTGCCGGCGTCGTTCACGATCAGATCGACCTGATTGCCGGGCCGCACCACGCGGCTCCAGTAGAGGAAGTCGTAGCCGACGTACGCCCGCAGCCAGCGGGTGGCCTGGATGCCGGCCTTGACCTCGACTTCCGGGAGCACTGCGAAGTCGTCGTGCGTGGTACGGCCGATGTTGCTCGGGCCGGCGAACTGGCCCCCGGGGACCGTCAAGGGGGCGTTGCCGGGCGTGAACAGCGAGGACGTGCCGGCGACGTTCACCACTTCATGGTTGGAGCCCAGGGCGACCTTCCCCGTGCCGCTGACGAAAAACTTGCCGAGGTTGTACTCGCCGCGCAGCCCCAGTTGGCCGCCGTAGAACTGGTTGTGAGTCTGGAACGAGTCGAGCGTGGACACCGCGCTGGGGGCGGGGAACGTGTTCCCCTGGAATGGCACCATCCCGCCATCGATGGCGGTCGATTGGAACTGGAGGTTGAGCGATTCTTGCAGATCGGCATAGCGGGCACCGGCAAGGGCCTGGAGCCGGAACTTGCTTCGATCAACCAACCCGAGGACGCCGTTGACCTCGGCGCCCCAGAGGCGAGTGCTGGACACGACGCCGACGCCCCCCGCGAAGGGGCCGGCCCCGGCGCCGTTGCCGGCCGGGAGCGACGCCTGGAATGAATCCTCCACCGCCGGGGCGCCCCCGACGGGCGGGTCGAGGTAGCGGAAGGCGATCACGGGGCTGCCGTTGGGGTCCGAGGCGGCCCGGTAGGTCTTCGTCTGCTTCGGCAGTAAGAAGCCGCTCCCCTCGATCCCCACGTGGGCGTCCGAGTCGAGCCAGGTGCCGGCCGAGACGCGCATCCCGGACAGGGTGCCGTAGTCCGTGTGAGGACCGGTGAGGAAGGGCACGCCGCCGGCGTTCAGGGCTCCCGGGTTCGGCGTGGCGGGGCTCCCGGTGAGCCCGAGCGGGTACGGCAGGGGGCCGTCCTTGATCCGCCACAGCAGGTACTCTCCGCTGACCCAGGCTTTCGGCTTGCACTCGGCCTCGGGGCAAGGCCAGCCACAGGCCGCGGCGCACGCGTCACCCGGGCTGCACGCGCTCGGCGCGGGGCACTGGGCCAGGGCGCCACCGGCACCCGCAAACAGGGCGAACATCGACGCAACCAGTTCTTTACGCATGAAGGTTTCTCCCCGGCAAATCAGGAGCTGCCGGCTCAGGTGAGGTGCGTGATTCCTTCGCGCGAGGCATCGAGAAACGATGCCGGAGAGCGAAAAGACACCGCTCCCAGAGCTTTATCGACCGTGCCGCCCCGTGACTTTCCAGCTGATGCGGGCGCCTCACCCGAATCCTGAAGCCGGGGGTAGAAAAAGGGTCAAGACCGACATCCCCGGACTTGCGTGCTTCGACGCAGGCCGCCGCTCGAAGATGTGCCGGACGCGCCGGCCCTTCCCGGAGACTCGTCGCAACAAGGGTCTGTTCCGAGAGCCGCTTGCGGCTTAGCGAATTCCAGGCTTCCGCTAAGCCGCAAGCGGCGTTCGGAACTGACTCCAAGTCCGCTCGGCCCGTTAGCGCAAGGTGAAGTTCTGAAGTATTCTCTGCGAGAGCGGTTGGCAGCAACCATCGCGGGGCGCATGTTGAGAGGGATCCACAGCACGGACCTCAGCGTCTCACCGGGGTCGGGCCTTGCAACTGTACTTCGCCGAGCCGTACCGACTCGTGCCGCCGTACCAGAGCACATTTTGGTGCCGCCTGGTGGCGCCCTTTCTCCCCGCCTTCCTGCGCCGCCACCTGGGAGTCCGCCGCTGGGAGGTGCGCCGCGGCGACCAACTGCGCGAAGCGCTGCGGCAGCGGACCGGAATCCTCCTGACGTCCAACCACTGCCGCTGGGCCGACCCGGTGGTCCTGGCGATGCTGGGCTTGGAAGCCGCCACGTTCTTCCATTACCTCGTCGCCCAGCACATGTTCCGCCAGGGCCGCGCCTTCGGCTGGTGGCTCAACCGCATGGGGGGCTACAGCATCAATCGCGAGGCCCCTGACCGCGAGTCGGTGCGCGCCGGCGCCCGCCTCCTGGCCGAGGCCACGCGCCCGCTCGTCGTCTTCCCCGAAGGGACGTGGTATCGACAGAACGACCGCCTCGGCCCACTGCGCGAAGGGGTGGCGATGATCCTGCGCCAGGCCGCTCGCGACTCCGAGAGGCCGCTCGTCGTCCTGCCGCTAGCGCTTAAATACTGGGTACTGGAGGATCCCCGGCCGGTACTCGCCCGCCGGCTGGCCCGCCTGGAGGCCCGCCTGGGCGTTGGGCCGCAGGACCAGCTGGCGCTCGTCTCGCGCGTCGAGGTGCTGACGGCCGCCTTCCTCGCCCGGCAGGAGGCCGAGCACCTGGGAACGCCGCGAAGCGGGCCCATCGACGAGCGCCGGCTGCACCTGGCGGCCGCGATCGTGTCCGGCCTGGAAGCTCGCCACGGCGTTGGGCACCACGACGGCGGGCTCATGGAGCGCGTCCTCCAGATGCGGCGGCTGCTCGTTCGCCGCCTCGCGGAAGCTGCCCCGCGCCCCGAGGACTCCGCCGCCGTCCAGCGCCAACTCGATCATCTGCTCCTGTGCGAAGGGCTCAACAGCCACTCGCACGCCTACCTGTGTGAGCGGCCGAGCCTGGAGCGGCAGACCGAGGCCGTGCAGCGGCTCGAGGAGATCGTCACCGGGGAGATCGAGCGCCCGGTGGCCCCGCTGGGTGTGCTCATCGAAGTCGGCCTGCCGCTGCCGGTCCGCGAGTGGCTCGGCGCCGACGGCGGCCGGCGCCAAGAAGGGGCGCGGCTGGTCGAGGAGATCGGCCGCCGCACCCAGCGAATGCTCGACGGCCTGTTGGCCGAGGGGCCGCCCCCCGCCTGGCACTGCCCGCCGCCTGCGGAGGCGGCGGGGGACGACCTGCGTCCCGCCGTCGCGGCTGCCCGCCCGCCTGTGGCCCCCTAACTGTGAGACCCGCATGAGCGCAACCGTAATCGTCCGGGACCGCATCCGCAACAGCGTCTTCCGCGCCGTCCACCGGCACAACCTCGTGTACAACACCTGCTGGGAAGACCCGGCGCTGGATCGGCTGGCCCTGGGGTTGACTCCCTCCGACCGGGTGGCAGTCATCACCAGCGCCGGCTGCAATGCCCTGGATTACCTGCTGGCCGGCGCTGGGGAGGTCAACGCGGTCGATGTCAACCCGATCCAGAACGCCCTGCTCGAGCTGAAGGTGGCCGGCATTCGCGCCCTGGACCACTGCGCGTTCTTCGCGCTGTTCGGCAGCGGCCGGTCGCCGCGTGCCCGGAATATGTACTTCGACGCCCTGCGCGGCCGGCTGTCGGTATGGGCGCGGCGCTACTGGGACCGGCACATCGACTTCTTCTCCGGCCGCGGCTGGCGACGGTCCTTCTACTACCAGGGCACGGCGGGTTCGCTGGCGCGGCTGCTGCTCGCCAAGCTGCGCCTGATCGCCGGGCTGCGCCGGCCGCTCGAAGAGCTGCTGGGCGCCCGCACGCCGGACGAGCAGCGCGCCGTCTACGAGGCGAAGATCCGCGACCGGCTCTGGACGCCATCGCTGCGCTGGCTGCTCAGCCGCAGCGCCACCATGAGCCTCCTCGGCGTGCCGCTGGCCCAGCGCCGCCAGATCGACGAGCAATGCCCCGGTGGGCTGTTCGGCTTCATCCGCGACGCCCTGGAGGCGGTCCTCACCCGCCTGCCGCTGGCCGACAACTACTTCTGGCGCGTCTACCTGCAAGGCCATTACACCCCGGACTGCTGCCCCGAGTACCTCAAGCCGGCCAACTTCGACCGCCTCAAGGTTGGGCTGCTTGACCGCCTGCACGTTCACACGGCGACGCTGACGGACTTCCTGCGGCGGTCCGAGCCGGGCCTGACGAAGCTGGTACTGCTCGACCACATGGACTGGATGAGCCACGCCCAACCGCAGGCCCTCGCCGAGGAGTGGAACGCGATCCTCGCCAAGGGGGGGCCGGGCGCCCGCGTGATCTTCCGCAGCGCCGCCCCGTGCGTGACCTACCTCGATCACCTGCGGGTCCGCCACCGCGGCGCCACCGTCGCCCTGGGCTACCTGCTGCGCTACGACCGCGCGCTGGCCGCCCGGCTGCACGAGCGCGACCGGGTCCACACCTACGGGAGTTTCTCCATCGCCGATTTGCCCGAGTGAGGCTTGATAGGGAGACCCATGAACTTGCTCGCCGACCTGCGCACCCTTTATCACCTCGCCTTCGCCCGCCCCCGAGGGGACGACCCGGCGGGGCGACTCGAGGCCTTCTACCGGCACCAGGCCGACGGCTACGACGACTTCCGCCGTCGCTTGCTGCACGGCCGCGAGGAGATGATGCGCCGCCTGGAGCTGCCCGAGGGCGCGCGTCTGCTGGACCTGGGCGGCGGCACGGGCAGCAACCTCGAATACCTGGCCGACCGCTGGGATCAGTTGGGGAGTGCGGAGGTCGTGGACCTGTGCCCCGCCCTGCTGCGCGTGGCGAGCGCGCGCGTCGCCCGGCGGGGGTGGGACAAGGTTGCCCTCGTCCTGGGCGACGCCAGCACCTACAAGCCGCCCGGGGGGCCGGTGGACGTCATCACCTTCTCCTACTCGCTGACGATGATCCCCGACTGGTTCAAGGCGGTGGACCGGGCCCACGAGCTGCTCCGCCCTGGCGGGATGGTCGGCGTGGCCGACTTCTACGTCGCACGGAAGTGGCCCGCGCCGGGCCTACGCCGGCACACGGCGTGGCAGCGCTGGTTCTGGCCGTGGTGGTTCAGCTGGGACAACGTCTTCCTGTCGCCCGACATCCTGCCCTACTTGCAGAGCCGCTTCCGGACGGTCTGCCTGGAGGAGCGGCAGGGCCGGATCCCGTACCTGCCGGGGGTGAAAGTCCCATACTACATCTTCCTCGGGCGCCGGCCGTGATGGCAGGGTCAGGCCACGGATCAGCGGAGGCCGTCCACTCCGGTATACTTCTTCCCAGCGCCGGTCAACCCGGAAAGAAGAAATGAGATTAATGGGGGAGCGCCCAAGGTGGGAAGCCCAAGGTGGGGCCCAAGGCAGAGTGGGGCCCAAGGAGTGGGGCCCTTGGGCCCAAGGGGGCCCAAGGAGGGGGCCCCCTTGGGCCCAAGGGTCGGGCAGGTGCAGGAGCAAGTGGTTGTCCATCAGGCAGTAGTGGTAGAGCCGCCACTCGAAGCGGTCGCGGTAGCGGGCCAGCAGTTTGAGGAAGTGGCAGCGGTCCTCGTCGTCGTGGAAGCGGGTCTGGCGGGCCTGGCCGCGGTTGAGGACGTGGTAGCAGGCGGCAGCGGTCCACTGCGCGCGGCGAGCGGCGCGGGCCATGACGGGACTCCACGAGGGTTCTGGGTGGCTGACCCCCTTCTTGCTCCGCGCCGAGTAGCATATCCCTGCCGGCCCCTTTGGCAAGTCGCGCCCCCGTCCCGGCGCGCTTTTTTGTCACAAGTCCTTGAGAAAAAAAGACTTGGATGAACTGTCCCCAGGTCTTCCCCAGGTCTTCCCCCCAGGTCTTCCCCCCCAGGTCTTCCCCGTCGTAGGGTCGGGGGCCGCTCCATGTTCTCCGGGGGTAGGTGAAGGGCAGCCAGGGAAAGCCGAAGGAGTCCGTGTCCCGCCCGCGGGCGGGACACGGTCGGGGTGCGCCCCGCGCCGGCAGTGGCCGGCAGCGCCCGACCGCCAGCTGCATACCCTCCCCCCCGTTCTTCGCGGCTGCGTTCGCTGCTCCAGGCTTGACACGCTTCGCTGGAATGGCCAGAATTATGGCCATCATGGCGCGGCAGCAGCCCTACACCCTGGCCTTCGCCTCCGAGGTCACGAAGCACCTGCGGGCCATCGACGCGAAATACCACGCCCTCATTCGAGAGAAGATGGGGGAGCAGCTACGGTTCGAGCCGGGCGTCGAGACGACGAATCGCGAGCCCCTGCGGCCGCCGGCCCCCTTCGGGGCCACCTGGGAGATCCGCTTCGGCCCGGACAACCGCTTTCGCGCCCTGTATGACATCGACGAAGAGGCCCGTATGGTCCGGATCATGGCCATCGGGGAGAAGCAACGGGAGCGCCTGTTCATCGGCGGGGAGGAGGTACAGCTATGAAGATTGCGTCGGTCGCGGAGGTAAAGTCCCAGTTCAGCGCCTTCCTGAAAGCCAGTGAGGGTGGGCCGGTCGTTGTGACGCGCAACGGGCGGCCGGTCGCGGTCATCGTCGGCGTGCAGGACGAGGACGAGATCGAGCGGCTCCTGATGGCGTATTCGCCGCGCCTGCGTGCCATCTTGGAGCGCTCCCGCCAACAGTTTCGCGAGGGGCATTGGCTGAGCGAAGAGGAATTCTGGTCGCAATTCGAGCAGGGTAAGCCGTCCAAGGGGCCGGCCAAGCCAAGGCGGAAGAGGGCCTGAGCCTAACGATCCGTGATGCCCTCGAAGAAGCGCTGGAGATGAACCGGGGAAAAAAGGTGAAAAAAAGGTGTCAGTCGCCAGGCCGCTGCGCGGCACCCAGAAACCATGAAAATGGGCTGGGGAGCCGCTATGCTGGAGCGTGACGCTCCCCGGGACAAGGCCGGTATCTCCTTGGTGCCTTGAGCCCGAGTGTCAGTCTGGCCGGGACGGCGCCGCGTACCCGAAACTGTCGCCTCCCGCCGGAAACCTGGGGAACCTGGGGACAAGGGGAACCTGGAGGTGCCCCCTTCGCTCGGCAGGGTCCCCGACGCACAGGTTCCCCTACCCCCTACGCTACTATGAGGCACTCCGACTCCCTGCGACCATCCCCCCGAGCTTCCTTGTGGTTCGCCCGGCGGTACCGCCCCGCGCGCCTGTCTTCGTGGCTCCGTCCAGGCCCGACGCCGGCCTGGGGCCGGGGGCTTTGCGGTCTGGCAGTCCCCACGCCAGGAGATATCGAGGC
>DATFNV010000615.1:0-16351 GCA_035266225.1 Gemmataceae bacterium
GTTGAACATCGTCAGCAACGCCTTCGACGCCGTCGAGGATCGCCCCGACCCGCGCGTGGGGGTGAAGACGGAACTGGAGGCCGACGGGGCCTGGGTGCGCATCCTGGTGGTGGACAACGGCGGCGGCATCGCGCCGGAAAAGATCAAGGACATCTTCAAGCCGTTCGTCAGCACCAAGGGCTCGAAGGGGACGGGCCTGGGCCTGCCGGTCAGCCGCAAGATCCTGCGCGAGCACGGCGGCGACATCCTCGTCGAGAGCCTGCCCGGCAAGGGGAGCCGCTTCGTCCTGCGACTGCCGCTGAAGAGTCCGCTGAGCCAGGAGATGAACAGCGGCGCCACCGCCGAACTGCCCGTGGCGCCGCCGGAGCCGGAGTAAGGGGCGACCTACTAGGCCGTGACCATGTTGTATTGAAAGGTTGGCCGCGGAGGCATACTCATGGGGATAGGACGTTCCATTCCCCTGAGCGTATTGGCGGAGCAGGGCCTGGACCGGCGGATGGAGAGCCAGAAGTTGGTGCGCAGCGAGGTGGCCGCCTGGGAGGCGGAACGGAACCGCACGGAGGCCAAGGTGCGCTGGCGTTTCACGACGGAAAAGGCCCGCATCAAGCTAGAAAAACTGCGCGGGGAAATGGTGTCATTTCATATTTCTCCCTGACCGGGTCAAGAGATGAACCGACACCGCTTTCTGCGACACCGCTTTCTGCGACACCGCTTTCTGCTTCACCACTCGCCGACCAGCATCGCGTGCAATTCCAGCGGAGGCAGCTCGACGACCGTAGCCGACCCATCCTTCCGGGCGCGAGGCTCTTGCCCTCCCGGCTCGACGTGGAAGCGCGTCGGCACTTCCTTCTCGAAGCGGACCGAGATGCCGTGAATCGGCACCGTCTCCTCGCGCAACGGCACGTCAGCCGCGGGCAGGCCGTGGTTCGCCGTCGTATTCACGCCGTTGAACAGGTGCAGCACCAGGCGCCGGCCGTCCCGGTCATCCTGCGTGAAGAACGTCGCCCGCACGCACATCGGCCCCGCGACAGTGATCGGGAACGGCCCGCCCGCCGCCCAGGTCAGCGCCCGCGCCAGCAATCGCCGCTGGTACGGATAGGCGTAGCTCCACAGCGCCGCGTCGATCCCGGCGGCCAGGTAGACCACGCGGCCGGCGCCGAAGGAACGCGCGACCACGCCAGGCAGCGGCTCTCCCTTCGACCCTTCCGGCGCCATTCGCACGGCCACCTCGGCGGCGTCCTTCGGCTCGCTGACACTCACCAGCGGGCCGCGGAAGGTGACCGACTTGCCCGGGACCAATTCGTTGAGACGGCGGTCGCGCGGCAGCGCGTGATCGCCCCACGTCAGCCGGGCCACGCCGGTTCGCTGCTTCCAGTAGTCCTCGCCGACCGCGACCGCGAAATTGGGGTCGAGGTCGGCGCGCTTCTCCGGCGCCTTCGGCCGGCCGCGGTAGGAAACGCCGAACATGTCGGCCAGCGCGAAGTCGCGCCGGTGCCGGCCGAGTTCGTCGCAGAGGGACGTTTCCGCCGTCGCCACCAGGCCGCCGCCGCTCTTGACGTAAGCGCGAATCGCCTCGGCCTGCGCGTCGGAGAGCGCCGCGGTGTTCGCCAGCAGCACCACGCGGTACTTCGCCAGCGCCTTCGCGTCCGCGTCCCAGTCGTTCAGCAGCGTCAGCGGCAGATGTTCCTCGGACGCGGCACGGAACGCCCCGAACAGGTGCGGCAGATAGCGGTCGGCAATGTCCTTGTAGGCGTAGAACTGTCGCGTCTGTTCGCTGACCAGCAGCCCCGCCCACGGCACCGGCTCGCAGCGCGTCAGCCAGCGCTCGCGCCGGCCGATCTCGCGGAAGACGTCGTCCGTCGAGTCGCCGTGTCCGGGCCAGCCGTACGATTCCGGCGCCAGGCTGCCGTTGCTCAGCGCCAAGAAGCAGCGCGTCAACCGTTCGTGGGCCGGGAAGCTGTCGGTGCCGTAGGGGTTGCCGCGCGACATCAGGTACGGCTCGGAGGCGTTCGGCCGGTGCCCCGTCGTGGCGGCGAGGTAGGCGGCGCCGAAGGCCGGCGCGACGCTGGCGCCGAAGTTCGTCTCGTCCAGCCACCACTCCTGCATCGGCAGGTCGAAGAGCAGGTTCAGCCGGGTCGGCATGGCCCGCGGCGAGTGCAGGAAGTGGCCGTAGCGACCGGCGTTCACCGTCCACGACATCAGCACCGCGTCCGGGTTGATTTTCTTCAGCCGCTGCTGCATCCGGCGATAGTGGTCCTCGAGCCGCTCGCCGCGCCAGACGAGATACTCGCGATAGGCCACGTCGTCGAGATCGGCCTTGGCCGGCAGGTCGCGGCCGGCGGCGCGATACGCCTTTTTGCAGGAGGGGCAATAGCAGATTCGCGGATGATAGTTGCCGTCGAACGAGTAGCCGTCGAGGCCGTGATCCTGCACCAGCTCGGCGCAGACGTCGATGAGGTAGTCGCCCCACGGACCGAGGTTGCAGCCCAGGCGGGTGCCGAGGTCGTCTTCTTTCGCCGGCTTCTTCAGGGCGGCACCGCTGCCGTCGGAATCGATCCGCCAATCGGGATGCTCCTTGACCAGCGCCACGGGCGGGAACGGCGGCAGGCCGAGGACGAGCTTCATGCTGCGCTTGTGGCAGGCATCGACGAGGTCGCGAAGTGCCTTCGCGTCCTCCTTGCCCAGGCCGCCGTCGTCCCGCCGCAGGGGGTAGTACGGCCAGACCAGGTTCGTGTGGACGACCTGCACCCCCGCCCTGGCGGCGCGCGGCACCTCGCCCGGCGTGAGGAAGGCCATGCGCGTCACGCCGCGGACCCACTCCGGCAGCTTGATCGGCTCGAACGGCGCCGAGTTCGGCGCCTCCGGGACGGCGGCCGCGACGACACCGGCCACGGCCAGGGTGCCGGCCGCCCCCAGGAATTCGCGCCGCGTCGCCCCGAGGACGTGGGCTGGTCCGCTCATGTCTTTTTCTCCTCCGCCGAACTGCAGCAACGCCCCGAGGGTGGGACCGCCGCCGCGGTGTCCTATCATACTCGGAAACGTGCCTGAGTGTCTCGGCGGCCCGGAGCTACCGCGGCCGCGCGGCGAACAACCCCGCGAGAGCCGATATGAAGATCACTCGCATCCGCGCCTACCGCGTCGATCTCCCGCTGCACGAAGGGAGCTACAAGTGGTCCGGCGGCAAGTCGGTCAACGTCTTCGACAGCACCGTGGTGCAAGTCGAGACCGACGCCGGCATCACCGGCCACGGCGAGGTGTGCCCGCTCGGGCCGTTCTACCTGCCCGCCTACGCCAACGGCGTCCGTGCCGGCCTCGCCGAATTGGGGCCGCACTTGCTCGGCGACGACCCACTTCAGCTCCAGAAGCTGAATCGACGCATGGACGCGGCCCTGAAGGGCCATCCCTACGTGAAATCCGGCATCGACATGGCCTGCTGGGACATCCTCGGCCAGGCGACGGGGCAGCCCGTCTGCACCCTCCTGGGCGGGCGCTACGGCGAAGACTTCGGCCTCTACCGGGCGATCTCCCAGGACACCCCCGAGGCGATGGCGAACCGCGTGGCCGGCTACCGGGCCGAGGGCTATCAGCGCTTCCAGCTGAAGGTCGGCGGCGACCCCGCCGTGGACGTCGAGCGCATCCGGGCCGTCGCCGCGAAGCTGCGGCCGGGCGACCGGCTGATCGCCGACGCCAACACCGGCTGGCTGATGCACGACGCGCTGCGGGTGGTGCGAGCGGTTCGCGACGTGGACGTGTACATCGAGCAGCCCTGCCTGACTTACGAGGAGTGCTTGACGGTTCGCCGGCACACCGACCACCCGTTCGTGTTGGACGAGGTGATCGATTCGATCGACGTGCTGCTGCGCGGGCACGCCGACCGGGCAATGGATGTCGTGAATATCAAGATCAGCAAACTCGGCGGTCTGACGAAGGCGCGCCAGGCCCGCGACCTGTGCGTTTCGCTCGGCGTGGCGATGACGCTGGAGGACAGCTGGGGCGGCGACATCGTGACCGCGGCCATTGCGCACCTGGCACACAGCACGCCGCCGGAGTTCCTCTTCACGGCCACCGATTTCAACAGCTACGTGACGGTGAGCATCGCCGAGGGGGCGCCGCGGCGGGTCAACGGCCGCATGGCCGCCGCGACGGCGCACGGTCTTGGCATTACGCCACGGCGGGAAGTGCTCGGGGCGCCGGTGCTCGAGGTATCGTAATACACTCGCCGGGTGATTGTGTCCGTGGTGTCAAGCACCAGACGCAGGGCGCGCTCGCCTTTCCGCGCGGGCGGCCTGGATCTCGGCCAGAACCTCGGCGTCGGTCAGCGGCGGCTCGCGCAGCGCGGCCAGGCGGTCGGCGGCGTCGAACAACTCGCCCACCCGGCGGCGGCGGATCTCGTCGCGAAAGAGCCGCTCCAGGGCTTCCGGTTTCAAGAGGCCGTTGGCCTCCGCCTCCCGCGCCAACTGCTCCGGCAAGGCGAACGTGAGTTCCACCGTCATCGTCGTCTCCGCTTTGGCATTTTGTCGCATCCCATTTGGGAACTGTAACAAGAAGCCGGGAAAGCTATCAAACGGGAAGCAGGATCGACTGCCCCGGGGAACGCCGGGAAGGGAAAGGGGACATTCATATTTTTGGAGACAGAAAAAGATGAATATCCCCTTTTCCTCTTCCGGAGGGGCGAATCAACGAGAAATCGGCGCGGGCCGCGTCCGGATGAACCAACTCTATAAAGAGATCTTTCGGATCCGTTCCTCGGCTCGCATGCTTTTGGTACAACTCGGCACTGCTGTCGGCGACGTCCAGCCGTTGCGCTCCGAGGTAAGCGATCCACCGCCCCGCGTGCGCCGTCAGGAGTGCGGGAAGATCGCGGGAAAAGGCCCTTTCGCCTTCCCGGAAGACCGACCCCGTGGGGTTGAGCGCGTTCGCCTCCGCGGGAGACGCGCTGCGAATCGCGGCGGATGGTCGGGCAGTCTTTGGTGGCGGCATGAAGCATGTCTCCTTCGCTTGCGCCAACACGATCGCCATTTATTCTCGTCGCTGACGTCGGCCCGGAAGGATGGGTTCGGCACCCCGGCGAACCGGGCACTCGGACCGAGGCAGCGCTTCGACTATCTCGGGGCACTTCCCTCATGTCAACGAAGAAAACGGAAGGACCACCTGTGTTTCGTCTCGGCCCAGGAAGGGAAAGTGGCCATTCATCTTTTTTGGAGACAGGAAAAGATTAATGTCAACTTGGATCTTCATTATGTCTTGTTGAGCTACTGTTGCCGCTGCGCGCTCATCAGTTCATCCTCGATCGACTTGAGCAGATCCTCGGGGCGAAGAGCCGAGTCACGGGCCAGTTCGTAAAGCGCTCGGAGGAGGGGAGACGGCTCTTTCGTGTTTCCGTTACTTAGAGATCCTTTAATTTCCTCTACCACGGCGTTGTTCTTGTTGTAGAGTCGGGCCTGCAGGTAGTGCTGCTCTACCTCTTCATCCTCAAAGCGCCCGACCTCGACCGTTGCCTTCTTGAACGACGCGCGGTAAACCCCCTCCTCGGCGGTTTCCTTCCACGCCAACTGCTTGGCGCGCGTGGCCTCCAAGAGCTTTCCGAGGGTCCCTACGAACTGCTCGCGGGTCGTCATATTACACCTCCAGGACGGCATTCTGCATCCGCCCGTTCATGTCGGCCAGGATTGTGATGACCGCCTCGAGCCGCCGAGCCTGGTACGGGGTGAGGGCGGCAAGCTTGCCATGCTTCGACCTCTGTCCGACCATGTGTTTCACGATCTTCCCCAGGTCGAGGGCGGCGTCCCTCAGGGCCTGGCTGTGGCCCTCGTCGATGTGCGGGTTGTGGGACAGCGACTGGGCGGAAGAACCCGCCTCGCGGCACTGGTAGAGTGCCAGTTCGTATTGCCCCTGCACGTTCGCTTCACGAACTCCCGTCGAAAGGCGGAGAATTGTCCCCAACTCCGCCGCCGCCACTTGCAGCGCGACGCGCCTGACGGTTTCTTCCGTTGCCCGTCGAATCTTCCACTGACCCCGCAGGATAAGGCCAAAGCCAATCAACGTGATGACCAGGCCGATGACGCTGGCCGCGTTGCCCCACTGGTTGAAGAAGGACATGAGCCAGGACTTGTCATCTTCGGCGAACAGCAGATGAATCATGGGCGATCCTTCTCGCCTCCCTCGCTCCTCGCATCCTGCTGGCCCGGCGTCAGCCGTATCGCTATCATCGCACACCGGCCGGGCTGGTCAAGGGGAAGAACTCGCTCCGCCACTCGCACCGGCCGATACTGCCGCCTTCCTCGCCGCCTTCGATCCGCTACCCTCGTTCGCGGAGGGCTCCATCTCGTCCTCCGGGTAGTCGGTGATGAATTCCTCCATCGCGTCTATCTTGACGCGGATGGTGTTGGCGCGTTGCTTTCCCGGGGCCGTGGTTCCTATGATCTTCAAGGATCACGGCAGCCGCGGGCGAGCAGAGCGAGAAAGAACTTGACAGATGACCTCCGGTGCTGGATAACTGGTACGATTCCGCGAACGAGGAAGCTGGCCTATTCCATCTTCGGGAGGCACCCGTGGCGAACTCGACTAGCCAACGGCGCCGAGTCAAGACACGGCGGCCCTGGTGGCTCAAATGGCTGTTTGTCGGTATTGTCGCCCCGCTAATTGTCGAAATCGTGCGTGAGTATGTGCATTCGTGGAAGGAAAGTCGAGAGTCGAGTACCTCTCGTGCGACAGAGCAGGAATCTTCTCGTTCCACAGGCGTTGTCGCGCCCCCAGGCGCGTCCCAGACTACTTCCCGCACAACACAGCGTGATTCTCCTCCACCACAGCTGCTCCGTCCGGTGACACCAGAAGAGGCAGCCAAGCGGGTGGATCAAGTTTGCGCCGTTGAAATTCGAGTCAATTCTACGAAATCCACAGAGTTTTATCTATTCTTGAACTCAAAGAAGTATAAAGAATCTGGCAATTTCGCTATTGCGATCAAGACCTCGGTGCTGCCGGAGTTCAAGCAAATCGGCATTGATGACGCAGAACGTCACTTCTTTGGCAAGACGATTGTCGTCACTGGGACAGTTTCGCTCTACGAAGGGCAGCCGCAGATTAGGGTATATAATATAGAACAAATCCGCAATATTCACAAATAGGATATTTACACCAGCCGCACACGGTGCTACGTCTCCACGGCAGTCGTCGTGAGCCCAGCCCAGCCGCCCTCCTTCGCCGTCCCGACGACGTAAACGGCTTTCTTCCGCGTCCCGACCCGCATCACTTTCGGATCCTTCAAGTAGCGCTTGACGGTGTCGAGTAGCGCCCGGTACTTCGCCGCCGTGGCCCGCTCTTCGTCACCGTACCAGTCCTGGTCCTGGATCAGCGGCGCGAAGAAATCCTCAACGGTCTGTTCCTCGACCGGCGCGTCCGCCTTGTGGCGGCCCTGTTGCCGCACCGCCGCGGCGGTGGGCTCGCCCTGTGCCGTCGGCCAGGCGAATGCCTTCCAGGGCGCGTCCGTCTCGCTCTGGTACGTCAGCCCCTCCGCGGCCTGCTGGAGGGCGGTCGTCGTTTCATTCGTCGGCATGTCAGTCCTCCGGCTTCTTGTGGTGCCCCGCCGGGATATGTTCGTTGTCCACCCGCTCCTTGAGCGGCCCGATCACCGCGGCCGGCACCTGGTCGAAGAAGTGGTAGCCGGTCAGCGCCTCCACGTCCTTGACGCTCTTGCGGTATTTCGCCCACCCATGCTCGACCGACTGGTCATTCGGCATCATGACGCCGATCACCCGGCTGTCGCGGTTCACCCGGGTCGCGTCGCTCGCGTCTCCCTGGCCGTCGTCGAGCGCCAGGATCACCTTCCAGCAATGCGCGGGGACGGTGACCTTGTCCGCGTGACCAATGATCTTCTCCGGCCCCTTGGTGCCGACCCCGCCCTCGCCCTGGGGGCCGGCGACGATGTAGAGCGTCTGGTGCTTCTTCCTGACCCGGTCGCGGCAGTAGTCCTCCAGGTCGGCCCAGGCGTGCTGGTTGCAGTTGGGCGACTGGGGGATGATGTTGGTCATCACGAACGTCGCCTTCGCGGACTCTTCGGTGCTGCGGTCGGCGGAGGGGCACATGTGGCCCCGGTCAAAGCCGCTGCCGGTGTAATCGCCTGGCTTCACCTGCTTGAACCCAATCGGGAGGTCTTCGTCGGGGTAGAACTGCGGCCAGCGCGGGGCGTCCCCCAGGTCGTCCTTCTTGAGACACCACGAGACCCAATTCGGCGTCCCCTTCGCGTTGTTGTAGGACAGCGCGAAGTAGGTCTTCCTCATGAGGTAGTTGTCGGGCTTGTCCGGGTCCGCGGTTGCGCCGCTGGGGTTGCCCATCGTTAGGTGGATGCTGGACTCGCCAGCCGGCGCGGCGACCTGTTGCGAGGTGTCGAAGCAGCCGGCGAGGGCCAGTAGCAGTGCCAACAGCGGGGCGGCCAGGACGAGGGATCGGGGCCGGGCCAGGAGTGCCATGATGGGCCGCCTTTCCGGGAAGGGGGTGCGGTGCGTGCGACAGGCACCGGAATCTCTCCCGGGCATCATAGCCGCCCGGACCGGCACCCGACAAGCGCTCGGGTTTCCCTGGCATTCGGGCGACCGCCGGAATAGAAACGACTTCGCCCCGCCCGCCAAGACGAGAGAACTGCCTCATGCTCACCCTCACCACCCTGATGCTCCTCGCCCTGCCCGCGGCCGACAAGCCCGTCGAGGCCGACGTCGTCATCCGCGGGGCGACCCTGTACGACGGCAGCGGCAAGCCCGGGCAGGTCGGCGACCTGGCCCTCAAGGGCGACCGCATCGTCGCCGTCGGCGCCTTCAAGGTCGCCGGCGAGCCGCGCGTCATCGACGGCAAGGGGCTCGTCGCCGCCCCCGGCTTCATCGACCTGCACACCCACAGCGACTACCCCCTGCAAAAGGCGGCCACGCGCGGCAACCTCAACTACCTCATGCAGGGCGTCAGCACCGTCGTCACCGGCAACTGCGGCTCCGGCCCGACCGACGTGGCCGCCTACTTCAAGGCGCTCGAGAGCGGCGGCGTCGGCAGCAACGTCATCCACCAGGTGCCGCACAACGACGTCCGCCGCAAGGTCATGGGCAACGCCAACCGCCTGCCGACCGCCGACGAACTCACGAAGATGGAGGCGCTGGTCGATCAGGCCATGAAGGACGGCGCCTGGGGACTGTCCACCGGCCTGATCTACAACCCCGGCACCTACGCCAAGACCGACGAGATCATCGCCCTGGCCCGGGTGGCGGCCCGGCACGGCGGCTTCTACGCCAGCCACATCCGCGACGAAGGCGTCGGCGTGCTGTCGGCCATCGACGAGGCGCTGACCATCGGCCGCGAGGCCAAGCTGCCCGTCCACATTTCGCACCTCAAGGCGTCCGGGCGGCGGGCCTGGGGCAAGTCCGCCGACGAGATTGCCTTGATCGAGAAGGCGCGCCAGGCCGGGCAGGAGGTGACCGCCGACCAGTACCCGTACCTCGCCAGCAGCACGTCGCTGGCGGCGACGTTGATCCCGCCGCGCTTCCGCGAGGGGTCGGCCAAGGACTTCCTCGCTCGTCTCGACGACCCGGAGCAGGGGCGGCTGATCCGCAAGGCGATCGAGTCGGCCATCGACGGCCGCGAAGGCGGCAAGACGATCCGCATCGCCCGCTACGCGCCGAAGACGGCCTGGCAGGGCAAGGACCTGCAAGCGATTGCCGAGGCCGAGAAGAAGACGCCCGTCGAGATCGCCGTGGAGATCGAGCGCAACGGCGGGGCGTCGGTCGTCAACTTCGGCATGAGCGAGGAGGACGTGCGCCTCATCATGAAGCAGCCATGGGTGGCGACAGCCAGCGACGGCGGCGCACAGGTGCCGGGCGACACGGTGCCGCACCCGCGCAACTACGGCACCTTCCCGCGCAAGATCGGCAACTACGCCATCGCCGACAAACTGATCCCGGTCGAGCAGGCCGTCCGCAGCGCCAGCGGCCTGCCCGCGGATATCCTGAAGCTCAGCGATCGCGGTTATCTCAAGCCGGGTTACTGCGCCGACGTGGTGCTGTTCGACCCGGAGACGTACCGCGACCGCGCCACCTACGACAAGCCGCACGCCTACGCGACCGGCGTGGTCTACCTGTGGGTCAACGGCAAGCCGGCGCTCGAGAAGGGGAAGTCCACGGGGGCGCTGGCGGGGCGCGCCCTGCGGCACAAGGGGCCGGGGGAGTGAGGTCGCGGCCCGGCTGTTACAGACTAGTTACATCCATGACCGCGTCTCCTCGGTACAATGTCCCTGACACGACACGAGATCTCGAACCGCCCGCACAGGGTCGGAGAAAGGAGCGAGGTCCATGAAACTCCACAACGTCATGACAGTGTTGGGGACCGCGGCGGTGACCGTGGCGGTGACGCTCACGTTCGCGGCGCTGCGGCCGGTCGGCGTCGCCGAGGCCGGCGGCGTCGTCAAGCCGGTCATCGCCCGGCCGCAGCTCACGTCGCAAGGGTGTACCTTCGTGCTGAAGACCGACAAGGCGTCGTATGAAGAGGGGGAGTCGCCGAAGATCGAGGTGACGGCCACCAACCCGACGGACAAGCCGGTCAACGCGACGGTGTGGGTCACGGTTTCGGCCACGGCCCCCACGGCCCGCATGTCGCGCATGCTCCCGAGGCCCAGCACCCTCTCGTCGCAGGAGTTCGCCTTCAGCCTCAAGGCCGACGAGACCAAGTCGATGACCCTCACCTGCTCGGCCAAGCTGCCGCCCGGGCAAGACGTCCGGATCATCCTGAGCGACAAGAAGAACGCGGTCATGGCGACGAACGTCGCCGTGCCTTCCGGCGGGGGGTTCAATCAGGTGCCGCCGGGTGGCCCGAACGCGGTGCCGAAACGGTAGGGCCCTTTGCCATGGCGTCCCGAATTCCCATCCTGCTGGGGGTGGCGCTCGGCCTGGCGGTCTCGGCCGGCGTGCTGTACTTCTACCACGGCGGTCGGGCCGACCCGGCGGGGCCGGCGGCCGGGCCGCTGCTGAGCGAGTGCGACGGCGCCCTCCGCCGACTCGTGATCCAGTACGCCGGCGAGGACGATGACGACGTCGTCGGCCCGACCTACCGGGCCTTCTTGCGCCAACTCCCGGCGGGCATCGACGTCCACGCGGTCTGTCCCGACGAGCAGGCGTTCGCCGCCCTGCGCCGGCGAGTGGGCCCGACCGAGTGCCGGCTGACGCCGGTGCTCGTGGGCCACCCCATCACCTCCTGGTCGCGCGACCGGTGGTTAGCGCTGCGCCCGTCGGAGGGCGAAGGGGCGACCCTGCTGTTCTCGCGCGCGGAAGACGGCGCGGAGGTCTGGCCGGCCCGAAAGGGGGACCAACAGGTCGCGGGCGACCTGGCGGCGGCCCTGGGGCCGGCCGTTCGGTCCCGGCGCAGCGACCTGTACTTCGACGGCGGCGACTTCGCCGCGGACAACGAGACGGCGTTTGCCCGCCCATCCATCCTGCTACGGAACCTCCAGCGCACGGTGGCAACCCGCGCGGAACTGATCGACTCCCTGACCGGCGCCCTCAAGCATAGTGTCGTGGTGCTGGAGGGGGCACCGGATCATCACGTCGGCATGTACCTGATGCCGGTCGGCGGCCGAACCGTCCTGGTCGGCGACCCGAAGATGGCCCAGGACATGCTCGCCCGGACGGAGCAGGAGGCCAGTGCCGTCGCTTCCTACTTGCCGGGGGGGCCCGATTTCACGGAGGCCACGGTTGCCTCCTTCGAGGCCGTCGCCGAGCAATGCCGAGTTGCCGGCTATCGTGTCGTCCGTATTCCCATCGTCCCCGGAAGCGACGGCCGTACCTACCTGACTTACGTCAACGGCATCCTCGATGAGCGGGACGGACGCCGCATCGCCTACTTGCCGGCGTACAGCTTCGCGGGCAGCCTGAACCGCGCGGCGACGGAAGTCTGGACCGAGTTGGGCTACGAGGTGCGACCCGTCGAGTGCGACGCCTGCGCCCGCCATTTCGGAACGCTCCACTGCCTCGTCAACGTCCTGCAACGCGACTGAGCTAAGAAGCAAACGTGGGGCAGGCCGCCGGCCTGCCGTCGGTTCCAGGCAGGCCAGCGGCCTGCCCCACGTCTGCAAACCGATTCCAAGACGAAGCCCGCAAGCTGGCAGCTTGCGGCTACGGGCCGGCGCGGATAGCATAACTGTGAACCCGCCCGCTGCCTGCCGTACAACCCTCCCGCCTCTTCGCGAGCCGACCCGCCATGACACGCTCTGTCGCCGCCCTCGGCTGCCTGGTCCTGTTCGCCGGCCTCCTCATCGGCGACGACAAGCCGCGGCCGGACACGAAGCCGGCTGTCGATTTCCGGGGCGACGTGCAGCCGATCCTCGCGCGCAGCTGTGTCGCCTGCCACGGCGCCGCCAAGCAGCGCGGCGGCCTGCGCCTCGACGACGGCGCCGCGGCCCTCAAGGGGGGCAACTCCGGCGCGGTCCTCCTCCCCGGCAAGGCCGGCGAAAGCCGCCTGCTGCGGTTCGTCGCCGGCCTCGACCCCGAGCTGAAGATGCCGCCCGAAGGGAAGCCGCCGCTCAGCGGGGAGGAGATCGGTGTGCTGCGCGCCTGGATCGACCAGGGGGCGAAATGGCCGAAGGACGGCGGCAGGACCACCCCGGCCGGGTCGAAGACGGCACACTGGGCGTTCCAGCCGATCAAGCGCCCGCTGCCGCCCAGGGTGGGAGACTCCTGGCCGCGCAACGACATCGACCGCTTCGTCCTCGCCCGGCTGGAGGCGGAGAAGGTCGCGCCGTCGCCCGAGGCGGACCGGGTGACCCTCATCCGTCGGTTGTATCTCGACCTGCTCGGCCTGCCGCCGTCGCCGCGGGAGGTCGATGACTTCCTGGACGACGTCCGCCCGGGGGCTTACGAGCGCCTTGTGGAGCGCGTCCTGGCGTCGCCGCATTACGGCGAGCGCTGGGGCCGTCACTGGCTCGACTGCGCCCGTTACGCCGACAGCGACGGCTACGAGAAGGACAGCGGCCGGCCGTTCGCCTGGCGCTATCGCAACTGGGTCATCGACGCGCTCAACCGCGACCTGCCGTTCGACCAGTTCGCCGTCGAGCAACTGGCCGGCGACCTGCTGCCGGGCGCGACGACCGAGCAGAAGGTGGCCACCGGCTTCCACCGCAACACACTGACCAACCGCGAGGGCGGCGTCGATCAGGAGCAGTTCCGCGTCGAGGCCGTCGTGGACCGTGTCAACACGACGGCGAAGGTCTTCCTCGGGGTGACGCTCGGTTGCGCCCAGTGCCACGATCACAAGTACGACCCGTTCAGCCAGCGCGACTATTATCAGTTCTTCGCCTTCTTCGACAGCGACCGTGAAGTGGACATTGCCGCTCCGCTGCCCCACGAGCCGCCGCCTCCGCCGGAGCCCCCGCCGGGCGACAAGAAGCCGAAGCCGGCCCCCAAGGGGACGATGGCGCAGGCGCTGGCCCTGGGGCCGACCCGGAAGACGCACGTCCTGAGGCGCGGCGACTTCCTGCGGCCCGGCGCCGAGGTGCAAGCGGGAACGCCGGCGATACTTCCTCCCTTGAAAGCCCACGGTTCGCCGCCCGTGGGCTTGACCCGGCTCGACCTCGCCCGCTGGATTGTCGCCCCGGAGAATCCGCTGACGGCTCGGGTGGCGGTGAACTGGGTGTGGCACAAGTATTTCGGCCGCGGCCTCGTCGCGACGTTGGAAGACTTCGGCACGCAGGGGGAGAGGCCGTCGCACCCCGAATTGCTCGACTGGCTGGCGAGCGAGTTCGTGCGCCGCGGCTGGAGCCTGAAGGAGCTGCACCGGCTGGTCGTCACGTCGGCCACCTACCGGCAATCGTCGCTGTCCCGCCCGGAGCTGACCGGCCGCGACCCGCTGAACGTGCTGCTGGCACGGCAGCCCCGGCACCGCCTCGAGGCGGAGGTGCTTCGCGACGAGGCGCTGGCGGCGAGCGGGTTGTTGTCGCGGGTCATCGGCGGGCCGAGCGCCCACCCGCCGCAGCCGCCGGGCATCTCGGAGTTGACCTACGCCGGCAGTGCGAAATGGCTGGAAAGCACTGGCCCGGACCGCTACCGCCGCGGGCTGTACACCTGGTTCCAGCGAACGAGCCCGTACCCGATGCTGATGACGTTCGACGCCCCGGATGCCAACCTCTGCGCCGTCCGCCGCGAGAAGTCGAACACGCCGCTGCAGGCGCTGACGCTGCTGAACGACGCGGTCTTCGTGGAGTGTGCGCAGGCGCTGGGGCGGCGGATCGTGACCGAGAGACCAGCCCGGAGCGCGAGCGAGGGTATCATGG
This sequence comes from Gemmataceae bacterium, assembly GCA_035266225.1. Lineage (GTDB taxonomy): Bacteria > Planctomycetota > Planctomycetia > Gemmatales > Gemmataceae > DATFNV01. The sequence continues at coordinate 14,294 of DATFNV010000615.1, forward strand.
AAGAGCGCCTCCGCTACGGCTTCCGCTTGTGCGTGGGCCGCGAGCCGACGCCGGCTGAACAAGCGCGCCTCGGCCACTTGTACGCCGACCTGCTGCGGTCGTGCCAGGCGAAGCCGGAGGCGGCCGCGAAGTTGATCGGGGCGGCGAAGCCGGCCGGCGTGGAGGCGCCTGAGGCGGCGGCGTGGGTGGCGCTGGCGCGGGCGCTGCTGAACCTGGACGAGTTCGTGACGCGGGAGTGATACTCATGAGCCCTGAAGAACTATTCGACTTCGAGCAGCGTGTCGGGCAACTTCCTCCGGGAGAGCAGATGGAGCTGATCGAGCGCTTGCTCCGTCGGCTCCGGCAGGCGTACTTTACCGACCACGAAGCCTTGGAGCGGGGCCTTCGCGAGATGGCAGCTGACCCCGACGTCCAGCGCGAGCTGAATCAACGAGATGAGGAACCCCGGCATGCAGCGGGGTGAGATTTACTTCGTGGACCTCGACCCCGTCGTGGGACGAGAGCAGGCGGGCGTCCGCCCAGTCGTCGTGGTCTCGATCGACACGATCAACCAACTTCCGTTGGTAGTTACGGTCGTACCCGGAACCAACGGGGCGAACTTTCGTCGCGACTTTCCGAGTACCGTTCGCGTACCCTCGAACGAAAGTGGCTTGCCCGTCGAAACCGTCTTCCTGTGTTTCCAGGTGCGAGCGCTCGACCACAGCCGGTTTCCCGGCCAACCGGCTGGACGACTTGCCCCCCGCCGCCTCCAGGCGATCGAACGAGCAATCCGTTACTGCCAGGGCCTGTGAAATGAACGAGCAACCCATACACCCCACCCAGGAACGTGCCCACCTGAGCCGCCGCCACTTTCTCACCTCCGGCGCCAGCGGCATCGGCCTGCTCGCCCTCGCCTGGCTGCTGCGCGACGACGGCCTCCTTGCCGCGGAAAACCGGCGGGATGCGCCCTTGGCCCCGAAGCCGCCGCACTTCGCGCCGAAGGCCAAGCGCTGTATCTGCTTCTACCTCGAAGGCGCCCCGAGTCAGATTGACCTCTGGGACCCCAAGCCGAAGCTCAACGAGCTGCACGGCCAGGCGCTCCCCGAATCGATGACGAAAAACGTGCGCTTCGCCTTCATCAAGAAGGAAGGGGCGAAGCTCCTCGGCAGCCCGCGCAAGTTCCAGAAGCACGGCCAATGCGGCATGCAATTGTCCGACTTTCTGCCGCACCTGGCCACGCGCGTCGATGACGTCGCCTGGATTCGCTCGATGCACACCGACGCCTTCAACCACCACCCCGGCCAGTTGCTGATGTGTACCGGCCGGGCGACGTTCGGCCTGCCGAGCGTGGGGTCGTGGCTGAACTACGGACTCGGCAGCCCGTCGAAGGACCTCCCCGGATACGTCGTGCTGACCGCCGGGCGCGGCCCCAGCGGCGGCGCCACCACCTGGCAAAGCGGCTTCCTCCCCTCGACCTACTCCGGCGTCCTCTTCCGCAACAAGGGCGAGCCGGTCCTGAACCTGAACAACCCCGCCGGCCTCGACGACGAGATGCAGCGCCAGACGATCGAGGCGCTCGGCGACCTCAACCGCCTGCGCCACGACGCCCTCCGCGACCCGGAGATCGACAGCCGCATCGCCGCCTACGAGCTGGCCTTCCGCATGCAGTCGTCGGCGCCGGAGCTGATCGACCTGTCGGGCGAGACGAAGCAGACCTTGGAGATGTACGGCATCGGTCGGGAGGACCGCGCGATCCAGGGCCCTCACCGTGGCGGCGGCCGGGGCCAGTATCACCAGTTTGCCGTCAACTGCCTGCTGGCCCGGCGGCTGATCGAGCGCGGCGTCCGCTTCGTGAACCTGTATCACGCCTCGTGGGACCACCACAGCAACCTCGACACGGAATTGGCCTTCAACTGCGGCATGGCCGACCAGCCGGTCGCGGCGCTGCTCAAGGACCTGAAGCAGCGCGGCTTGCTCGACGAGACGCTGGTGGTGTGGATGTCGGAGTTCGGCCGCACGCCGCTGGGCGAGAACCGCAACGGCAACACCAACGTGAGCGGCCGCGACCACCACCCGTTC
>DATFNV010000616.1:0-4684 GCA_035266225.1 Gemmataceae bacterium
GGTGGCGGCCGCGCTGGCCGCTTGTGAATTTGGCATCACTCAGGGTAGGAGTCATTTTGTTCACGTCCAGACGAACAAACGTTCACAAAGCCGGGGAAGTCGGGAAAAAACGCAACGGCATAGCTCCCGACCCCTTTTCTCCTTTTTGCCAAAGCGCCGCCGGTACTTGTGCCGGCCGGCTGCGGTGGCACCAGGCCCGGCCGATACCTCGACCCTCGACCCCAAACTCCGTGACGGTCAGAAAACAAGTTTCAAGTCCGCGCCCGATTTTGCCGGGCGGGTGCGATTAGTTCCTGCCGGCATACCTCCGCCGCACGCGAGGTATGCCGGCAGGGGCAACAGTTCGCATTGGCCAGGCCCGGAGGGAACTGTGAGGCCGAACGGAGTCATCAGGCGCCGCGTATTCTGCCTCAACCTGGCGGGTGCCTTGGCAGGACTCACGCTCCTCCTGCCGATTGGGTGCGGTGCCGAACCCACTCCCCTCCTGCCGCTGTTCGGGCCGCCGGGCACTTCGCCTGGCGTTGCCCCGACCGCTGAGGCCACCCGGCAGCCGAGAGACAGAGGGGCAGCCGACGGTGTGGCGCCCCTCGAACCGACTCCCGGCGAGGCGAGCCGGGACGTCGCTCCGCTACCAGATGCTCCGTCAGAGGACTCGACCGGCGCGCGGGAACGAGCATGGGCCGGCGCGCCGGCCGTCTGGGGCATCGTCGGCGGCCGCGGCTACTTCCTCGGCGATCACGTCGCCTCCAACGGCGAGGAGTTCAAGCAGATCTTCTCCCTTGACCTGGACCTCAACGTCTGGCTGTGGCAGCGGGAAGGCCTCTACCTCTTCACCGACGCCCGCTTCTGGGCGCAGAAGGCCGCGCCGGGCATCACCAACCCCAGCCAGGGGGCCTTCGACTTCAGCAAGCGCGAGTTCGACTTCAACCTCGGGGCGGCATGGAACTACTCCGGCAACTGGGAAGCGCGGGTGTTCGGCTACTCCTATAACAACCTCAACCGTGGAACGTCCCAGGTGGCCCCGTCCGGTTTCAACGACGGTGTCGGGCTGGAGAACCGCTACTACCTCGGCCCGGCGTATGCGACCCTAGGCACGCCGGACTTCGACCAGGCGCGGGCCAGCTTTGTCAGCCTCGGCTACTACCCGACCAAGAGCATGGTGGACGGCGAGGGGGTGCAATTCAAGCCGGGGCCGTTCGCCCGCGCTTACTTGACCTGCGGCCTCTATGGTGACGTCGTCTACCTCTACGCCGACGCGCAGCTCATCGCCAAGCGGTCATTCCTGCCCAAGCTGCTGTCTGTGGACGCGGGGGTGGCGGTGCGGCCGTTCCCCCGGGTGCCGCGCCTGGAATTCCGGCTCGGGACGGAGGACCTGTTCGACCTGCAGAATCACGAGGAGGAGACCGGCCTTTACGGCGGCCTGCGTTACGTGTATTAGCCGCGACACGGCACCCCGGCGGAGCGGGCTTCACGTGCTCACGGGGAGGAGGAAGGGATGGGCTTTCGCATCCTGGCGGTGGCGGTTTGCGCGGCGCTCCTGGGGCCCGCCCCCCGCGTGGCTTGGGCCGACCCGCCGTTCCGCTATCCGGAGGGGCAGTGCGGCCCGGCGCGGCTGAGGTACGTCAACGGCGTGCCCGTCCTCGCCGTCGAGGGGACGCCCGAGGAAATCGGCCGGGCCATCGGCCGGCTCGCCCTGGGACCGGGGCGGCGCATCGCCGCTTACCCCGACGACCTGCTCAGCGAGTATGGGCTCAGCTGGTTGCGCCGACCCCTGCTGCTGGCCGGGGAGCCGATGCTGCGGAGATGCCCGCAGGATTACCGCGCCGAACTGGAGGCCACGTATGCCGCCGCGGATCTCGATCACGAGTTGGCGGTGCTCAACAACACGTTTTTCGACCTGAAGAAGACTGTCCTCTGCTCCGGTCTGCTCGTCACCGGCGAGCGGAGCACGACGGGCGGTCCGCTGCTGGGGCGCAACCTCGACTACCCGCCGCTCGGTTACGCCCACGACTATAGCCTGGTCACGGTCTATCGGCCCCGCGACGCCCGGCATGCTTTCGCGCTGGTCGGCTTCCCGGGGACGGTCGGCTGCCTCTCCGGCATGAACGATGCCGGGCTCGCGGTTGCCGTGATGGAGGTGTATCAGGCCAGGGTCGGCGAGCGCCTCTTCGACCTGCGGGGCACGCCCTTCGCCATGTGCTTCCGGCGGCTCCTGGAGGAATGCGGCAGCATCGAGGAGGCGCGGTCCCAGCTGGCCGTCATGAACCGAACCGGCCTGAACAACCTGACCGTCGCCGACCGGGATGGGGTGGCCGTCTTCGAGATCACGCCGGATCGGGTGGTCGTGCGCCGGCCGCGCCGCGGTGCGCTTGTCTGTACCAACCACTTCTGCACGGAGGCTCTGCGGCCCGCGCCAACGGTGAACCTGTTCGAGACCCTGGACCACTACGCGGCCTTGCGACGGGCAAAGCGGCAGCGGGACCGGCTTGGCCCCGAAGACCTCCAGGCCGCCCTGCACGCCGTCTGTGACCCGAAGATGACGCTGCAGACGATGGTCTTCGAGCCACGAACGCTGCGGCTGCGCCTGGCGGTTGGCACCGTGCCGGCCTCCGGGGGCGAGATGAAGGTCGTGGACTTGGGCCCGCTCCTGCGGGCGCCCTGAGGCGAAGGGCCGAGAGCCGCACCCTTCAGCTCACTCCTTCGGGAGGCACCTCGCAGATCATGCTCTGAAGCTTACCGCCGCGCGGCAGGTCCAGGCGATCCCTGACCTCCAGGTCTACCCGGATGGGGGCCTCGAAGAAGTCCCGCACCGCCTGACAGAGGCGCCGCGCGTGATCCGCCGTCCACCCGTTGCTCGGGACGATGCGGACGATGACGTGATCGAGCGCCTTCTGCACCGCCTGGTGCTGGTGGTGCCCCCCGACGACCGAGATGGCGTGAACCAGGCCCGAGGAGTGCTTCCACCGGCCGCCCGCCAACCGGAACACGGGCCGCTGCTTGCCGTGGACGCGCGCCAGCAGGGGCAGGCCGCGTCCGCACGGGCAGCGCCCCGACCCAAGGGTGACCACGTCGCCGATCTCATACCGGATGAACGGCGTGAGCAAGTTGTGGAGGACGGTGAGGACGACCCGGCCGGTCTCGCCCGGGGCGCAAGGGTCGTCGGCGTCGTCGAGGACCTCGAGAATCACGTTCTCCGCGTGAACGTGCAGGCCGTGCCCTTCCGGGCAGGGCGAGGCCAGGTAGCCCGCCTCGGCACAACTGTAGAGGTTCTTGACGGGCGCCCCGAAGGCCGACTCGATTTTCGCCCCCGCCTCCTCGGTCAGCGTTTCTGAGATCGCCTGGATCGCGCGGAGGCGCGGGAACTGCCGCGGTTGGTCCAGCAGCAAGCCGGCCAGCAATTCCAGGTTTGAGGTGTGGCTGAGGAAGTAGTCCGGGTTGACCTCGCCAAGCCACTCGACCTGCCGGCGCGGATCCTGGCCGAGGTCCATGCCGTAAAGTGGCCCCATCTCGATGAGCGTTTGCAACACAGAGTGCCAGGCGGACATGCGCTCGCCCCGCAGCAGTCGCTCCAGGTCGGCCCCGGTCTTGAGCGTGGGCCGGATGGCCGCCATCGTCCCGGTCGGGTCGATGCCACTCCACTCCAGGTCGCGCAGGTAGCAGGCCAGCCACCAGACGTAGAACAGGTTCGTCTTCAGGACCCGCACCGGCACGCCGCTGGTGCCGGAGGTGCTGTCCTCGTCCAGCGCCACCGTCCCGTCCGGGAGCCGCCGGGAGCGCAAGTCGTCGAACCGCTCCTGGCAGGTGCGCCGCGACAGGGGCGGGATGCGGCGGAAATCCTTCAGCGACTGCACCGACTCGGAGGTGATGCCGTGGGCTGTCAGCAACTCGCCGTAGTAGGGCACGTGCCGGGCGCAGTGATCCAGGAGCGCGCGGAGCTGAATCAGCTGGTGCCGTTCGATCTCGGGCGGGTCGAGCCACTGCGTGCGGTCCAGCGCGAGCTAGGCGGCCCAGACCTGTCCCAGGCCGGCCTCAGGGAGCGGCGGCCAGCGGTTCCCGGCGTGCGAACGGAGGCGGAAGAACGTCATGGGTGTCGCGGGTGTGGCTTGCGGAGCGTCCGGGTGCACGGCCGGGCTGGGCAGTGATCGCGTGGCCGCATAGCATCCGCGCGCCGTTCAGCCTGCCGTTCTCATACCCCGGTTGAATGTACGTCAGCCGGCGCTCTTTGCAATCCGGGGACCTTGTATCTGCGCCGGGTTGCCGGAAAAACAGGGGAAATCGGGGCAAGTTCCGTGGCAAGCCTTCGATAACCTTTCAGCAGTGTGGTTTCGCCCCAGTATCTTATTCGCAGAGGGAGAGATCAATGACTGGAGCTGAGGGACTGGGTAGTGCTGCCAGCGCGTATTTCGCGCAGATGTCGAAAACGATCACCAGTGTCAAGGGTGCGGGAAGTCTCTCGGGAGGCGAAGGGGCGGCAAGCCTCTCGGGCGGGGAAGGGGCCGGCGGCCAGAGTTCCGCGAGCATCTCCGGGCCGGGGCAGCTCCTGAGCGAGCTGCAGCAGTTGCAGTCGCAAGACCCGACGAAGTTCACGCAGGTCGTCTCGCAGGTCGCCAGCCAGCTCCAGACGGCCGCACAGCAGTCGCAGGGGGGGCAGGCCGACTTCCTCTCGAATGTAGCGCAGCAATTC
>DATFNV010000617.1:0-7345 GCA_035266225.1 Gemmataceae bacterium
GGCCGCCGTGTAGTTCGTAGAGAAGTCAGAAACGGTCTTCGGGGGGGCGGTCATGGGGCATCGACTCGCAGCGGGGGAGCGCCTCGCCTCGTCCTTGTGCCGCCACCCCTCCACGCGACCCTTGAGGAGACCAGCAAGCGCTCGCGGGACAAACCGCTGGACGGCGCTCCGCTTCGGGGTGGTCTCTGGCCCCGAGGAGGAGCCTGGCGAGAGCGAAGGTCGGTGTGCGTGGGATGACAGCAACTACTCGGAGTCAGGACGCCCCTGACATACTGGCTCCACGGCTCGTCGTCAAGAGTCTACTCCAACCGAATCGATACAACCCCGAGGGAGCCGTGAAGAGGATTGTGCCTGGTGGTATTTCCCCTGCCGGATGACTTGACGGCTCAGGCTTGCGAGCTAGAATGTCAGATGGTAGGGCGCCGATTTGATCCGTGGCTTGCGGGCGCCTAATAAATGCGGCTAAAAGCGGGGCGACGACCTGTCCCCCTCGCGGTGGGCAGGTTTTTTTCTGCGCCCCTCTTGAGGAGGGTTGCGGCCGGCATTCATGCCCGGTCCGTTGTCTACGTCCGAATGGCCCTGTCGCAGGGCGCGCCGATTTGAGCCACAGCTTGCGGGCGCGAAATAAGTGCAGCTAAAGCGTGAGACGGCAACCCGGCTTCGACCAGTCCGGGCTCGTATCTCCTTTCACGGCTGTCTCTCCCGCTCCTCACTGCACTTCTCTCTGCACCCTACGGCACGCCGTGGTCCCGAGAGGAGTTGACGGAATGCCCGTTCATCCCACTGACAAGCACCTCCCGCTCCCGGCCCGGAAGGACATCCTGCGGAGGGAGACACAAGCGACCACCGCAGGCGATCTCCCCGTTGACCAGGTGTCCGCGAGCGCTGAGGCCGCCGTCCACCCCGGCGCGGCCGAAACCGACGACCTCGTGGCTATCTACATCGCCGCACCGTCGCTCGATTGCGGGGGCGCGCTCAAGGGTGAGGCCGCCCGGCCCGTCCTCTGCCCGGACAAAGTGTAAGGGCCCGCATCGTGCGGTGCCGACAGTTCGGGGTTTCGACCGGCGTGAGGTTGCCGGTCTGACATCGTGCATCGTCGTGGGCTTCGGGCCAGGAAACATCCTGACCGTTCCTCTCCTGCGGGTCCGCGGCGGGGTTTCGGTAGAGGAGTTACAGAAGCCGAAATGCGGGGGAGCATTCTTCGCCATCGCCTGATCGGTCTCATCATCGTTGTTCCGGAGGTCGTCATGCGCTTCGTGCCCCTGTTCGCCTTGCGCTCCGTCCCGTCCCGTGCGTCGCTGCGGAAGGCTGCCTTCGCCGCCTTGTTCCTCGCCGGCGCCCTGCTCGTCGCTGCCTGTCTCATGGGCGCCTGCTGCCGCGCATCGCGATTTGCCACGAGTGCCACGGCGCAGCGTCCGACCGCCCCGATGCCGCGCGCGCCGACTGCTCAGTCTGTCATCCGTTTCACGCCCGTGGACGGCGGCAAGGCCTCATCGCTCTCGACTTCCTGCACGCGATCCCGTGAGCGCCCGCCGGCCGGTTGTATGTCGGGAGCCCTGGGACCCCCGCCGGGCGCGATCCTTCCCATGCCGTACTGGCATCGGCCGTCCGGTCGCCCACCTCCCGGGCCCTCGGGGTAGCGCTGATGCGCGATGCGACTTGCGGCCGACGTGCTTCCCGTCGTCAGCCGACTTGTCGCTCACGCGGGATCGGGGGCGAGGTTGTCCGAGCAACGGGGAAGCCCGCCCGCCCTAGTCCGTAGAAGTCAACTTACCGGAGTGGTGCAGCAATCTGGGTAAGTTGACCACCGTGGTAGCGCAAGTATCATGACGACAGGAGGTTGTGTGCGCGACCAACTTACCCAAGTAAGCCCCGGAATCCTGGGTAAGTTGACCCCTTCTGGGTAGCTTCGCCCCGCACGGCCCTGCGAATCGCCGCAAACAGTGGACATTGCGGGAAGCAGCGGGCAATCAGCGCGGACGGAACGGGAGCTGCCGCGCATCGACGCGGAGGGCGGCGTCGTGAGGACAGGCGTTGACACAGGCGGGTCGCTTGCCGAACTGGTCGCTGCACATGTCGCAGACCACGGCCGTGTTCATGACGATCTCCTGATTGACCTCCTCGCCGCTCACCTCCCGGGCCACCACCGGCTTGACGCGCTGATACAGTCCCAGGTTCAGCAGCACGTCGCTCACCTTGGCCGTGGCGCTGGCGCTCACGGCGAGGAGGTTGCGGCCGACGTGCAACTGTTGGCCCGCCGTCAGCTCGGCCGCCAGGTTCCAGATCTCGTCCTTCTCGCGGATGGGCTTGGGCAGCCGCCGCAACGTCTCGCTGCCCAGGACTTGCCCGTTGAGCCATACGCTCACCTGCGGGGCCAGCGACAGGACCTGGAGCTGGAACCGAGGACCGTTGCCGACCAGGGCTTCACTCACCTCGAACGCCCGGCGGAATTGTACTTCAGGAAAAGGAGATGGCTTGACTCCCTGTTGCTCGCCTCGTGCGGAGGCGAGCTGATCGCGCAGCTCCCGATTGTAGAAGAACGGCGTCTGCCCGACCTTCCAGGAGGCGTCGTCGTACGCGGGGGCGTACCACGGGTCAGATTCCTGCGTGCCTGTCGGCGCGGGCCGGAAGCGCCAGCCGCCCGACCGCCGCGGCAAGACGCCGACCGGGTACATGAGGATGCTGCCGTAGGGACACTGCTCGGCGCAGCGGTTGCAACCGATGCACCAGTTCTCGATCACGATCTGGCCGTTGTCCCCCTTGTGGATGGAGCCGACCGGGCAGTCGATGAGACAGACCGGGTCCTTGCACTGCCGGCAGGTCGCGGGGACGAGGTAGTTGTGGAAGCCGTCCGGGGCGTGCGACCGGAAGCGCGGGCCGTCGAGAAACAGTCGGCTGCGGCCGTCGCTGTGCGTGGCGACGCAAGCCTTAACGCACTCGTCGCAGCGCGTGCAGCGGTCGAGGTCGATCAGCATCAGCTTGGTGCCCTGGATCAGGCCCAGCTCGTCGAAGCGCTGCGACAGGACGGCGGAGTTGGTGTCGTCCCACGCTGGCTGCTCCACCCGCTGCCGCGTCTCGCGCAAGCGCTCGTCCACCACCCCGCGCACCCGTGTCCGCAGACTCGGGGATGCGGCCATGATGTCCTCGAAGAGCTGCTTGCCGATGCGGACCAGTTCCACGCGACCGAATTTGCAGGCGGGGTGATCGTAGGCGATGCAGGCGGCGGTGCGCGGCGTCCCCATGACCAGGCCGATCTCGCCGATGTAGTCGCCGGGGCCGCGGTAGGCGAGCACGCGGGCGTCCTCCTCCGTCCGCCGCAGCACGGGGAAGCTGTCGCGGAAGACTGCTTCCAGCAGCTGCCGGTTCAGAAGCACCACCTGCCGGTAGCTGGCCCATTTCTTGACGGCGGCGGGGAGGTTTTTGGCTTCGGCGCTCAGCCCGGTGCTCGCCAACACGTCCTGGAGTTCCGGGGCCGCTACGAGCTTGGGCTGGCGCAGCAGGCCGTTGACGGCGGCAAGAATCGCGACGCGCTCGGCGGCCTCCGGCTCGGCGCCCCCAGCGGCCTTGAGGATCGCCGCCTGCGCCGGCTTCAACATTTCCCATACCTTACGGGCAGGAAGCGCGGTCTTGCCCCGTTCACCTGACGACTCACAGGTCAATCCCTCGCGCCCCGCGGACAGCCCCGCGCAGAACTTCGGCCAGTCGGTGACGTCGTTTCCACCCAGGAGCGCGGACGCGTTCTTGCGAACTTGCACGAAGCCGCTGCGGACGAGGTACATGCTCTCGGCGGCCTCATGCTCGTCGAAGATCAGCTCCCCCGGCTCGAAGCTTTGCAACTCGACACGCCGGCACAGTTCGCCGGCCTGCTCCGGCGAGAGACCGGCGAACAGAGGGAGGGAAGGGACGTGCAGCGCCAGCACGCGCTCGCGGTAGACCTTGTCAACCTGGTCCTTGAAGGCGCGGTTGCGGTTGGTGAGCATGTTGCGGAAGATGTTCCGCAACATTTCCAGGGCGTAAAAGTCGGCGTCGGCCACGACGGTGGCCGCGCGCGGGGTGCGATACAGGCAACTCATTTCGCCGAACAATTCGCCCTCGCCCATGCCCGCCTGCTGCTGCCGGCTAGGGGCCGGCGCCCGCCCCAGGAGGCTCAGCGGCCAGCGCTGGAGGCGCTCCCAGCGGTTTTCGGGCCAACCGAGGTGCGCCGTCGCCACCCGGCGCGGGGCGGCTTGCTCCGCCTCGGAAGCCGGACGGCCCTGGGGCTCGCGCAGCTCACGCAGGTCCTGAGGGGTGAGGATGTAGAACGCGGTCCAGCCCGGGTCGCCGAGCCGGCAGATGACGTCCCCCTTGCGGTAGTGGCGAAGGACGACCGTGCCGGGAAACTCCTCGAGCCCGGGTTGCTCGGCCAGGTCCTGGAATAAAGAAATCTTCTCGAGTTGCTCGACCGTCAGCACCTCGTCATCCGGCCCCGGGACAAGTCCCGCCGGTGGTCTGACCTTCGCCATGATGCGCGCTCCTCGGTGATGCCCAGCTGGTCCCGTTTATCGCTGGTGGTGCAGGTCGTCGATCTTCAATAGCCCGTTCAGGCCGCGGCCCTTCTTCGGGTCGTGATAGAGGTGACAGGCGGCGCAATCGTGCCGCGCCCCTCCCTGCGGGCTGTGGCAGTTGCGGCAGGTATCGAGTTTGGGAATGAGGACGTCGGCGGTCCGCTCGCTCTCCGGGGCGTCCGCGTGACAGGCGACGCAGCCGAGCATGGGATGACTGCGGTGGCTGAAGCGGCTGAAGTCGTCGAACCATCGGGCAGGGAGGCGCGTCGGCTCGTACTCGGGCAAGCCGTTCGGCCGCTGCTCCGGCCGGCTCCGCTCCACGTGGCACAGGGCGCAGCCGCCGCCGTGGTCGAACAGCACCCGCTCGGCCTCGCGCAGTTGGCGGTTGGCCCATCCCAGGGTTTGTTCGCTCATCGGCTCGCCGCGGCGGGCTCCCGGGATGTCGCGCGCCGCGTCCTCAGCGGCGGGCGCATTCAGCACGCCGGCAGCGCGGCTGAAGTCGAGGTAGCGGCCGCGCAGGGCGTCGCGGACGACGGCGGACGTCTGATCGTGCCCCGGGTGCGGCGCCGGAGTTGTGCGGAAACGCTCGGCCGCCTGGGACACGGCCGGGTCCGCCCATTCCCCCTGGAGCGGGGCCGCAAGCGGGTGGCAGTTCTGGCAATGCGCCGGGTACGAGATCGGTTGCATGGCCCGGCCGGCCGCGTCCGGCTTGTGGCAGGAGACGCACTCCAGCGGCAGCCACCGGGCAAGGGCCGGCAGGGCCCGTTTCTTGTCCTCCCCGTTCAGCAGTAGATGGACTTTGTGGTTGAAGCGCAGCTGGGCCTTGTCCTCCGGCGGCCCCCCGCGCCACAGCCGGCATTCCGGGTGCTTGTCCGCGAACGCCGACACGTGTCGCCGCTCCGGGGCCGCCGGTCCCTCGTTCGTCTTCAGGTCGGCGTGGCAGGTCGTGCAGTGACCGTCCGCGACGCGCGCCAGGTCGGTGCGGCCCTGGTGCTCATCGTGGCAGGTCGCGCAGGCGGGGGTATGCGTTTGGCCGGCCTGGTGCGGCGGCCTGTCGTGACAGGAGACGCAAACCGCGTCCTTCACGGAGCGGAAATCATCCCCGTGCCAGAGCCGACCCGCCGTCTGCCCCGCTTCGGTGTGGCAGCGGCCGCAGTCGTCATTGAAAGCCGCGTGGGCCGTCGAGACAGGGGCCGACTGGTAGACCGAGCGCAGCCGCCGCGGCCCGATCGACGGCAGCACGAGCAGGGCCGCGCAGAGGACGGCCCCCGCCACCCAGGCCACCCGGGCCGTCCGTCTCTGCCAGCGGCCGAGGGGCCGCGGGTCGCGGTAGTAATCCAGCCGGAGCCAGTGGGGGAGGTCCTTGGGGTCTTGCTGGGACGAAAGCATGGTCGGGCTCACACGGTCGGGATCGGATCAGTAGTAGAAGACCGCCGTGACGACGTGCGCCACCCCGAGAGCGAGCAGCAGCACCGACAGCGGGACGTGGGCCAGCAGCCACAGGTGCAGCCAATGGTGCAGTCGCTCCTGCTCGCCCATCTCGCCCCGGTCGCGGCAGAACCGCTCGAGCTGCGCCAGCGGCTCCCCCGCCAGGCCGGGCAGGGACCGCAGTCCGCGGAAAACGGCGTCCGCCTGCGCGGCCCGAGCCAGGGGGGAATCGGGCCGGTACTCCGGGCCGAGGAAGGGGCGCACAAGCGCCTCGTAGGTATTGCGGAGGGCCTCGCGAGACGCGGGGTCCACATTGGGGTCGGCCTTCTGCGGGGCCTCCGCTGCGTCCGCGTCCCCCGGCCCGCACAGGGCGTCCACCAGGTTGTCGGCCTTGCCGCGGAGGAGCAGACATTCGTGGGGGATCTGTTCGTAGGGCACCTCGCCCGGGACGCGCACAGTCAACAGGCGGGGAACGACGTGCTGCAGGACGAGGCCGAACACCCCCGAGGCAATGAGGAGAATGAGGACCAACCACAAGGCTTGCTCCAGGAGGCCGCCGACCCGGAAGGTGCTGTGGAAGAGGACCAGGACGACGCTGAGGAGTCCGAGCCAGATGTGGCCCTTGAGCCACCATTGGCGCGAGCCGAGCCACCACCACGCGGGCAGGTGGCGCAGCCCCGCCAGAAGGCCGGCGAAGAGCATGCAGGCGGCGCCGAGGATCCCATACCACATGCCGGCGACGCCGGCGGCCGTCGGGCCCCCGGGGATGGCCCAGCGCCGGCCGAGGAATAACCCCAGGCAAAGCAGCCCCGCCCCGCCGCTGACAGCGACGACCAACTCGCCTAGCCATGCGAGACGCGAAGGGAGCGCTCGCAGGGCAGAGCGCGACGCGAAACCGCGCAGTAACCCGCAGAGCAAGGCTGTCCCGAGCAGGCCCAACGCCAGGAGGCCGTACGACCGTGGCGGATCTCCAGGTTCGGCGCTCAACTCCCGGTAGCAGCCGACGGCCAGGAGGAGCCCTCCCGCGGTGAATCCCAGCCAGCGACGGTGATGGGGATAGTCGATGAGCAAGGTCGAAAGTCACTCACGTGTGAGCCGGTTTGCCGCGCTGCGGTGCCGGAAGGGCTTCCGGACCTGTCCCACCGCGGCGCAGATCATGATACCCGCCTGCGGCCGCGAGTCACAATTGATTTCGCGAAAAAGTCGATACTGTAGTATCAGCGGTGAGGCGGCTCGACCCCTGCCGGCTTGGAGATCGTCCAGCTTATGGAGCGTTTCGTGCCAACGGTTTACGTCGATCCGGGGTGGACAAAGATGGGGGGAGCAGCTGCCATGACGGGGTTGCTACACCATCGTCCCTTGCAGGAGTCCCC
>DATFNV010000618.1:0-9286 GCA_035266225.1 Gemmataceae bacterium
GCTACGCCAGCGCCCGTGAGTTGGCCGACGACCTGCAGCGCTGGCTGGACGGCCGGCCGATCCTGGCCCGCCGCGCCGGGATGTGGGAGCGCGGCTTGAAATACGCCCGGCGCAAGCCCTGGGTGATTAGCGCCTGGGCGGCAGGGATAGCGGCCTTGCTGTTCTTGGTGGCCGGCGGCGGCTACTACCTCTTCCGACGAAGCCTGGACCTGGAGGCGGAGCTGTCCCACCAGAAAGGCCTGTCGGACAAACGGCTGCAAGCCGCCACGAGCATGTCCGCGGCCGAGGACGCCCTTAGGAAGCGGGACTGGCCGGGCGCGGTGGCCGCCGCCACCGAGACGCTGGCCCGGGTCGAAGACGAATCGGCGCTGGCCGACCTGCAAGAGCGTGCCCGAGGCTTGCAGCAGGCCGCCCAGAGCGTGCTTCGCTTTACCGAGCACCGCGACCAGGCGATGTTCCATGCCGTGCTGAGCCTGGAGGAAGGGGACCGGCAGGCCCACAGGGCGGCGGCCCAGGCGGCGGCCCGCGAAGGACTCGCCGTGTTCGGCCTGGCCGGCGACGACCCTGTCATGCCGCCCCGGTTCGGGGGCGGCCTGTTCAGCGCGGACGTCGAGCAATGGCTCGCCGAAAGCTGCTACGAGATGTACCTGACCTGGGCGGAGGTCCTGTCCCCCCCTGCGACGGCCACCCCGGAAGACCGCCGCGCCCGGGCCGACGAGGCACTGCACCTGCTGGACGAGGCTGCGCAGCTGGGACTGAGCACACGCTCCTTCCACCAGCGCCGGGCGGAATTGTTCCAGGCGCTGGGTCAGGCGGCGCGCGCGCGGCAGGAGCAGGAGCAGGCCGCCGCCCTGACGCCGTCGCATGCCGTGGACTATTTCCTGCTCGGCAAGGCGTCGTATCGCGCCGGAGACCTGGAACAGGCCCGGACACACCTGAAAAAGGTCCTGGAGCGGCAGCCGGATCACTTCTGGGCGAGCTACTGCCTGGCGGGCTGCTACCTGCGCATGCGGCCGGTCCGCTTCGACCGGGCGCTGGCCCCGCTGACCGCCTGCGTGCAGATGAAGCCGACGTTTGTCTGGCCGTACTTGCTGCGCGGCCTTGCCAACGGGGAGCTGGGTGACTTCGACGCCGCCTTCGACGACTTCGACGCGGCCGAGAAGCTGGCTCCCGACGAGATGGCTCGTTATGGCCTGTGGGTCAACCGGGCCGCGGTGCGCGTGCGCCAGGGGATGGTCCACGAGGAACGGGCGCAGGCGCTGCGCCGCAGCGGCCGGCCCGGCGAGGCTGGGCGGGCGGACGAGTTGGTCGGGTCTTGTTACGACGCCGCCGTGCCCGACCTGGAGCGCGCCGTGGCGCTGCGCCCGCAGCAGCCGCAGGCTTACGCGAACCTGGCGCAGGCCCACCTGCGCCGCGGCCGATGGAAGGAGGCGCAGCTGCAGCTGGACCGGGCGATCGCCCTGGCCCCGTCGGTGGCGCTGTACCGGACGCGCGCGGGGCTGCACGAAAAGCAAGGCGCCCTCGCGGAGGCGCTGCCGGACCTGGAGAATGCCATCCGCCTCGGCGCGGCCGATGGCGGCCTCGGCGACCTGGCGCGCGACCAACTCCAGCGCGGCCGGATTCTGTTGGAATTGGGGAAGCACCCGGCGGCGCTGGAAGCAGTCGATCAGGCCCTGGCCGTGGCACCGGACCTGGTGGCGGCGCACCAGCTGCGCGGGGAAACTCTGCTGAAGCTGGGCCGCATCGCGGAGGCAGTGGCCGCCCTGGACCGATACCTGGAGAAGGGGCCGGCGTCCGCCGTGGCCTCGAAGGCGCGGGGGCTCGGCCGCACCAAACTGGGTAAGTACAAGGGGGCCATCGAGGACTTCACGCGGGCCCTGGAGATCGACCGGGCGGAGGGGAAGCCGGCCGATCCGGCGACGTTGGCCTATCGCGGCTGGGCGTACTTGATCGAGGAGGCGCCGAAGCTGGCGCTGCCCGACTTCGACGAGGCGCTGCGACTGCGCGGAAGCAAGCAGGCGGACTGCCATGCCGGCCGGGGCTATGCGCGGGTGCTGCTGGGCCAGTGGCCGAAGGCCGTGGAGGACGCCGACGCCGCCCTCAAGGAGGAGACGCCCACGGCCCGGACGCTGTTCAACACGGCGCGCATCTACGCGCAAGCAGTCACCAGGGTGCGAACAGACCCGGCGCAGCGAACCCGGCCGGGGGAGGAACTGGCCTGGCAGTATGAGCGGCGGGCGTTGCAGTTGCTGCGGGGGGCCTGCGAGAAGACGCCAGCGGCCGAGCGGGCTGGCTTCTGGAAGCAATACGTCGAGGCGGACGCAGCCCTGCGGCCGATCAGCGGCACCGGCGACTTTGCCCGGCTGAGGGCCGAGATGGCCGCACCGAGACAGGAGAAGCTCCCATGAAATTCCCCCGGGCTGGGGAAAGACTTCGCTCCTGCTGTCGCCGCCTCCTCGCCGCGCGAGCCCGCGTGGCCGTCAGCCGTCGCAGCCGACCGTGGCTGGAGCGGCTGGAACACCGGCTGGCGCCGGCCGCGCACGATATGCTGGCCACGGCCATTCCCCTGGTGTTTGACAGTCAGCTGCAAGCCCAGGGGTCCGGCACGCTCGCCACCAGCAATCAGGTAGACCTGTATGCCGTCCAGTTAAATGCCGGCGACGAGGTCACGGCCGACGTGACTGCCCAAAACCTGGGCAGCCCGCAGAGCGAACTGCGTCTTTTCAACAGCAGCGGCCAGCAGCTGGCCTTCGCGGCGAACACCGCCAGTCTCGACACCAGCTTGACGGTCGATGCTCTGGGCTCCGGCTTTTACTACGTGGGCGTTTCCAGCAACGGCAACGGCAGCTACGACCCGAACACCACCGGCAGCGGCAGCGGCGGCCTGTCTGCCGGCTCGTACACCCTGAATCTGACCCCCACGAACAACCCGTTCACGTTAGCCCAGACGGTTACCGCAAATACGGTCGTCGCGGGAATGTATGTTAACGGGACGACGGCCTATTACAGCTTCACGGCCACTACCAACGGTGGCCTGTCTGCTTCGGTGATCCCGGTGGACGCGACGGCTTTCCTGCCGCGGCTGACTCTTTACGGGGCCTCGGGACAGTTGCTGATCCAGTCGGATGCTGCCGGCGCGAACAATGCTCCGGCTCAGCTGGATCAGCATTTGCAGCCGGGAACTTACTACCTGGGCGTTTCCTCAGTCACAGACCGCCCTGCGGGGAATCAGAGTTACGCGCTGGATACCACGTTTGGACAGGCTCTACCTCCGTTCCAAGGCCTGCCTGTTGGCAACGGGCCCGATGCCGTCGCGGTGGGGGATTTCAGCCACGACGGCAACCTCGACATCGTCACCGCCAACTCTAATGACGGTACGGTGTCGGTGTTGTTGGGTCGGGGTGATGGCACCTTCCTGCCTGCGGTCACCTACAACGTGGGCAACCATCCCGATGCCGTCGCGGTGGGGGATTTCAGGCACGACGGCAACCTCGACATCGTCACCGCCAACTCTAATGACGGTACGGTGTCGGTGTTGTTGGGTGAGGGCGACGGCACCTTCCTGCCTGCGGCCACCTACAACGTTGGCAACGAGCCCTATTCCGTCGCGGTGGGGGATTTCAGCCACGACGGCAACCTCGACATCGTCACCGCCAACTCTGGTGACGATACGGTGTCGGTGTTGTCGGGTGAAGGCGACGGCACCTTCCTGCCTGCGGCCACCTATAACGTGGGCAACGGACCCGATTCCGTCGCGGTGGGGGATTTCAACCACGACGGCAACCTCGACATCGTCACTGCCAACTATGGTGACGCCGCCAACGAGCACGCCGGCACGGTGTCAGTATTGCTGGGTAATGGCGACGGTACCTTCCTGCCTGCGGCCACCTACAACGTGGGCAGCTTTCCCCATTCCGTCGCGGTGGGGGACCTCAACAACGACGGGAACCTCGACATCGTCACAGCCAACCTGTTTGGCAGTACAGCCAACGAGTTTGACGGTTCGGTGTCGGTGTTATTGGGTCAAGGCGACGGCACCTTCCTGCCTGCGGCTACCTACGACGTTGGCAACGAGCCCTATTCCGTCGCGGTGGGGGATTTCAGCCACGACGGCAACCTCGACATCGTCACTGCCAACCTGGTTGACAGTACGGTGTCGGTGTTATTGGGTCAAGGCGACGGCACCTTCCTGCCTGCGGCCACCTACAACGTGGGCAGCGATCCCGAGTCCGTCGCGGTGGGGAATTTCAGCCACGACGGCAACCTCGACATCGTCACCGCCAACTATGTCGATAGTACGGCGTCGGTGTTGTTGGGTCGAGGCGACGGCACCTTCCTGTCTGCGCCCACCAACAACGTGGGCAATGGGGCCGAAGCCGTCGCGGAGGGGGATTTCAGCCACGACGGCAACCTCGACATCGTCACTGCCAACTCTGGTGACAATACGGTGTCGGTGTTGTTGGGTCGAGGCGACGGCACCTTCCTGCCTGCGGCCACCTACAACGTGGGCAATGGACCCGATTCCGTGGCGGTGGGGGATTTCAGCCACGACGGCAACCTCGACATCGTCACCGCCAACCAGTTTGACAATACGGTGTCGGTGTTGTTGGGTCGAGGCGACGGCACCTTCCTGCCTGCCGTCACCTACAACGTGGGCAGCTCGCCCTCTTCCGTCGCGGTAGCGGATTTCAACAACGACGGCAACCTCGACATTGTCACAGCCAACTTAGACTTTGACCCATCCACAGACACCTACGGTGTGGGTACGGTGTCGGTGTTGTTGGGTGTTGGCGACGGCACCTTCCTGCCTGCGGCCACCTACGACGTGGGCAGCTATCCCGATGCCATCGCGGTGGGGGATTTCAACCACGACGGCAACCCGGACATCGTCACCGCCAACAGTGATGACGAGACAGTGTCAGTGTTGCTGGGTCGAGGCGACGGCACCTTCCTGCCTGCGACCACCTACGACGTGGGATTAGGCCCTGCTTCCGTCGCGGTGGGGGATTTCAACAACGACGGCAACCTCGACATCGTCACGGCCAACTATGACAGTACGGTCTCGGTGTTGTTGGGTCTGGGCGATGGCACCTTCACCCCAGATACTTTCTCGTCGCCGGGGTTGACCCCCGGAACCACTGTCCTGGGAACCAATTTCGTGGCGGTGGGGGATTTCAACAACGACGGCAATCTCGACATCGTTACCGCCAATAATGCCGACAATGCGGTTTCAGTCCTCCTGGGCCAGGGGAATGGCCAGTTTCAGCCGTCCACCCCGGCGAACGGCATCGCTATCCGCAATGTTCCCTTCCTGCAAGACCTCAACGGCGACGGCATCCGAGATGAGTTGATCCTTAACAACGAAGGTGCTCTCCTCTTCCGTCAAGGCCTGGGAACGGACGGCCTATTTGCTCCTCCCAAAATCATCAATCTTGTCGATCCCAACAACCCCACAGGCCCAATCTACGCTGCACGCGATGCCACCGTCTTCCAGACGGCCGATGGCTGGGCGGTGGCCGCCGTCGATGATACGGGCAACACGGTGTCCATCTACACCTGGGACGCGGCCACGCATTCTTTGCGGCGCTCCTTCGGGTTTGCCACGGGCAACCTTCCCGTGCGCATCGCCGCCGGCGACCTCAATGGCCAGGAGGTCAACGGGCACTCCCTGGACGACCTGGTCGTGGCCAACGATTTCGACAACAGCGTGACCATCGCCTTGCAGCAGACGGACGGCACTTTCACCACGCTGACGCGACCGACCGGGGTGGGGCCCTCCGACATCGCTTTCGCCAATCGGGGCGGGGAGAATGGACCCGCTATTGTGGTCAGCGATCAAGTCTCGGGCGACCTCACCGTCCTGCTCAATGACTCGACCCCCAGCTCCAACCCGACCTTCAGCCAGGAGTATCGCTATCGCGCCGGCAGCGGTCTGTTCGACATCAGCCTCGACGCCAACACGGGTGAGCCAACAGTCCTGAGCCAGCTGCAAACCGTCGGCATTGTGGCCGGTACTTTCGAGCCCAGCTCGGGCGGCAGCGACGATCTCATCGTACTGAATCAAAACGCCAAGAGCTTTACGCTCCTGCCCAACCTGGCCCAGGGGAGCTTCGGCAATCCCCAGGTGAGCAACACCTACTTCCCCACCAGCGCCCAGGCCAGCCAGGTCGTCAGCTTGACGCTCCGTGGCGACACGCTGCCGAGCGTGGCCACCCTGATGCAGAATCTCAACCAGATCTGGATCTACCGCAACAACGGCAACGGCACCTTTGCCACTCCCAGCGTCGCTAACGGGACAGTGATCGACGCCGGCAACGACCCCAGCGGCTTGTCTGTCGCGACGGTCGATGGCAAGCTCGCCCTGCTCGTCGGCAACTCCTTCGGCGACATCCTGACGCTGCTGTACGACCCGAACCTGAATGAGGGCCAGGGCGGCTTCGCCCCCGACCGGGCCAACCTGCAAGGCGCCCCACTGGCCGTCGGAACCATCGAGGGCACCGGGGAGCAATATGCCGTGGTCGCCGACCAGAAGCTCGATCAGGTGTGGCTGTATTCCCTCATCTCGGGCACCACCCGTTTCGGCAGCCCCGTCCCGGTCAGCGCCGGCCAGCAGCTGCCGCCGCTAGCCCCGGGCGCCGTCCAGACCTTCTACGTCCCAGGCGACCCCAACCCGTACCTGGCCGTGGCCTACAGCCTGAGCAATGATCTGCTGCTCTATCAGTACAATCCTGCCGCCGGTCAGTTCAACCTGGTCAACAGCTACAACGTCGGCGACGACCCGGTCTCGATTACCGTCGGGGACATTAACGGCGACGGCATCCCCGACCTCGCGGTGGCCAACCAGGGGTCCAACGACATCTCCCTCCTGATCGGTTCCCTCGTTCCGAGTACGGGCCAGTGGATCGCGACCTCGTATCAGCGCGTCAGTTCCGGGGGCAGCGGCCCGGTGGGCGTGTCCTTCGTCGAGCAACCCGGCAGCAGCCACGGTCCCGATCTGTTGGCGACCAACAGCGACGGCACGGTCGCCCTGGTACCGGGCATCGGCTCGGGCGGCACGGGCAGCGGCTTCTTCGCCGTCCCCAACACCCGATCCGTGACCCTCCGTGGCACACCGCTCGGCCCGATCAGCGACGGCCTGCTGCCGACCACGCAGGGGATCTTCCGAGTCAACCTGAACACCCTGGCCATCACGCCGGCCTTCGCCTCGACCGACCTCACCGCCTTCAGCGTGGACGCCAACGGCGACGTGGTGGCGGGCTTCAGCGGCGGCAGCGTGGAGTTGCTCACCCCGAACAGCGCCGGGCAGCTCGCGCCCGACCTCCTCTTCCGGGACGCTCAGCTCACCGACCCCGACGCCCTGCAGGTCGTCGCGAACGGCAGGCAAACGGACATCCTTGCCACCAACGCGGGGGAGGGCAGCCTTTTCGTCTTCGCCCTGTCCGAGGGCATCGCGGTGCCGGGAACCCAAAGCGCCTTTGAGTCGCGCGGCCAGTCTGCCGAGGTGCAGCCGGTCAGTGAGGCCGGGCTGTTCCTGGTAGCCGCATTCGTGACGGACGCGGGGGAGGGCGCCGGGCAGGGCGGAGGTGCGGCCTTGGCGGGGGTCGAGTTTGGGGTGGGCGCGGGCCCATTCGCCGCGGGGAACCTGGCAGTTCCGTTGGCCGTCCTGCTGGTGGGCGGCGCTGGCGCGGGTGACGACCCAATCGATCCGGGCGCCCCTCCCGTTGGGCCGCCGGGCCCCGCGGCCGAACGCGGCTCGCCCCTGAACGACTTCATCATCGGGGTGGGCGAGGGCCTCCGCACCATCCGCGGTCAGATCCGCGACCAGCGCGGCGCCCCGGGAGCCGACGCCCCCGAGAAGCCGAACCCCGACCCCGCGCAACCCCAGGGTTCCCTCAACCCGTTCTTCCGCCTCCCGGGCGGGAGTGGTCCGATGTCCGAGCCGCCGGGTGAGGCGGGGTGGGGCGCGCTCCTCCTGGCACTCGCCGCCGCCGACCTGCCGGCGGCCGTGGCTCCCGCTCCCGCGCAGGCGCTGCCGCGCGGGGCCTTCGATCTGGTCTGGGTTGATCGGGTGTTCGAGTCCGAGGTCGCCGGGAGGCTGCCGCTGCTCAACGAGCCAGGGGCCGAAGGCGCCGGTGGCGTCACGGGGGCGCCGAAGTGGGCAGCCGTGCCGGCGGAGCGGGCCACCGACGCGGTGTTCGCCCTGTCGCCCCTGTGGTCGGATCGGGGTGGGATGTTGTGGCTGGCGCTGGTACTGACCGGTGCCGTCCTGGCTCCACGTCAGGACCGGTGTTCCGACGACGAGCGATCGCACTCCGCAGCCGTGAGCAAGGCGCGAGACGCGTGAGGCAGGATAGCGCAGCCCTCATCGATATTGGCTATCATGGTGCAATGGCAAACTCTCCTCCCATGTCCGAGTCCCTGCCAGTCCGCGTCCTCGAGGACGAGCGCACGGCGTCCGAGGGCCGTCTGAGCGGCCCGCTGGAGCTGGGCCGACAGCAGGCCGGCGAACCGGACCCGTACGCCTGGCTCCCCGCCGACAGTTCCACCCCCAGCCGCCTCATCATCGCCCGGCAAGACGAGCGCGACAACGTCTCGCGCCGCCATGCCTTCCTGGAGCCGCTCCCCTCCGGCCGCGTCCGCCTCACCAACCGCAGCCGGGTCCCGCTCCCCTGCGACGGTGTCCCCGGCGGCGTGCTCGCGGCCGGCGCCGCCGCCGAACTGGAGCCCCCGTTCTCTTTCACCCTGCCCGGCCGGACCGTCGCCGTCGGCGCCGCCGGCGCGGCAGAAGAGTCCGGACTGCATAGCCTCGACGAGCCGACCGTCGGCCCCGGCCGTCTCGCCGACCTCTCCGGCCGGCTCCGCTCGCTCCCCGCCCTCACGGCGCCGCAGCTCAACGACCTGGTCGGCTGGTTGCAGACCACCATGGGCGTGCTCCAGGCCACCGTGGGGGCGGCCGACTTCCTGGAAAAAGCGACCGAAGCGCTGGTGCAGATCGTCGGCCTCGACCTGGGCCGCGTGCTGCTCCTGGACAAGGACCAGTGGGCCGTCGCCGCCGCTCACGGGGAGGCCCCGCCGGGCGACGTCACCTGGCATCCCAGCCGGCACGTCCTGACACAGGTGAGAGAGCAAAAGAAGACCTTTTGGCAGTCCTCGCGGCCGTCGGGTCGTAGCCCATCACCGCGGTCGCCACGGCGTCGGTACACACGGCGTTGCGGCCGGCCAGCAGCAGCCCGGGCGCCTGCCGCGCCAGCTTGAGCCACGGCCCCTCGCCGCCGGAAACCGTCTC
>DATFNV010000619.1:0-12044 GCA_035266225.1 Gemmataceae bacterium
TGGGAGGTCGATGCGTTCGCCTCGAGTGTCCTTGACAACCCCAGCCTCAAGTCTGCGGTCGTCGCGTGACGGAGGCTACCCGTGCCCCGTGGAGGGCCGGACAGTTGAGTGTCGATCAGGCAAGTTGGGCTCCTGCGAAAATCGGCGTACAAGGGCCGGACGGCGGTGGAGCGGGTGAACGCGCGTCTGAAGATCTTCTGGGGTGCAGACGAGCCGGGAAACTCGCTGCCAGCGGCCGCGCAGCGCGCAGCCACTTCACTCGGCGCTGTCCCCGGCCCTACGGACCCGTCGCCGTCGGTGCTGTGCTCACCAGTCCTCGGGGAAGGTGACGAAGTAGCCAGTGATGCGCTGGCTGTCCTTGCGAACCTCGTAGTCCACGATCAGCCGCTCCCGCGGGCTGACTGGCACGGACACCGGGTAGCTGCCGTCCCGGACCGGCGACTCGTCGGCGTTGTACACGTAGCATGGGAGGCGCTTCTCCAGGTCCCAGCGCAGGAAGTCATCGCCGGCCGGCTTGACCGCAGAGACCGACACCATGCGCCGGTCGGCGTAGAGGAGCGTCGGCGTCTTACCGTGCCGCGTGATCTGCGCGGGGGAGGGATGCCGCTGGCTCTGGACGTTCGTCTTCTTCGGCACTGACCAGGTTTTGCCGGCGTCCTTGCTCTCCGTCATCCAGAAGGTGCCGTCCGTCTTCGGGTGGCTGTTGCGCAGGATGCCGACGACGTGCCCCTTCTCGACCTCCAGCACGTCCCACTCGTCGCCGACGAAGCCCTCGGCGTCGGGCACGCGCACCGCCTTCCAGGTGTCGCCGTTGTCCTTGGACAGGGCGGCCAGGGCGCCGTTGCCGGGAGCCACGTAGTAGGGCAGCAGCAGGGTGCCATCGGCCAGGGGATACGCCGCCGCCCTGGTGCGGGTGTTGTCGGTGCCAACGGGCCGAGGCTTGCCCCAGGTCTTGCCGGCGTCCGTGGAGCGCACCGTCATCGCCAGTGACTCGCCGGCCCGGGTGTACGTGTTGTACGTGACGAGCAGGTCTTTGTTGGGTAGCGCGGCGATGGCCACGTTGCGGTCGTCCACGTCGGGGGCATCGACGATGACGGCCGCCTTGGTCCACGTCTTGCCCTTGTCGGTGCTCTTGCAGAGGAGGGCGCGGCCCGTGGCCGAGAAGCCGTGCTCGGTGCCCTCGCGGAAGGCGCAGTAGAGGATCCCGTCGGCGCCGGCCGTCACCCAAGGCCAGCCGGGGTAACTGCCCTCGTAGATGACGACGTCGGGCTTCGACTTGACGGGGGCGGGCTCGGCGACACGGGCGAACCGAGCGGTGGTCAGGCCCAGGAAACTGGCGAACAGGAAGTGTCGTCGTGTGGTCATCGGGGTGGTCCTCGGGCGAAGGTCATGGCGTGTCGGCGCAGACGGAGCCAGGTTGAGGCGAGTAGCCAGCGCAGTCGCGAGGCCCGGCACGTGAGTCCTCGACAGGGGCAGAAGTTGGCATCCCCTCAACGCTTTAGGCCAGCGCAGTTAGGGCGTCCGCCAGGGCCCGCAGAAACGCATCGACGTCATCGGGCGTGTTGTAGCCGTGCCAGGCCACGCGCAGCCGGCCCGCGTGGTGCATCACGTGGACCTCTCGGGACCGCAGGTGTCGCGCGATTTCCTCAGCCTTCGGGTGTCGGAACGCCAGGATGCCGGCCAGCTCCGACTCGTCGGGCGGGCTGAGAAGTTCCACCGGCAGATGGCGAAGCCCTTCCAGACAGGCCTGCACGAGCGGCCTGGCTGCCGCCTCGATCGCTGCAACGCCCACGCCGCTCAGATACGCGAGAGCGGCCCGAATGGCATAGACGGCGGGAAAGTTCGGCATGCCCACGGTGAACCCCGCCGCCCCCGGCTTACTGACAGCGCGCTCGAAGCGGCCCGGCCCGAAGGCGTCCTCCAGGTTGAACCACCCGCCCGCCGGCACCGTCCAGTCCCTCGCGCGCTGCCGCGGCACCCCGACCAGCCCACCCCCGTGACTGGCCAAAATCCACTTGTGGGTGCTGCTGACGATCAAGTCAGCGTCCGCCACCGCGAGCGGGATTCGCCCCAAGGCCTGGGTGACATCGACGGCCAGCAGCGCCGAGGAATGCCGGCGGACGGCCTCGAGGACGGCCCGGAACGGCAGGAGGCAGCCGTTGTAGAAGCTGACGAGCGAGGTGGTGACCAGGCGCGTCTTCGGGCCGAGCAGCCCGACCAGATCCTCGACCCGCAGCGCCCCCTGCCGCGCTTGCCACAGCCGGACCGTCGCGGGGCAACCCTGCTGGAGCCAGGGCGTTACCCCGGCCGGGAAGTCGAGGTCGTTGATGACGACCTGGTCGCCCGGGCGCAGCCGCAGCGCCTGGGCCGCCAGGTTGTACGCCTCCGAGGAGCAGGAGCAGATGCCTACCTCATCGGCGGTGAGGCCGAAGAAAGCAGCCGCCAGTTCCCTGGCGGCCTCCCACTGGCGGAAGTGGAATTCTCGGCCGTCCATGCCCCGCTGCTTGTCGCGGAAGTACTCCTGGAGCGCGGCCCCGACTTCCAGGGGCGGGATGCCCTCGGCGGCCGTGTTCAGGTAGACCATCCTCTCCAGCGAAGGAAACGAGCGGCGGCGAGATTCTGCGGTCAGCACGGGTGCCTCGTTGATCTTGGAGGACGGGTCCCTGATCGGCCCCGGGTGATGCCGTCCGCCAGGGGGAGACGAGCGGCATGGCCACGCGGTACAGGTCGATGCGTTCGATCTCCCTGAGGGCCTTCTCCCTCAGCCGGCCCTCACGGGGGGAATTGGTCCAGGCGTTACAGCAGCTCACGCAGCGGCATGACGCAGGGTGGCAGAGCCCCGGAGTAGCCGTCCCGCCGGGCCAGCCGGCCGACCAGCGTCCCGAAGCTGGGGTAGTCAGCGTGGCTGGGGTTGATGAGCGTGCTATCGACCGGGTACGGCCGGCCGACGACGGACCAGTACATCCCGGAGTTATGCCCGCTGTGACGGTGGTTCACAGTCCGGACGATGGCGTACCGGTTCACTCGCCGGGCGAGCTGCGGCAAGAGCTCCGAGACGCGGACTCCGGGCACGCTGGTGGCCACGGGTCGGAACGGCCCCCGGACGCTTTCCGGGGCGCCCGGCTTGGGGTCCCAGAGGTCGAGATGGCTTGGCGCGCCGCAGTTGAAGAAGAGGATGACGGAGCGAGCCTGGCCTCGGCCGTGGGCCGCCCCGGCGGCGGCCGCGCGGAGCCAGTCCGCCCAGAAGAGGCTGACCGCCCCGGCGGCGCCGCGTCGCAGGAACTGGCGGCGAGTCGGCGGGGCGCCCGCGGTCGCGGTCGAGCCGGGAACGGGCCTGAGACGGGCCATAGCGATTCTCCTCCCGGGCGGGGTCATGCCAGGATGTCTTTCACCACCCGGCCGTGTACGTCGGTCAGACGGAAGTCGCGGCCCGCGTGGGGGTAGGTGAGCCGCTCGTGGTCGAGCCCCAACAGGTGCAGGATCGTGGCGTGCAGGTCGTGGATAGGCACCTCGTTGTCCACCGCGTGGTAGCCGATGGCATCTTACCTCAGTTGGGCGCCTTGATGAAGTGCGATGCAAGGCGTGCGCCCGCCGTCCGCGTGGGCGTCGTCAGCCCCTGATTCCGCCGCGTGGGCGCCGGAGGCGGGGCGGGCGGCGACTCGTGCTCACCTGACCGCGGCGAGCGCCCCGGCGGCGACCTCCAACGTATGGTCGATGTCCGCGTCGCTGTGGGCCAGCGACAGGTAGAGCTTACCGCCCGGCGTGCAGTTGACCCCGCGCCGGATCAACTCGTGGCCGAACCGAAGGGCCCGGGCCCTGTCGGCCCTCAGCAGGTCGCGAGGGCTGCGCAGGGGCTGGGGCCCGGTGAAGTACGCCTGGAGGACGGGACCGTCCGCCAGCACCTGCAGCGGAACCCCCGCGTCCGTGGCCGTTCTCGTTTCGGTACGGGCGGCGGTGTTGTCCGGGGATGAGCCGCTGGCTCGCTGTTTCGGCGAGCGCTCAGGCAACCCGGATCGCCGGCGCCGCTGCCCGCGGTGAGCGGACGATCAGATTTGCAGAGAGAACGAACCCGGTCCTGGCCTCGGGAGTGAAATCATGGCTCCCTTGCGGAGGCCGAGGTGGACAGCCTGACCGCATCCGGTGATAATTGTACTTACCTTCCCTCGCCCTCCCGCCGTCCGTCCCTGCCAGGAGCCGCTCATGCCTCAGCGACCCCGACTTGCCGCTGCCCTGTCCGCACTCTTCCTGCTGGCGTCGCTGTCGCGTCCGGTCGCGGCCGAGGAGACGGTCACCTTCGAGCAGCACGTCCGCCCCATCCTCAAGACTTACTGCCTCGACTGTCACGGCGGCGGCGAGAAACTCAAGGGCAAGCTCGATCTGCGCCTGCGACGCTTTGCGGTCAAGGGCGGCGAGAGCGGCTCGGCCGTCGTCCCCGGCGATCCGACGAAGAGCCGTCTGCTGGAACGGATGAAGGCCGGCGAAATGCCGCCGACGGAGAAAAAGGTCCCCGCGGACAAGGTCGCCGTCATCGAGCGCTGGATCGCCGCCGGCGCCCCCGCGGGGCGCGACGAGCCCGAGAATCTGCCGCCGGGCATCGACATCACGCCCCAGGAGCGAGCCTACTGGTTCTTCCAGCCCGTGCGCCGGCCCGACCCGCCGAAGTTCGGCACAACCGACCGGGTCCGCACCCCCATCGACGCCTTCGTGCTGGCGAAACTGCGTGACAAGCGCCTCTCGTTCAACCCGGACGCCGACAGGCTCGCACTCATTCGGCGGGCCAGCCTCGATCTGACCGGCCTCCCGCCAGCGCGGAAGGAGATCGATGAATTCCTCTCCGACAAGTCCGAGCAAGCCTACGAGGGGATGATCGACCGTCTGTTGGCGTCTCCCCATTACGGCGAGCGCTGGGGCCGGCACTGGCTCGACGTGGCCGGCTACGCCGACTCCGACGGCGACGGCACCAACGACACGCCGCGGCCGCACTCCTGGAAATATCGCGACTACGTCATCCGCTCCCTCAACGCCGACAAGCCGCTCGACCGCTTCGTCGTCGAGCAGTTGGCCGGCGACGAGTTGGTGCCGCCGCCGTGGAACAACCTCAAGCCGGAACAGATCGAGTTGCTGACCGCGACCGGCTTCCTGCGCATGGCCCCGGACGGCACCACCAGCGGCGGCGGTCTCGCGGAGGCCCAGCAAGTCGTGGCCGACACCCTCAAGATCGTCGGTTCGTCCTTCTTCGGCCTGACGGTCGGCTGCGCCCAGTGCCACGACCACCGTTACGATCCGATCCCGCAGTCCGACTACTACCGCCTGCGGGCCGTCTTCGAGCCGGCGTTCGACCCGTCGCGCTGGCGCTCGGCGGCGCAGCGGCGCGTGTCGCTGTGTACCGACGCCGAGCGGGCCAGGGCCGCCGCCGTCGAGGCCGAGGCGGCGAAGATGCAGGCGGAACACAACGAGAAGCAGCAAAAGTACGTCCGCGCGGCCTTCGAGAAGGAGCTGACGAAGTTCCCCGCCGAGCAGCGCGACCAACTCCGCTCCGCCTTCGACGCCCCGGCCGGCAAGCGGACCGACGAGCAGAAAAAGCTCGTTGCCGCCAACCCGAAGTTGAACGTCAACCCCGGCGTCCTCTACCAGTACGACACGGCCTCGGCCGACGAGTTGAAGAAACTGCAAGCCGCCGTCAACGCCAAGCGGGCGGAGAAGCCGGTCGAGGATTTCGTCGCTGTGCTGAGCGAAGTTCCCGGCCCGGTCCCGCTGACGAAGGTGTTCCACCGCGGCGACTACCGGCAGCCGAAGGGCGAAGTGCCGCCCGGCGACCTGACCATCGCCGCGCCGGAGGGCAAGCGGCTGGAGATCCCGTCCAGGGACGCGAAACTCCCGACCAGCGGCCGGCGGCTTGCCCTGGCGAAGCACTTGACCGACGGCAGCCACCCGCTGCTCGGGCGCGTGCTGGTCAACCGCGTCTGGCTGCACCACTTCGGCCGGGGCATCGTCGATACGCCCGGCGACTTCGGCGTCCTCGGCCTGCGGCCCACTCACCCCGAGTTGCTCGATTGGTTGGCGACCGAGTTGGTCCGCGAAGGCTGGAGTCTAAAGCGGATGCATAAGCTCGTCATGACGTCCACGGTCTACCGCCAGTCGTCGCTGCGCGACCCGGCGAAGGACGCGGTCGATTCCGGCAACGCCCTCTACGGCCGCTACGCCGTCCGCCGCCTCGAAGCCGAAGCCCTGCGCGACCGCATTCTGGCGACGGCGGGCCGACTCGATCCCACCCCCTTCGGCCCGCCCGTGCCGGTCATGGAAGACGTCGTCGGCCAGGTGATCGTGCCGGACGACAAGCCGCGCCGCAGCGTCTACCTCCAGGTTCGCCGGCGGAAACCGCTGGCCTTCCTCAGCACCTTCGACGCGCCCGGCGGCGAGTTGAACTGCGACCGGCGCACCTCCAGCGTCGCGGCCCCGCAGGCGCTGATGCTGATGAACAGCGAGTTCATCCTCCAGCAGGCCGGCCACTTCGCCCGGCGGCTGACGCGCGAGGTCCCGCCGGACGGCGCCAACGGGTCCGACCCTCTGGAGCGACGGGTCGCGCTCGCCTGGCAACACGCCTACCAGCGGACCGCCTCGCCGGAGGAAGTGGACCTCGCCTGTCGCTTTGTCCGCCGGCAGGCGCGGCAACTGCGCACGGCCGGTAAAGCCGACGCGGACGCGGCCGCCTTGACGGACCTGTGTCAACAGCTATTGGCCTCCAACGAGTTCCTCTATGTGGACTGACCATCCGACCCCAACCCGGCGTGAATTCCTCACGCGCTCCGCCTTCGGCATCGGCGCCTTCGCCCTGGCGCACCTGCTGCGGCGCGACAACCTGCTGGCGGAGACGCCCGGGAAACCGGGCGAGAACCTGCCGGCCGACCTGAAGGCGCGCGGCCCGCACTTCGTACCGAAGGCGACGGCGATGATCTCCCTGTTCATGCACGGCGGGCCGTCGCACCTGGACCTGCTTGACCCGAAGCCGGAACTGACGAAGCACCACGGACAGGACTACTCCGGCGAGGTCACGTTCAGCTTCGTCAACCGCGCCAGCAAGAAGCTGCTCGGCAGCCCGTGGAAGTTCGCGAAGCGCGGCCGGTGCGGCACCGAGGTGTCGGAGCTGCTGCCGCACACCGCGGGCGTCGTCGATGACATTGCCGTCATCCGCTCGATGCACACCGGCCACAACGGGCACGAGGTGTCCATCCGCTACTTCCACGGCGGGCTGCCCGCGGTCACCGGCCGGCCGACGATGGGGAGTTGGATCGTCTACGGCCTGGGCAGCGCGTCGCAGAACCTGCCGGCCTACCTGGTGCTGTCCGACCCCGGCGGGCACCCGGTCGATGGCACGCTCAACTGGTCGAGCGGCTTCATGCCGCCGCTGTACCAGGGCACCGTGCTGCGCCCGCAGGAGCCGCGCATCCTCAACCTCGACCCGCCGCCGCACCTGAAAGGCGACAGGCAACGCCAGAACCTCGACCTCCTCGCGGAACTGAACCGCCGGCACTTGCAGACGCACCCCGGCGAGGCCGACCTGGAGGCGCGCATCGCCAGCTACGAACTCGCCGCCGCCATGCAGACCGCGGCCAAGGAAGCCCTCGACGTGTCCCGCGAGCCGGACCATATCCAGCGCCTTTACGGGCTCGACCAGGAGCCGACTCGCTCCTACGGCACGCGCTGCCTGATCGCCCGCCGGCTGGTGGAGCGCGGCGTCCGCTTCGTGCAGTTGTTCCTGGGCGGCCAGCCGTGGGACACGCACAACAGCATCCGCAAGACGCTGCCCGATATTTGCAGCAAGACCGACAAGCCGGTGGCGGCGCTGGTGAAGGACCTGAAGCAGCGCGGCCTGCTCGATTCGACCATCGTCCACTGGGGCGGCGAGATTGGCCGGCTGCCGGTGTGCGAGGGGGAGCTGAACGACCAGTCGGGCCGCGACCACAACGGGCAGGGCTTCTCGACCTGGCTGGCCGGCGGCGGCATCAAGGGCGGCACGGTCTACGGCGAGACCGACGAGGTGGGCCACAAGGCTGCGGTCAACGTCGTCACGCCCAACGACTACCAGGCGACCATCCTGCACCTGCTGGGGCTGGACCACACGAAGCTCGTGTACCACAGCAACGGCCGCGAACAGCACCTGACCGACGGCCGGCCGGCGCGCGTGGTGAAGGAGATTCTGGCGTGAGCGGGTGATAGGATGGTGGCCACCCCAAGGGTTTGACCTCCGGGAGGGCTTCCTGCGCGGAATCGCTCCAGCGACGCCCCAACGCTGACGCTCACCGACACGGCGGGCCGGCCCGTCCCGGTCCTCGCGGAAGGCCGGCCGAGTTCCGAGTTAATCTAAGAGCGCCAAAGTAGCCCGTCGCGCCGCGCGCGGGCTACCTTCCGCAACGAGCTCATAACGGCCCCGCCCGATAGGGAGGCAACCCATGTCTATTGGACTCCGCATCCTCGGCTCGCCCAAGCGGCTGTGCAACGGCCTGACCCGGCGCGAGATGCTCGTCAGCGGCGGCCTGGGGCTGTGCGGCCTGACGCTGGGCGATCAACTCGCCTGTTCCGCGGCGCGAGCCGATTTGGAGAAGCGCACGTCGGACCGGAGCTTCGGCCGGGCGAAGAACGTGATCCTGCTGTACCTGTTCGGCGGGCCGAGTCAGCTCGACACGCTGGACATGAAGCCGGACGCCCCGGCCGAGGTGCGCGGCCCGCTGAAGTCGGTCCGCTCGCGCCTGCCGGGCTGCGACGTGTCCGAGGGGCTGCCCAACCTGGCGAAGGTGATGGACCGCGCCACCGTGGTCCGGTCGCTGACGCACCCGTGGAACTTCCACGGCATGATGTGGGCCACGACGGGTGTGCCGGAGAGCAACATCCCCCTCGAAGAGACGCAGAAGCACGCCCTGCACCTGCCCTACGTCGGCTCCGTCTTCACCTACCTGGAGTGGCAGAAGCACGGCGACAAGCCGAAGGGCGCCGTGCCGGACAACCTCATGCTCCCCTTCTTGCTCAGCAGCCGCCGGACGGCCGCGCCCTACGCCCGGCCGCACGCCTCGTTCCTCGGCAACGTCCACGACCCCATCTGGTCCGAATTTCGCGGCCAGGCGACGCGCAGCATGGTCCGCATGTCGAACGGCCCCAAGGAAGAGGTCGCCGACCCGTTCCTGGGGATCACGCCGGGCAGCCGCTTCGAGATCGCCCCCGAGGCCGAGTTGCCGGCCGACATGACGCTCGACCGCCTGCACGGCCGCCGGTCGCTGCTGGAGCAATTCGACCAGTCGCGCCGCGCCTTCGACGCGAGCCCCGCGGCGCGCCACCTCGACCGGCAGCGCGGCCTGGCGTTCTCGCTGCTCAACTCGACGAAGGTGCGCAACGCCCTGGACCTCGGCCAGGAGCCGGACCGGCTGCGCGAGTCGTACGGCATGACACTCTTCGGCCAGGGCTGCTTGCAGGCCCGCCGGCTGGTCGAGGCCGGCTGCCGTTTCGTCACCGTTATCTGGGACGAGTTCGGCCAACTCAACGCCGGCTGGGACACGCACGTCGATCAGAAGAATCGGCTGTCGAAAGACCTGCTGCCGGGGCTCGACCTGGCCTTTTCGGGTCTGATTAAGGACCTGGAGACGCGCGGCCTGCTCGACGAGACGCTGGTGTGCGTGATGAACGAGATGGGCCGGACGCCGAAGCTGCAGGAGGACGGCCGCGGCCACTGGGGCTACGCCTACACGAACTTCTTCGCCGGCGGCGGGATGGCGCGCGGCCGCGTCGTCGGCAAGACCGACAAGATTGCCGCCCGCGTCGTCGAGCGCCCGCTGAGCGCCAAGGATGTGCTGGCGACGATCTACCACCTGCTCGGCATCGACCCGCACACGACGCTGAGCGACCGCCTCAACCGCCCCGTGCCGCTCGTCCCGTATGGCGAGGTGGTGCGGGAGATGCTGGCATAAGCCGTGTGGTAGGGAATCATCAGCCCGTAGCTGGACTCGCCAGAGTTCAGCGCTGAACTCTGGCGAGTCCAGCTACAGGCTGACCCTCTGCTCACGGTGCGTCTGCGCACAGTTTGGCGACACCCTACGCCATTGTCAGAGAGAGCCAGGGTCAGGAACGAGTCCATGACGATTGACTGATCGACCTTGCCATAGGCGTCATCGCCCCCGACATGGCCGAACACGAAGATCCGGCCATCCGCTGCCTGCACGCTGCGCGGGTAGTAGCCCGTACCCGGGACTTTCAGAGGCTTCCAGGTCTTGCCGGCGGTGAACTCGTCGGCCCTCGCCCGGGTAATGACTACGGCCGCGGAGAGCACCAGTGTCAGCACGCCGATGGTACGGGGTCGTCGGTGCATCTCGGTCTCCCTGTGCGGCGCTCTGGTTTGTGTCCTTCGCCTGTCATCGAATACGGCTCCGACGCCCTGGACGGCGAGGCCTCCTACCTCATCAACCCCTGGATCGGGTCGGCCAGGTAAACCGGATACGGCCGGCCGGTCGCGTCGTGCCACGCGGCGTCGCGTGGAATGCCGAGCGCGTGGTAGATCGTAGCGGCAAAGTGCTCCGGCGTCTGCGGGTCCGATGCGGGATACCAGGGTGCTGTCCAGCAGTCCGCTCTCGTGCAGGTCGTCCAGCAACCCCGACACGGCCAGGTCGGTCGGCGGGAAGAGGTACTTCTTCAGGCAGTGGAAGTTGTTGCCGTGCAGGTCCCAGGATCGGGACAGGAGTCTTGTCTCCTCGACGGGGTGGGAATGTCCTGTCGTCCGCCGACCTCCACAGGCCACACGATGTTGTAGGGCCATTTCGCGCCGCCCCCTGCCCGCACCGTCACCGAGGAACACGTCTGCCGGACGCTGGCGAAAACCTCGACGTACTCAAGGGAGAGGCGAAGGAAGGAATCCGCAAGCGGATTGACAAGCTCACTGTGAGCGAGCTGACCGACCGCTTCTGGGACGGAAGGCTTCTTGTGTGCAACGCCCGTTCATGGTATAATGCCCTTTTGCGCCCGGGAAACAGCCATTGCCGAGGAGGGGCGGATGAGGGAGACGGAGGAGTGCGTGTCGTGGGTCGTCTACAAGATGACCTTCCCCAAGAAGCCGGAAGGGATCAACGCGGTCTGCGAGCAGGCCGAGTGGGACGCGATGGAGGTGGCCGAGCCCGGCTACCACAAGCTCGTCCGGGCCAATATCACCAACGAAGCCGAGGCGGAACGGCTCGCGCGGGGCACGTCGGGTGACCCCAAGCCCCGGCAACCCACTCGCTTGTGAGAGGGAGCGCTCCCGAACTTCGCCGACGGCCCGGCGCCTGGCAAGGCATGAGGAAGGAACATGACTCTGAAGAAGAACCTCCCAGCGAGGCAAACGGAACTGCAATCCCTGCTGGCGACCCCGACGGGAAAGGTCGAACTCCAGGATCTGGAGTCCCGCTACGCGGAGGCGAGCGGCAGGCCGCGGCCGGGCAAGCAATCGATCATCACCTACATCCTCGTCTACGAGAGGGAGCATGGCCTGATTGACAGTTGACTGGCCAGCCCCGCTGCTACCGAAGATTGCCTTGCCCCGAGGAGGTAGCAGAGCACGGTCAGGAGAGCAAGAGACGGCGCAGCTCGATGATTCTCCCCGATGCCTCGTCGATGAGAGCGCGGTTGCAGCACGTCGAGAACGGCGTCCCGAAAGGCTCGTTCCTCCTTCTTTGTGAAGTAATCCTGCTCGACCTTCTCGGCCTCCGGCTTCCTCTCGGACACGACGAGTCCGGGCGTGCTGCCGTCCTCCTGCTGCTCGATCATCACCTTGGCAACGTCGATCTCCTTTCCGTCGCCGAAACCCCGGCGCTACCGCTACGGTTTTGAGTGGCTTGATGGAGAAGTCGGGATCCGTCGCCGGGCTCGGCGCATCGGCCTGCAGCCACTCGATGACCGTCTTGTTCGTCGGGTGCGAAATCGACGTGGATGAGCTTGAACGCCTCGAAGCTGTCGTAGCCCTCGCCTGGTCGGGCCGGCGGGATCAAGGGCTCGAGGACAGCCCATTGCTCATCTGTAAGATCACTCGG
>DATFNV010000620.1:0-11698 GCA_035266225.1 Gemmataceae bacterium
AGTCGAAGGACTTGTACTTCGCCCCGCCGCGGCCCTCCGTGGTGTAGTAGCCGACGCGGTCGTCCCAGTAGAAGTCGGGCCAGAAGCGCCACTCCAGCATCGGCACCCCCTCGTCGCCGGCGGCCCGGATGGTCCGGCAGACGTTTTCGACGTCCTTGTCGCGCCCCGGTTTGCCCAGCCGAGCCTGGAGGTAGAAATCGATCGGGATCATCATCGATTCCAGGGCCAGCCCCGCCTCGTCGCATGCCTTCTTCACCGGCCGGATGTCGTCGGAGGTCCAGTAGCCCTTCTTGTCGCGGTCCACGCCGTCGGTGCCCTGGAAGATGACGTGCTTGCAGCCGAGCTGCTTGAGCCAGCGTAGGGTGTCGGGGTTCACGTCGGCCAGGTTTTCGGACAGCTTGGGCGCCCACTTCTCGGCCGGGGCCTCGGCCCGGGCCGGGCCGGCCGCCAGCGCCGCGGTGGAGGCGGCGAGGAAATGGCGTCGCGTGGTTCTCATCGCTCTCTCCCGGATCGCGGAGGGGGGACGCCTTGATTGTGACGCCGGCTGGCGGCCCGGGCAAGGGAAAACGGGCCTGGTTCCTACGCCGGTCCCGCGTATTACCAAACGGAGGAAGCCGACCCGCCACCCGCCCTCTCATCGAAGGAGGTGCCGAACCATGTCCGTTCTTCGTACCGCCCTGCTGTTCGCCGCGACCGCGCTGGCCCTGTCCGCCGCGGCCCGCGCCGCCGCCGATCCCGCCGCGGCCACGGTCGAGCTGAAGAAGGGCGACTCCATCATCTTCCTCGGCGATTCGCTGACCGAGTTGGCGGGGAAGGAGGAGCCGAAGAAGCACGTCACCAAGGGCTACGTCCGCATCGTCCGCGAGGAGCTGGAGAAGGCCCACAAGGACAAGGACCTCAAGGTCGATTGGGTCGCCACCGGCGGCCACACCGTGCCCGACCTCCTGAAGCGCGTCGATAAGGACGTGATCGCGAAAAAGCCGACCCTCGTGGTCATCCAGATCGGCTGCAACGACGCCCGCCGGATCCCGAAGGAGCAGTTCAAGGCCGGCCTCGAAGAACTCATCGACAAGCTCCACAAGGCCGACATCCGCGTCGTCCAGTGTACCCTCACCAGCGTCGGCGAGAAGCACGACGGCAGCAACCCGGACGACCCCAAGTTGGAGGACTTCGCCGAGATCGAACGCGGCGTCGCCAAGGAGAAAAAGGTGCCCCTAAACGACCTGCGCAAGGCGTTCGTCGAGTACTGGAAAAAGAACAACCCCGACAACAAGCCGAACGGTATCCTGACCTACGACGGCAATCACTGGAACCAGAAGGGGCACGACTTCGTGGCCGAGCAGATGCTCAAGAAGTTCAAGTAACCGCCGACCGAAAGGGAGTCGATCATGCGCCGACAGGGTTTCCGCCTTCTGCTGGCCGCCTGCGCCGCGGCGGCCCTGGCCGGGCTCTCGCTGCCGGGCGCGGAGCCGCCGAAGACCGGCCCGGCGACGGAGAAGCGCTTCCCGCCGCTGAAGGTGCCGGCGGGGTTCACGGCGACGCTCTTCGCCTGCGACCCGCTCGTCGAGTACCCCTCGGTCATTGCCGCCGGGCCGCGCCCGGGCTCCCTCTTCGTGGCCGCCGACTACCTCACCGGCCTCGGCAGCGAGATCGTGCGCCGCGACGAGGTCCGCCTGATCGAGGACAGCGACGGCGACGGCTACGCCGACAAGGCCACCGTCTTCGCCGACAAATTTACCTCCGTACAGGGGCTGGCCTACCACGACGGCACCCTGTACGTGATGCATGCCCCGTTCCTGACGGCGCTGCGAGACACCGACGGCGACGGCAAGGCCGACGAGCGCAAAGACCTGCTGAGCGGGCTGGGGCTGCCGCCCGAACAGAACAGTACGCGGCTGCACTGCGCCAACGGCGTGGTCGTGGGCCACGACGGCTGGTTGTACCTGGCCCTCGGGGACCACGGCTGCGACGTGAAGCGCCCGGAGGGGGACCGCCTGGTCTTGCAGGGCGGCGGGATCCTGCGCTGCCGGCCGGACGGGCGCGACCTGCACGTCTTCGCCACCGGGCTGCGCAACATCTACGACGTGGCCCTCGACGAGGAGCTGAACGTCTTCGTGCGCGACAACGAGAACGACGGCGGCACCTACATGGTCCGCGTGTGCCACAGCTTCTTCGGCGCCGATCACGGCTACCCGTACCTGTACGAAGAGCGGCCCGACGAGGCACTGCCGCCCCTGGCCGACCTCGGACTCGGCTCGTCGGCCGGGGGGCTGTGCTACCTGGAGCGGCAGTTTCCGGCCGAGTACCGCGGCAACCTGTTCTTCTGCGAATGGGGCCGCTCGGTGGTGCGCTACCGCACGGGCCGCGCCGGCAGCGGCTTCTCCCCCCTGAAAGAGATCGAGTTTGCAGCCGGTGCCGAGAACGACCCCTACGGCTTCAAGCCGACCGACCTGGTCGTCGATCGCGACGGCTCGCTCTTCGTCGCCGACTGGGCCGACGGCCAGCAGCCGAAGCGGGGCCGCGGAAGGGTCTACCGCATCACCCACACCGACGCCCGGCCCACCCCCTCCCGGTCCACCCCGCGCCCTGGCGACGCGGACGGCTGGGTCGCCCGGCTTGACTCGGACAGCTATTCTGAGCGCGTCGAGGCTCAGCAGGCCCTGGAACGGCTCGGCCGGGAAGGCGGCAAGGCGGTGCGCGAGGCGGCGGACAAGGGGCGGCTCGAAGCCCGCGGCGGGCTGCATGCCGTCTGGGTCGTGGCCCACGTCGGCGGCCCGGGCGCCGCCGCCGACCTGTTCGACCTGGCCCGGCGCGACCGGGACCCGCGCGTGCAGGCACAGGCCGTCCGCGCCGGGGCCGATCTGGCCGACCCCGTCCTGACGCGCCACCGCCTGGACGCCGGCCCCGGCGACGCGAAGTTGGCAGCGAGCCTGGCGAGTTGGGCGGAAGGCAAGGATCCCCGGGTACTCCTCGAAGCGGTCATCGCCTTGGGGCGGCTCCGCTGGGGGGGTGTTCCCGATTGGCTTGCGAAGGTACTCACCAAACCCGACCCACCATTGGCCCATGCGGCGATGCAGGCGCTCCGCCGTTCGGGCAACTGGCCCGCGGTGCTGAAGCTGGCCGACCGGCCCGACGCCGACCCCCTCCGCGCCGTCGCCCTGCGCGCCCTCGCCGATCGGTACGTCCCCGAGGTGGTGGACGGCCTGATCGACCGCCTCGGCGGCGAGCGCGACCCCGTCCGGCGGCGCCAGTACGCCGACTTCCTGACCCGCGTTTACAAGCGGCCCGGCCCGTGGGTCTACTGGGGCTACCGGCCGGCGCCGCGCCCGGCGAACACCGTGACATGGGACCACACCGAGGCGATCGGCCGTGCCCTCGACATGGTGCTCGGCGATCCCGACCCAGCGGTGCGGCTGTCGGTGCTGCGGCGGATGCGGCGCGAGAAGGTTCCGGCGGGCCTGGCCGAGTTGGGTCGGTGGCTCCGCGAGGAAGAAGACGCGGAACGCCTGGGGGTCATCCTCGATGCGCTGCGCGATCACCCGGCCGCCGCGACGCGCGAGGCGCTGGAAGCCGCCGTCGGCGACCGCAAAAAGCCGGCAAGCGGCCGCTTGGCGGCCCTGGCACTGCTGGCCGACGCCTTCGACGAAGCGAGCGAGAAGCGCTTACCGGAACTGGCCCGCTCACTGGAGGACGGCCCGGTGCTGGCGGAGGCGCTGCGCCGCCTGGGCGACCGGCCTCGCGTCAAGGCGTCGGCCCTGCTGCTGGCCAAGCTGGATTCGTCGGACCCCGGCGTGCGTGCGGCGGCGGTCGAGGCGCTGTCCGCCCTGCGCGTAGAGGAGGCGGCGCAGCCGGTGCGCAAGCTCCTGGACGACAAGGACGCCAGGGTGCGCCGGGCCGCGGCCGCGGCGGCGGGGAAGCTGGGGATGCAGACCGCCGCGCCGACCCTCCTGAAGCTGGCGCGCGATGCCGACGCAGGCGTCCGCCGGTCCAGCCTGGAATCGCTGCGACTGCTCCGGGAACCGCAGGCCGTGCCGCCGGCCCTCGCAGCTCTCAGCGACCCAGAAACCCGGCAGGCGGCGCTGCGGTGCCTGGCTGACCTCGGCGGCCCGGCGCAAGCGGGCGCGGTGGTCGATCTCGCCCGCCGCGACCCCTCCGCGGAGGTCCTGCCGCTGGTCCTGCGCATGCTGACGAACTGGACCGAGCAGCCGGGAGCGAAGCGAGACGAGCTGGACCGCGCCGCCGCCGATCTCCAGGGCGCCAGCGGCATCCTAGCCCGCTGGGGCGTCCTGGGGCCGGTGGCGGCCAACGCCCTGGACAGCCTCCTCCAACCGCCCGACGGCCTGACGGAGAAGGAGCGTCGCAGGCGGACGGTCT
The DNA here is from genome assembly GCA_035266225.1 of Gemmataceae bacterium. Lineage (GTDB taxonomy): Bacteria > Planctomycetota > Planctomycetia > Gemmatales > Gemmataceae > DATFNV01. The sequence continues at coordinate 4,375 of DATFNV010000620.1, forward strand.
TCGGCGCGGGTACCGAGTCGCGCGTCCGCCTGGAGCCGACCAAGGCTGCGGCCGGGAAGGTGTGGGTGGGGTACACCGACGTCAACCTCGCCGAGCGCGCCGAGGTGGAATTCCTGGGCGCTGGCAGTAGCGGATTGCGTGTGTTCCTGAACGGCCGCCAGGTTTACCGGCGCGACGAGACCCGTCCCTTCCGGCCCGACTCCGAGCGGTTCACGGCGACGTTGGACAAGGGGTCGAACCGGATCCTGGTCGCCGTCCCGGCCGCGGAGGCGGGCGCGGAGTTCCACCTCCGCTTCCGCCGCAAGGGCTCGACGGTCGAGCACGAAAAACTCACCCAGGCGGCCCTCACCCGGGCCGGCAACGCCGAGCGCGGCCGCAAACTCTTTTTCGACGCGTCCAAATCGCAGTGCGTCAAGTGCCACCGCGTCGGCGAGCAGGGCGAGCGCATCGGCCCGGACCTGAGCGGCGTCGGCAGCCGCTTCCCGCGCATCCACCTCATCGAGTCGGTGCTGCAACCGAGCCGCACCATCGCGCCGGGCTACCAGGCGGTGGCCGTCACCCTCAAGAGCGGCCGCGTGCTGACCGGCGTCAAGGTGGCCGAGATGGACGACACCCTGACCCTCGGCGACGCCAAGGGCGACAAGCAGGTGCTGCGCAAGGCCGAGATCGACGAGCAGCAGCCGCAGGCGACGAGTATCATGCCGGAGGGGCTGGAGAAGCAATTCAGCGCCGACGAGTTCGTGGACCTGATCGGCTTCCTGGCGAGCCTCAAGGATAGCCGGCCGCGCGGGAACGAATGACGGCGGCGCGGGGTTTTCCTGGCCCTCGCGCCATTCGATTTCCGGTTGTTTAGAGGCCGCCCTCGGGGCGGCGCGGATTCATCGTTTCGCGAATCGATAATTCGCGAATCGATAAATCGAGGGTGGCCGCTAAACGTCGGTTTTGCAACGGCAATGGTACAGCGGCGAAGAACTCACACGAATTGGTCCGGCGCGCGACCCGTTCGCGTTGTTGATGTTGCGATCCTGCCATCACATTCCTGCGACGGAGGACGAGCATGACGAGCTGGCTCCCCCCGAGTCTCCTGGCGGCCGTGCTGGCCGTCGCCGCGCTCGGCCCGCCGCCGGCCCGCGCCGGCGAGCCGAAGTCCATCCCGGCGGCCTTCGTGCCGGGCGGGGTCAAAGACCGGGCGTACGAGCGCTACATCGACGTGAACGACCTGAGCACCGCCCTCGTCGAGGGGAACGCGGCGGCGCTGGCCGACTGCGCCCTGCTGCTGGCCGAAGGGGAGCGCGTCCTGCTGCGTCCCCACAAGACGATCGGCTCCGCCACCGTCTTCCGCGTGGCGGCCTGGGTGGCCGCCGACAACCGCGACAAGGAGACCCTGGCCCGCCTCGGACGATCCGCGCGCGAGCGGAAGAAGGACGACCTGGCCGCGGTCGTGACCGCCTCGGAACGGCTGGCCGGCCAGGCGCGACCGGCCGAGCCCTCGGTCACCGTGGCCCTGGACGAGGTCAGCCCCGAGGGCGTGTCGCTCTACCAGTCCTACGCCAGGCAGATCCGGGCGGCGAAGTTGGTCGGCAGCAAGGAGCGCCTCGACGCGATGGAGACCGTCATCAAGGGGACCGCGGCCCTCGGCGACAAGCTGAAGGCCGCCCTGCTGAAGCAGGTGGCCGAGGCGCGGGGGGCCGTGCCCGACAAGGCCGACGCCGAACAGGAGGTGCTGGCGCGGCTGGGCATGTCCAGCCGGGGGAGCCACTGGATCGACGTCACGCTGACCAACAAGACCGGCGCCGCGCTGAAGTGCGGCGTGAGCGAGAATGCCGGCGCCGTTGACATTCCGGCCGGGGGCCCCGTTGTTTACGGGATCGCGGTCCTCAAAGGGGAGAGGGCCGCCCTGTACCCCGGTTCGACCCCCGCCCGTGGCCAAGGCTACCCGATCGAGGACGGGGGGAAATACGCGATCACGAAGGACGGCCGCGGGCAGTACGCGGTGACTCTGATCGACGATCATGCGAGCCCCCCGCCGGTCTCAGCGCGACCTGGGGCGCCGTAGTCGCGGGGCGGTCCGTACCGGCCGTCGCGCAGGAAATCCGTCCGCGAGCCGGCCCGTTCGCGTTCTGTTTGCGGGACGTGGCCCGGGCGGCGCGGACCGTCATCAAACTTCGGAGGAGAAACGCTGATGAAGAACTGGCTGACCTCGATTCCCCTGGCGGCCGTGCTGGCCGTTCTCACCTTCGGACTGCTGCCGGCTCGCGCCGGCGACCCGGGGCCCCCTCCCCCCGCGGAGCCGGCCGAGGCCCCCGCCGAGGAAGGCCTGCCCGAGGAATTCAAGGACCGCGCTTACGAGAGGTACATCGACGTGGCGTACCTGCGCGACGCCCTGGCGAAGGGTGACCCGGTCGGGCTGGCCGACTGCGCCCTGCAACTGGCGGAAGGGGAGCGCGTCCTGCTGCGCCCCCACAAGGCCGTCACGTCCGACAAGCTCTTCCGCCTGGCGGCCAAGGTGGCCGCCGAGAAGCGCGACAAGGAGACGCTGGCCCGCCTCGGCCGGGCCGCAAAGGAACTCAAGAACGACGAGTTGGCCAAGGCTGTTGCCGCCGCCGCCACCCTCGCGGGCGGGGCGCGCAAGCCCGACCCCTCCGTCAGCGTGGCCCTGGACCAGGTCCGGCCCGAGACGGTGGTGCTGTACCAGTCGTTCGTCCAGGAGATCAAGTCGGCCAAGTCGATCGGCAGCAAGGCGCAGCTCGACGCCCTGGAGACGTCGGTGAAGGCGGCCGAGGAGCTGGACGAGAAGTTGCGGACGCCGCTGCTAAAGCAGATCTCCGATGCGCGAGGGGCCTTGCCGGAGAAGGGCGACCCCGAGCTGGACGTGCTCGCCCGCCTGGCCATGGCCAGCCGCGGCGGCGCCCGCACCGTCCCGAGAATCTCCGTCAGCCTGCTCAACAAGACCGGCGGCCCAGTGACCTTCCGCGTCACCGGCAACGATCGCGACCAGTCGCTCCCGGCCGGCGGACCGCACAACCGGGTCTTCGCCATCCCGCCGAGGGAGACGGGGGTCGTCCTCATCCTGCCACAACCGGCTCCCCACCCGAAGCGGGTTTACAACCTCAAGGATGGGGGCAAGTACCAGATCCAGACGGACAAGGGCGGCCTCAGCGCCCTGTACACCGCGCAGTGAGCACTGGGCCGGCCGCTTGCGGCTTCGCAGGGCATGCGAAGCCGCAAGCGGCCGTCAATCGCGGTGCGAGAACGCCAACCCCTCGACGTGATCGAAGTGGCCGCCCAAGCGCCGGCGGAGTTCGTCCAGCCCGCGGCGCACCTCGCCCTCGGGGTCGGCCCGCTCATTGGGCGCGCCGAAGTCGCGGCCCGTCTGGACCACCTTGACCCCGTCGGGCGTCAGCCGCAGCACCGAGCGGTCCGGCAGCTCCGGCCACGCCACGTCGCCCACCAGGCCGCGCAGCTCCTCGACGCCGGCCGGGCCGGTGCGCCGGGCCAGGAGCAGGACGACCTCGTTGCCCTTCCCGACGAGCTTCGACGATTTCTGAGATCCTTCTGGATAAGAAATCGTCCGATCCTCGTCGGCGGGGGCCGCGGTCGCCAGCGCGTTGAGTCGGTTGCCGGACAGCACGAACAGCGCGGTGTGCATCCCCGCCGGGGCGACGGCCTCGACGCGCACCTCCTCGGCCTTGCCCAGCGGGACGCGATCGCTCAACTCCCAGTAGCGCTTCTCCTTCGAGTTCCAGACGCGGACCTCCAGCGAAACCGGCCGCGCCTTCGCGTCCGGGACCACCGGAGCCGGGCCCGGCTGGGCGGGCGGGGGCCGCGTGGCCGCCCAGGCGGCGACCCCCGCCAGCAACGCGCCGGCCGCGGCACCGGCCAGCCAGGGCCAGCGCCGCCGGGGACGGGCGAACGTCTCCAGCGCCGCCGCCACCGCGTCCGCCGTGGCGTACCGCGCCGCGGGATCGAGCGCCAGCGCCTTCGTCACCACCGCCCGTAGCGGAGCGGGGACGCGCGGGTCGGCCAGGGCCGCCCGGTCCCAGTCGCAGCGCAGCGCCGACGCGTAAGTTTCCGTGAAGCTCGTAGCCGGGTACGGCGCGTGCCCGGTCAGCAGGAAGTAAAGCACGCCGCCCAGGGCGAAGACGTCGGCGGCGGGGCCGGCCGCCTCGCCGCGCGCTTGCTCCGGCGCCATGTACGCCAACGTGCCGGTCACGCCGCGCTCCGCCCCCGGTTCCGGCCGCCAGGCGTCGGCGAGGCGGGCCACGCCGAAGTCGATGAGGCGCGGGTTGCCCGCCTCGTCGATGAGGATGTTGCGCGGCTTGACGTCGCGGTGGACGACGCCGCGGCGGTGGACCGCGGCCAGGGAACGGGCGACGCGCGCCACCAGCGCCGCCGCCGCGCGCGGGGCCGGCGGCCGCAGCTGCGCGTGCTGCTCCAGGTTGACGCCGCGTACGTACTCCATGACCAGGCAGGGCCGGCCCTCGTGCAGCCGCAGGTCGTACACCCGGGCCAGCCCGGGGTCGTCCAGTTCGGCCAGGAGGCGACCCTCCTGCGCCAGGGCGTCGGCGAGCCCCGGCGCGACGGCCCGATGGCCCACCTTGATGATCACGTCCCGGCCGAGCGTCGGGTGAACGGCCCGGTAGACCTGTCCCTGCCCGCCGGCGTCGAGCGCGCTGACGATGGGGTAGCCGGCGATTTCTCGCGGCGGCTGCGCCGCGGCCTGGGGTGGGACGGCGGCGGCGGGACTTTCGGCCTCGGTATCGGACAGCACCTGGTGCAAGCGCAACTGGCGCTCGATCGCCTCGCGGTGGTCGGGGAAGCGGGCGGCGTACTCGTCGGCCCGCGGCGCCTCGCCGGCCTCCAGGCGCAGCACGAACTCGCCGTAGATCAGGTCGAGGAGGAGTTCGGCGGCCAGCGCCGGCGGTAGTACACCCAGATAGGTCTCGACGGCCGTCCGCTCGCCGGAAAGCCAGCGGCGGCGCTGGTCGTCCCACAGGGCCTGGACCCGCCCGGCGGCCGGGAGGGCGGCCAGACCGGCGGCGACCTGCGCCAGCGGCGGCAGCGGCTCGCACGGGGTGTCCGCGCCCCCGCGCGGCGTCGGGGCAATCCAGGTGGTGTGCGCCGGGTGAGCGCCGGCGGTCGGGCCGTTCATGACTGGTCTCCCAAGCCGATCTCCCGCGCGACCCGGTCGAGGGCACGCGTGAAGCGTTTCCGCAGCGCCTCGGGCGAGGCGCCGGAGCCGCTGGCAATCTCCGGCCAGCCGCAGCCCTCCATCCAGCGGTCGAGCAGGTCGCGCTCCTCGTCGTTGAGGCGCCGCCGCACCGTATCGATCAGGTCCTGGGCCTCGGCGGCCCGGGCCGGCTCGGCGGCCGGGTCGATCACGCTGGAGGCGCCGCGCGAGCGGACCGCCTTGCGCCCGCCGCGCTTGGCCCGTCCTTGCTTGCGGACGTGATCGAGCAGCTTGTTGCCGGCCATCGTCATCAGCAGGTGCCGCAGCTGCTGCGAGTTGTGCAGGTCGAAGCGCCCCTCGGCGACGGCGACGAAGAAGTTGGCGAACACCGACTGGCAGACGTCCACGGAATCGAGCAGCCGCCTCATCCGGGGGGAGTTGAGCCGGTAGCGCACGAAGCGGCGCACCTCCGGTTCGTAGCGGCGCACCAACGCCGTGGCGGCGTCCTCGTCCCCCCGGCGCACTCGCTCCAGGAGGTCCTCGAATGATTCCTCGACTCCCATCGGGACGCTCCGCGGCAACAGGCCGACCCGGCCCGAACCGATCCGATTGTACCCCGTCGGGGGGACGCTGCAACGCTTTTTCCCCTCCGGTGCGGCGCCGTCGCTAACGCGGAGTCATCACCCCGAGCCGTGGCGACCGGAACGTCCCGGGTTGTCCGAAATACCGCCCACGCGGCCTTCGGGGTCAACTGGAGCCCCGCCCGGGACCGATAAGGCCGAGAGGGCAGGCCGGATCCGCACCCCGCGTTCGTCCGCCCCGGCTCCTCAACGGAGAAGATCATGCCGTCGCTGCAGAGGTCCAAGGCGGTTGCCATTCTGGTCGGGGCGTTGGTCTGGAACGCATTCCCGCCGGGCGTTGCTCTTGCCGAGGACGCGGCGACGAGCGTCCCGTGTCCGGTGATCCGTCCCCACTCCCTGGAGGAACTCGCGCAGAGGAGTTGGCCGGACCTGGAGCGGCTGTACCGGGCATCCAGCCCGGGGCCGGTCCCGGTCGGGTACTTCCGGGGCCTGGCCATCTACTGCCCCGAGGCGAAGCTCGCCGCCACGAGGTCAAAGGTCAGCCGCCTGCTCTGGCACGGCAAGCACTTCTCGGCCTGCGACGGCACGCTGGTGAACCAGTGGTGTGGCTTCAAGGCGATTCGGGCACGGGTGTCCTGTGGCGAGAGTTGGCTGGACGGCGGCCCCGCCATCGTCATGGACTACGGCGGAACGTCGTGGGTCTGGGCCGACGTCCGCGACGAGACCCGCGAGGTGGCGCCCGGACTGTACCTGGGGGCCATGTTCCTCCGCCGCGACCCGCAGCCGAAATTCAAGATGTTCTTCGCCCTGGAGTGCCCGACGGCGAGGGGGGAGTGAGGTTCGTTTCGGAGAAGAGAACAGGGTCGCGAGTTCTGTGTAACTTCTTGCTGTGTCATCGGTTGCGAGCGGCTCTGGGTGTGCGCTCTCAAGCGACATGACAAGGGGGTGCCGCTCGCAAGTCGCGCAGCAAGCAATGGCGCCCGCGCTCGGTGCGCAAGCGATGCTCCAGTACCGTCGCATTCCACTCCTGGCACAACGACTCCAGCGATCGCGAGCGGTCGGTCGTCCGTGCCTGCATCCACGGCTCGCCCCGACGCGCACGCGGCGGCAGGATCGGCCGGTCAGGTCGCTTCGGCCAGGGGCCAAGGACTCGACCGGTCGATGGGCCGGCCGTCGGGCCCCAGGTCGAGGAAGCGGCGGACGAGGAACGGCCGGCGCGCCTTGTCCAGGCCGCGCCCGTCGGCCACGTCCCAGGCGCGGCGGAGGACAATGTCGTCGCCGGCCGCGGCGCCGAACAGGAACCAGTCGAGGGCCGGCGCCGTGGCGGGATCGAAGGGGGCGGGCCGCAGCCTAGCATTTTTTCGGCCGGCCCGATAAACTCAATACAGGCCGCGGGTGAGGGCTCACCCACGGTCTGCTCTACGAAAGAAGAAGGGCGTAACCGCCCGTCCGCTACGGTGCCAAGGCGAAGAAGGCCTCACCGGCGACGAGGTCACGGTGAGGATAGAGGCGCTCCACTTCCCGCTCGATGCGCTGCTCCTGGAACGCCTCCCACTGCCCGCCGATCCACACG